>JBCBJG010000108.1:0-9465 GCA_038523655.1 Pseudomonadota bacterium | reverse complement strand
GAACGCGTCAGCGCGTTCTGCCACACCTCGGCGCTGTCGTGCATCACTTGTCGGCCACAGGTGACGGGCGAGATGGCTTCGAAAACGAAGTGGACACGCGAGACTGCGCCCGTCGGACGGTGCGCGCGGTGCGGCGACGCATGCGCGTATGCATCTGGAAAATTCGCGACGGCGATAAGAAGACCGGCTACGTTCCAGGCGCTTGTCTCAAGTAACAGCTCGTCGTTGGTGGAGGTGCGTATGGCAGATGCGAAGGAGAGATCACTCGTTCTGCGCGCGCACGACGCCTTTTATGACGCTGTCCGGGCCGGTGACATCGTGCGGCTCGATGCGCTGATTTCGAACCATCGCCCGGTGCTCGTCGGCCATCCGGGCTGGCCGGTTCAGCACGGTCGCGCGGATGTGATGGCCTCGTGGGCAGAGATCTTCGTCTCGGGTGGGCCGCCGGATATCTGGCCGCTCGATGAGCACGTGATGATGACGGACCATACCGCACTCGTCGTGTGCACCGAGATCGTAGGCTCGACGCAACTCACAGCGACGAACGTGTTTGTCCGCGAGGCCGGCGATTGGTATCTGACGCAGCACATGGCGGCGCGGCTCTTTCCGCACTGACCGGTGACGCTTTCGCGCACCCCGACCTCTTCGGTCCGGACGGCCGCGCGCTACCACGCGCGTGTGCCTCGTCGCCGGTTGTAGGCCTGACGCGCCATAACGTGTATCGCTGCGCCAAGGCACGGGCTCACTCGGCGGCGACGGCTCCGGCAGGCAGCGCTGACGCACTGCCATCATTCGGGCCGCCCGTCCCGCGGATGTCTCCATGACGCGCGCGCCATGCTGCCACACGCGGGTCCATCACGCGGAACCAGATCGGTGGCAGCAACGCGAGCACCACCATCCAGCTGTAGCCGTAGGGCAGTTGGGGTGCGGTGTCCGGGTCATGTGCCTGCAGCAGCGGAAATCGCCGGTTCGGGTGGCGGTGATGATCCGAATGTCGTTGCAGGTTGATGAGCATGTAGTTCGTGAAGCGGTGGTTCGCATTCCACGAATGATGCTCCCGCGTGGGCTCGTAGCGACCGTTCTCGAGCAGCCGCCGCTGCAAGCCGTAGTGCTCCAGATAGTTCACCGTCTCGAGAAGCAGCACGGCGACGACGGCTTGCACGAGGAACACGCCGAGCCCGGTCAGCCCTGCGACGAGATAGGCCAGCGTGATCCATGCAGCGGTCCAAGCGCCATAACGCCAGAATGCGTTTTGGCGGCTCCAGAGTGGCAGCTCACGTCGGCGTAGCTGTTCGCTTTGGATCGCCCAGGCCGAACGTAATGTCCCAATCACCGTGCGTGGCAAAAACCGATAGAGCGACTCGCCCGGCCGGGCCGAGGCGGGATCGCGCGGCGTCGCCACGTGAAGATGGTGGCCGAACACATGTTCGATGCAGAAATGCCCGTAAAGCGTCGAGCACATCAGCACCTCGGCCAGCCAGCGCTCGAACCGATTACGCTGATGCATCAGCTCGTGCGCGTAGGTGATCCCGATACCCCCGGTCGCGAGGCCGAGCGTTGCCGCCATCGCCCACAGCTCCCAGCCAGCGAGCGTCCCGTCACCAGCGACCACCAGCAGGCCAACGATCAGCGCCACCTGACATGGCACCCAGAACCAGGTCAGCCAGAGGTGCGCTTTGATCGCGTCATCTTCGGTCGCCGGGTCTGCATTGCTCGCGTTGAGCGGGACGAGCGTGTCCATCAGCGGCGTGGCAAGGAACGTGAAGAGAAATGCGCCGACGATCCATAATCCGCCCCATGCCATGCCAGCCCCGAGCAGGGGGATAAGCGCCAGGACGATACAGTACGGAAGGGCGGTACTCGCCGGTGTTCGCGGTGTCATTGAGAGAGCCATCCCGCATTGTGCGGCGGCAACCATCGCTGTCAACGCCGAAGCGCCGTGGTTGTGAACAGGCACCGGCGCCGCGAACGGCTTCCGCTGCGCCCGACAGCCAGCTATGTTTGGCGCTCTTCTGAAGAAAGCGCGGATCGAGGTGGGCGGTGCGGCAAACCGCCCGGCACGTGGGGTGCGCTTTCCGCCGGTCGTCCGAACTGCACGTGGGCTGACCGGCGTTCACATTACAGGCTGACCAGAGGGAGTTTCCGCGCAATGGCGCAGAAGGAAGACGAACAGCGGCAGGTCGGTTGGGTCGCGAGCGACATCCAGGACAGCTTCGATGAAGAGCTGGAAATGGAGATGGATGATGATCGCATTCCTGAGGAATTGCGCTCCATTACCACGCTCAAACCCGACAGTGGGTTGAGCCGCGCGGAGTATTTCAACTCCCTGTTCCATCTGCAGACCGAGCTCGTGAAACTGCAGGATTGGGTCGTGCACACGGGCTACAAACTTGTTGTGATCTTCGAGGGGCGTGATTCCGCTGGCAAGGGTGGCGCGATCAAGCGCATCACCCAGCGTCTCAATCCGCGGATCTGCCGGGTCGCCGCACTGCCAGCACCGAATGAACGCGAAAAATCCCAGTGGTACTTCCAGCGCTTCGTCTCGCATCTACCGGCCGGCGGTGAGATCGTTCTGTTCGATCGCTCCTGGTACAATCGGGCCGGCGTCGAGCGCGTCATGGGGTTCGCAACCGAAGAGGAGATCGACCAGTTCTTCCACGACGTGCCGGAGTTCGAGCGCATGCTCGTGCGCTCCGGCATCAAGCTCATCAAGTACTGGTTCTCCATCACCGACGAAGAACAGCAGCTCCGCTTTCTGGTGCGGATGCACGATCCGATGAAGCAGTGGAAACTGTCGCCGATGGACCTGCAGGCCCGCGTTCGGTGGGAGGATTATACCGAGGCCAAGGAGGATATGCTCCAGCGCACCAACATCGCCGAAGCGCCGTGGTACATCGTCGAGGCGAACGACAAGAAGCGCGCGCGGCTGAACTGCATCGACCACATGCTCTCGCACGTGCCCTACACTGATGTGCCCTACGAGCCGCCGGAACTGCCGGAACGGGTGTTTAATCCCGACTATGAGCGCAGTGTCATGCCGGAAGAGCTGTACGTGCCGAAGAAATACTGACGCGCGTTCATGGCCGGTTCACTGCGCGCCCGGCACGCTCGCGACGTCATGGCGGTAGTGAGTGGAGGAAAATCCGATGGCACGGAGCAAAGGAAAGCTGGTGCGAGCGAAGCGTAGCGTGCGCACGCTCGGGGCTGCGCTCATCGCGGCGGGCATTCTGGTGACCGGTGCAGATGCAGCGCCGGCGTTGCGGGACTGTGGCGAGGTTGCCAAGGTCACCTATCTCGTCGGGGAAGGAAAAGACGCGATACGCACCTTCGCGAACGGCGCCATCCGCCTCTACTACACAGACACCTACGGCGAGCCGGTCTGCTGTTCGTCGTATCTCGTGATCATCGCGCCCGATCCGGAGGAAGAACTCGCCGGCGCCCAGTGCAAGGTACTGCACGACGATGCGAACGGCGCCGGTTTCTCGGCCATCGAGTTCAAGAAGATCAAGGCATCCTACGACGCCGCGCGCGGCCTGCTCGTGCGCGTTCCGCTGCAGTATTACGATCCATCCGGCGTGGGTGACACACCCGGGCCGAAACAGACGGTGCTCCTTCGCATCAACCAGGCCACCGGCGCGCTGACCTTCGAATAACCGGCCTTGAGAATAACCGGCCTAGGTGTAGCGCACCCCTACGCCCGTGCCGCCAGCAAGCCTTTTGCTGCGCGGCTCGGGACCGGGCGGTAATCGGCCAGTAACATTTCAGTCCGCGTGGCGAGGACTCTTCTCGATCGCATCGACGCGGAGGAGCGCGCTTGTGTGACCTAGCGCACCCTGCTGCTGCATGTCTGTTCGGCCCCGCCGTCAACGCGCACGGTGAGCGTCACATTGAGCGTGCCGCCTTCCGAAACCTGGTTTTGCGCGACAAGCGTCTCGTTGCCGGTCAGCACGTGCGATCCAGAGGACGATGACTGGGTCGTGTTCCCGCTCTGTGTCCGCGAGATTGCAAGCGCGTACTGAGCGGTCCGCCCGATATCCCCGGCGGTCTGCGCACCGAGCAGAACCCGCACATTGACGACATTTTCTCCCTGGTCGATTTCGAGCGCACAAGGCGCCGTGTTCGCGGCTGCGGTAATCGGCACGGTCGCGAGCGCAAGCCCAACACCAGCGGTCGCCATCAGATTTTTCCGAATGCCGAGGCGATGACGTCGATCGTGTTTGATCATGGTGGTGTATGCCTTCCTTGAGCAACCGACGAAGAGCGACCGTCGGATCTACCCAGCTGATGTGCATCGACGACCAGGGCGCTCTCCCTGCAATGCGTGGCAGGAGCCCCAGGCGTCGCATGCGATGACGATACGCGATTCCAGCGCGCGTTAGCGGTCGGGAAAACAATTTGAGGTATGCGCCACGCAGTTGCATCACGTTGTGGACTGCACCCATGTCTCATCCCATGCCGCTCAACCATGCGAACGTGGAGGCCATCCCGGCGGACCCAGGCGGTTCCCCCGACGCCCGCCTTCGCGCATGGCTCATCGATGTTGCGTTGCCGCGATGGCTGGAGATCGCTGCTGATCCGCGCGGCGGCTTCCATGAGACGGTCACCTTCGAGGGTGCCCCCGGCGACGCGGACAAACGCCTGCGGACCATGGCCCGACAGACCTGGGCATTCGCGACCGCAGCGACCTTCGGCTGGCACGCCGAGCGATCACGTGCGCTCGCGGAGCACGGCTTCGCCTTTCTTACCGGTCCGGCCGCTGGCTCGGGGAGTGCGTTCGCAAAAACCTTCCATCCTGACGGCCGAGTAAAAGACGCGACCCGAGACGCGTACGACCACGCGTTCGTGCTGTTCGCATCAGCCGCCTGCCATCGCGCCGGCATCGACGGCGCGCGAGAGCTCGGCGAGACAGTGCGCGCCGTACTCAAGCGTGATTTCGCACTCGGTGCGGACCGAGGCTATCGCGAGATTGCCGGCCCCGATGTTGTAAGCTCCGACCTTACAACCGGAGACGCCGAACGCCGCGCCAACCCGCACATGCATCTGCTGGAAGCGTTCACTGCCTGGCATCGCGCCACCGGTTGCGCGGCTTCTCTCGCCGATGCCCACGCACTCGCGGATCTGTTCGAAGCGCATTTCTACGATCCAGCGACCTGGTCCGTGCGAGAGCATGTCGACGCGGATTTAAATCCTCTCCACGGCGCGCGCGGTGATATTCGCGAGCCGGGCCACGCGGCCGAATGGGCCTGGCTGCTCCACGATCTCGATCCGGACAATGCCGCCCGTCGCGACATCGGTATCCGTCTCATCACAATGGCCCGTCGCATCGGGCTTAATCCGCACACCGGGCTTCCGCGCCACGAAATCACCGCCGCGGGCGTACCGCTGCAGGGGCATTCGCGCATCTGGTCGCAAACCGAGATGATCCGTGCGCTGTGTATGCTCATTTGGTCCTCGGTTGATGCAGGCGAGGTGAGCGCTGCGACGCAGGAGGCGCATGCCGCCGTGAATCTGCTGTTCTCCCATTACATCGATCCAGCGCCGGCCGGTTTGTGGATCGACACGCTAGCGCCCGACGGGTCGGCCGTTAGCCAAACCGTCCCGGCGAGCATCCTCTATCACCTGATGACACCGGTGGTAGCGTACACCCGCTAGGGCGCCGACCCCCGCCCAATCGCAAGGTTTTCCAGGCGCGTAGCAAGGATTTCCGGCGGCCTTTGGCTCCTTGCCGTTTGGCACGCGTCGCGGCCGGCCCGGTCACAGATGTTATGTTGTAACAATGCATCACGCCGGCGCGAAACCAGCATCGCGGGGAGTGAATGCGGCACAGCTGACTAGTGGGGCGGCCATCCACTCGCTACTGAACGTTATAGTGTAACGGTAGCGTTGGGGTGAGTGGGATGGCGTGCGTTGTGAGTGACCGGCGGTTGTCGAGGAGAAAAAATCCGACGGGCCGTCTGATGTCGAGCTTGCTCGTGTCGAGCGCACTTTCCGCTGTCGGGATGGCCTCAGCCTCGGCGCAGACCGCCCTACCGGAAATCGTCGTCACCAACCCGAGCCCGGTCGAGCAGGCGCCGTCCCCGGCAAACGACGACATTGGCGCGCCGTTGCCGCCCTTCGCCGTCCCGGCGCCCGGCAACCTCCTCATCGCCGACGATGCCTTTGTCCCGGTGACCATCGCGACGGAACTCGAGGTTCTGTCAACGCAAGGTGCCACCATCACCGACACCTTGCAGCAGCGCCCGGGCATCGCCGGCACGACATTCGCCGGCGGCGCAAATCGGCCGATCATTCGCGGGCTCGATAACGGCCGGGTCCGCGTGCAGGAAAACGGCATTTCAACCCACGACGTGTCGACGCTGTCCGAAGACCACGCGATCCCCGTTGACCCGAACGCGGTCGATCGTGTCGAGGTTATCCGAGGGCCGGCGACACTGCGCTTCGGCAGCCAGGCCATCGGCGGGGTCGTCGCAATCGAAACGGACCGCATCCCGACGCAAGTCCCCCGCAACGGCTTCACAGCAGAGACGAAAGGTGGATATTCCTCCGTCGACCGCGGCGCCGATGGCTCCTTCAGCGTCACTGCCGGCGCGCAGGGTTTCGTGATCCACGCCGATGCGTTCACGCGCAGTGCTGACGACTACGACACGCCGGATGGTCGGCAGTTCAACACGTTCGTCGACAGTGACGGCTTTTCGCTCGGCTTCTCACTGGTCGGCCGCGACGGCTACATCGGCGTCGCCTATACCCAGTTCAACAGCCTCTACGGCATCCCCGGTGAGGAAGCTGCCGAGAAGCGCCCCCGCATCGAGCTTCAGCAGCGCAAGATCCAGGCGAAAGGCGAACTGCGCGTTCGCGATCTCGGGATCGATACGCTGCGGTTCTGGTTCGGCTCGACGGACTACACGCACGACGAGGTCATCTTCGAGGATGGCGAAGGCGATATCGTCGGCACCCGGTTCAACAACCTCGAGACGGAAGCGCGGGTCGAATTGCAGCACTCGCCACTCGCGACCCGTCTTGGCCTCCTGAGTGGTGCCTTCGGTCTACAGGCGAGTGAGCGTGACACGACCGGCTTCGGCGTCGCGGAACCGGTCGACGGTTTGTTGGACCCGGCAAATACGACGTCGATCGCCGGCTTTGTGTTCGAGGAGCTCCAGGTTTCGCCGAACTTGCGCCTGCAGGCGGCCGGTCGCATCGAGCGAACGAAGGTCGACGGCCGCGGCATTGCCGACTTCGCCGACGTGAACAATCCGGTGATCTTCGAGGGCGAACGTTCGTTCACGCCCGTGAGCGGCAGCATCGGCGCGCTCTACAGTCTACCGATGGGCGTGACGGCAAGTCTGACATTCCAGCACACCGAGCGCGCGCCCGAGGCGCAGGAGCTTTATTCGAAGGGCGTTCACGAGGCGACAGAGACCTTCGAGATCGGTAATCCGTTCCTCGACAAGGAAGAGGCCAATTCGGTCGAACTCGGCCTGAAGAAAACCGAAGGCGCATTCCGCTTCGACAGTGCGCTGTTCTATTCGAGGTATGACGGATTTATTTTCAAGCAGCTGACCGGCGTCGGGTGTGGGGAAACACTCGCGGACTGCGGCGTAGAAGACGAACTCGACCAAATCGTCTTCGAACAGCGCAAAGCGACGTTCACCGGCTTCGAAATCGCCGCCCAGCTCGATGTCGTGCCGGTCTGGAATGGCGTCATCGGGATCGATGGTCAGTACGATTTCGTGCGTGCTCGTTTTGACGGCGACAACGTTCCGCGTATCCCACCGCATCGTCTTGGCGGCGGCGTCTACTACCGTGACGCGAACCTCTTCGCGCGCGTCGGTGTGCTGCATGCTTTCGATCAGGATGATGTCAACGCCGAGTCCGGTGAAGAAGAAACGCCCGGCTACACGCTGATCGATGCCGAACTCTCCTACACCGACACGATCGGCGCCGGCAGCTCGCAAACCCGCTACACGATCGGCCTGCGCGGCGAGAACCTCGGAAATGATGACGTGCTTAACCATGCATCGTTTAAGCGGCGGGACGAGGTCCTCCTGCCGGGCGCGAGCGTGAAGGTGTTCGGGAAGATTAAGCTGAACTAGCCGGCTGAAGGATGCAGCGCCCAGCGTTGCACCGCGGTGCTTTTCGGACGCGGCTTCGTGAGCGGGCCGCGCGGCCCGGACAGGAAACGTCGCCGCCGACCGGTCTTGGTGTCCTCCGAGCTGGTCGGCGGCAGCCTTCACAATCGACACCTCCGACACGGCACAATGCCCGCCGTTTCAATCGAACGCTTTGTGATCGTCCCTGCACCGAGGGGCTTGGGCAGAGAACGCACTTCTGCTCCACTCTCGCGCCACCCAACGCGTTGGCCCCACCCTGCGACATGGCCGAGCGACAGCCGCTTCCGATGGACCGCCAGCCCGCACCCGGCTAGCCCGTTCGTCGATCGGGCGCGCCCTGCTGAACGACATCACCCGATGCGAGGGGCCGGAGCTGACACCCGAGACCTGTTTGTCGGCTACACGCCTGTCGTCCCGTATCGATGTCCGGTTCGAACTCTGAGGCCCGGCGAAGGAGGAAAATTCAGCCACGCCCGGCACGCCCGGCACGCCAGACGCTGTTGATGAGCCGCCTTCGTGGCTCGACACGGATTGGCTGTCGTCCCTCAGCGTCGACGGCGCAGCGGCACTCTCGCTGATCGAGCGGGGCGGGCCCGTTGTCATTCTTCTCCTCGCGCTTTCGATATTCTTCTCCTCGCGCTTTCGTTGGCTTCGCTGACTGTCATTTTCTAAAAATTCGCGCAGCTCCAGTATCGCCGCGTGGGCGCTGGCCGCGCTGGGGAGCGGGCACTTAAACCCTGGTTCGCCAACGAGGCTGACGCCGCAATCGCCAGGCTTTGCCGGGCACGCGGCGCCTGCGCGGCGGTTCTATGCCCGCCATGACGGGCATGCAGCAGGGCATGGCCGCTACGATCGTGCTGGAGGATGCGGAGCGAGTGGCAATGGATCAACTCGCGCGTGTGCGCCGTTATCTGCGCGTGCTTGACTCCATCGCGCAAATCGCACCGCTGCTCGGTTTGTTCGGCACCGTTATCGGCATGATGAGCGCGTTCCAGGCGCTGCAGACCTCAGGCGCCGACGCTGATCCGGCAGTGCTCGCGGGCGGCATCTGGGTTGCGCTGATCACGACCGCTGTCGGGCTGGCCGTTGCGATCCCCACTTCGTTTGCCCTTTACTGGTTCGAGGGACGGATCGACGCCGAGACGACGATCATCGAGTCGCTGGTGACGAGCCTCTTTACAGGTCGGCTCGGTGTATCCGCTGCGTCACCGGGCGTGGCGATCCCGGCCGCCGTGCAACTGCCGTCATCCGAGAGCGCCTCCCGTGCGACTGGCTAGACCCGGGCGGCAGCGACGCGCGATCGGTCTCACGTCGCTGATCGATGTCGTATTTTTGCTCCTCGTCTTCTTCATGCTCT
>JBCBJG010000107.1:0-9512 GCA_038523655.1 Pseudomonadota bacterium | reverse complement strand
GGACGGCAGAAGACCCTCGCGTTGAGCGCGTTTGCGCGCAAGTTTACGCGCCCGGCGGATCGCCTCGGCCTTTTCACGGGCCTTCTTCTGCGACGGCTTCTCGTAGAAATTCCGCAGCTTCATGTCGCGGAACACGCCTTCGCGCTGCATCTTCTTCTTCAGGACCTTGAGGGCCTGATCGACATTGTTATCGCGTACGACGACCTGCACGTGGCGGTCTCCTTCGGTTTGTTTGTCCGGGAGGCGCAGCGTCATCAGGCCGCGCGCCAGTGGCCGCAGAAGCGGCGAAACGTGGGCACGGGATACGTTCCAACGGCCGCGCCGTCAAGTTTTGCGCGACAGATTATGGGGCCGGGTCGCGGGCAGCTCATCGAACGCGGCGTTCGCCTATCCGCGTGATGTGGCCCATCTTGCGCCCCGGTCGCGCCTCCCCCTTCGCGTAGTGATGCAAAGCGATGGACGGGTGGGAGATGCTGGTTTTCCAGGCGTCGATCTCGTCACCGAGCAGATTGCTCATTTCGGCATCGCTGTGGCGATCGCAGCTCCCGAGCGGCCAACCGGCGATGGCGCGGATGTGGTTCTCAAACTGGCTGCAGAGGCAGGCATCCAGTGTCCAATGCCCCGAGTTGTGCACCCGCGGCGCGATCTCGTTGACGAGCAGGTCTCCGCCCTCGTTTTCGGGGCAGTGGAAAAACTCGACGCCGATGGTGCCGACGTGGTCGAGCGCCTGGACGATACGCGAGGCGATGGCGACCGCCTCCCTTGCCGTTTCTGCGCTCACGTTTGCCGGGACGATCGAGCGGTGCAGGATCTGGTTAGCGTGGGTGTTCTCTGCCGGGTCGTAGGCCAAGACGCTTCCGTCGATACCGCCGACGGCGATGACCGAGATCTCCCGCTCGAAGGCGATGCGCTCCTCAAGCACAGCCGGTACACCGGCTAACTCGCGATGCGCGGCGGAGAGGTCAGCGCCTGCGTCAAGCGGGATCTGGCCTTTGCCGTCGTAGCCGAGGCGGGCGGTCTTCAGCAGGAACGGCCGCTGCGGCGGCGTACCGGGAACGTCAACGGCGCTCGGAGCGTCCGCGCCGTCCGATGCGGTGACAACGGCGTAGGGTGCGACGGGAATCGCTTGTGACGTTAGAAATTTCTTCTCTGCGATCCGGTCCTGGCTGATCTCGAGGCTGCGGATGCCGGGGCGGAGCGGGACATGGTCGGCAACGGTGCGGGCGACCTCCGCCGGGATGTTCTCGAACTCGTAGGTCACGACATCGCAGGCCGACGCGAAGCGGATCAGCGCGTCGCGAGCATCCCACGCAGCGATCGTGCTGGCGCCGGAGACCGGGCAGGCACCGCCGGGTGTGTCGTTGAATACGTGGACGTTGAAGCCGAGTTGCGCTGCGGCCAGCGAGAGCATGCGACCGAGTTGACCTGCGCCGAGGATGCCGATCGTCGCGCCGGGTTCGAGCGGGGCGGTGGCGCTTGCGGGCGGCACCGGCTGCGCGTCGCCCTCGGCCTCAGCCATGGGCGAGCGACGGCGCGGCCGCGCCGGTGTGCTGCGAGGGCGCGCTTGCACCCTCAGCTGTTTCGTCCGGCCGTTCGGCGATTGCGTCGGTCTGCGCAGCGCGCCACGCAGCAAGACGGCCCCGCAGCGCTGTGTCGGTGGTTGCGATAATCTGGGCTGCGAGCAGACCGGCGTTCGTCGCGCCTGCCGTGCCGATTGCCAGCGTGCCAACCGGAATGCCCGCCGGCATCTGCACGATCGACAGCAGGCTGTCTTCACCGGAGAGTGCGCGGCTCTGCACCGGTACGCCGAGCACCGGTACGAGCGTCATCGATGCGCACATGCCGGGCAGATGTGCAGCGCCGCCGGCACCGGCAATAATTACCCGCAAGCCACGGTCTTCCGCTCCGCGGGCGTATTCGTAAAGGCGGTCAGGCGTGCGATGGGCGGAGACGATGCGCCGCTCGTTCGCGACACCGAGGCCGTCGAGCACCTTGGCTGCGCGCTCCATGGTCGGCCAATCGGACTGGCTGCCCATGATGATGCCGACGAGCGGGGTGGCCGTCTCGTGCGATGCGGTCTTGCCGGACATGGATCGCGTCTCCCGCCGCGCCAAATGCGTGGCTTACGCGTGCGTCGGCCTGCGAGGCAAGCGTATTGGCGCGCAGCGGGCAGCCATCAGGCGATGATGTCGGGGAGAATCATCGATTCGATCCGCACGATTTCGTCCTTCATCTGCAGTTTACGGCGCTTCAGCCGCTGGATTTGGAAGAGGTCTGCTTGCGGGGCTTCGGCGAGTGCCGAGATTTCCTCATCGAGGGCGCGGTGCTCGCGTCGTAAAGCCGCCAACCTGTCGTGCAGCTCTGTCGCAATGTCGTCGTTCATCGCTCTGCCGCTCCGAAAGGCGCAGTTTCACCGAGGTTTGCCACCATTCTTCCACCATATCGCACCGCACACGGGGCCGTGGTTGGACAAGACTGCGACAATCTGGCAGCTTCGTCTGTATCGTTCATAGATTGGAGGTCGCCATGGGTTCTTCAGCGCACGCGAACGCACTTTCCACCAAGCATCGCACCCTTGAAGTCGAAATCGAGGAAGAGTTGGCCAAACCGGCCGGGGACGATCTCCGCGTGCAGCAACTGAAGCGCCAGAAGCTTAAGATCAAGGACGAGATCGTGCGACGAGGGTATGCGAGCGGCTAGCAAACCGGCGGGCGTCACCCACCCGCTTTGGTCGCCACGCAAGGAACCGCGCTCGCCGGTCCCGCGGAACGCCTAGCTCAGATTGGCGGCGCGTTCGCGCAGCTTGAATTTCTGGATCTTGCCCGTCGAGGTTTTCGGAAGTTCCTCGAACACGACGACGCGCGGACACTTGTAGTGGGCAAGCTGTCCGCGGCAGTGGGCGATCACATCGTCGGCGGAAAGCATGGCGCCCGCGCGTGTCTCGACAAACGCGCAGGGTGTTTTGCCCCATTTATCATCCGCTTTAGCAACAACAGCGGCCGCCGTGATATCAGGGTGCTTGTAAAGTGCATCCTCGACCTCGATCGACGAGATATTTTCTCCTCCCGAAATGATGATATCCTTCGAGCGGTCCTTGAGCTGGATGTAGCCGTCCGGATGCATCACGCCGAGATCGCCCGAGTGAAACCAGCCGCCGGCGAACGCCTCGTCACTTGCGGACGGGTTCTTCAGATAGCCTTTCATGACGATGTTCCCGCGGAACATGACCTCTCCGATCGTCTCGGCATCGCGGGGGACCGGCGTCATCGTCTCCGGGTCCATGACGGTCAAATCGTCGAGTGCCGGATAGCGCACGCCCTGGCGCGCTTTGCGTGTGGCGCGGGCAGCATCGTCGAGCGCGTTCCACGCATCTTTCCACTCGTTCACGACGGCGGGGCCGTAGGTCTCGGTGAGCCCATAGACATGCGTGACGTCGAATCCCGCATCGGCCATGCCGGCGAGAACGGCTTCAGGCGGCGGGGCGGCGGCGGTGATGAATGAAACGCGGTGATCGAAGGCCCGGCGTTCTTCATCGGCCGCGTTGAGCAGTGTCGCCATCACGATCGGTGCCCCGCACAGATGGGTGACGCGATGGTCGGCGATCGCCTCGAAGATCGGTTTTGGGCGGACGTATCGCAGACAGACGTGCGTTCCTGCGACCGTGGAAAGGGACCAGGGAAAACACCAGCCGTTGCAGTGAAACATCGGCAGCGTCCAGAGATAGACTGGATGACGCGGCATGCCGGCGGCGACGACATTCGCATAGCCCATCAGGTGGGCGCCGCGATGGTGGTAGACGACGCCTTTGGGATTGCCGGTGGTGCCCGAGGTGTAGTTGAGCGAAATGGCGTCCCATTCGTCTTCCGGGCCATGCCAGTCGAACTCAGCATCACCGCCCGCGACGAAGGCGGCATAATCCTCCGCATCCAGCGCTGTGGTCTGCTCGGGCGCCGCGTCGGCAAACTGCGGATCATCGTAGGCGATGAGTGTCGGGCGCACGGTACACAGAGCGAGCGCTTCGCAGGCGAGCGCGGCGTATTCGGTGTCGACCAGAAAGACCTTCGTTTCGGCATGGTCGAGCTGGAACGCGAGGGTCGCAGCGTCGATCCGGGTGTTGATCGAGTGCAGCACGCCGCCGGTCATCGGCACCCCGTAGTGCGCCTCGAGCATTGCGGGCGTGTTGGCGAACAGTGCGGATACCGTATCGCCCCGCGCGATGCCGAGCCGGGAGAGCGCAGAGGCGAGACGCAGGCAGCGCTCGTGGAAGGTCGCGTAGGTGGTCCGATCAGTGCCGTGGATGATGGCCGGATGATCTGGAAAAACCTTGGCGGCGCGGTCAAGAAAGCCGAGCGGCGTGAGGGGCTGGTAGTTGGCTTCGTTGCGGGCAAGGTGCGCGTCGTACTTGTTCATCGGCTCGATCGTCCACGTTTCTTCACGTTCGGCGGCAGACCCGTGCGGCGTGCCCGGGCCCATGTGGCGCACGGCCTACCACGCGCGCGGCGGGTGAGCACGCATCGTGCGTAGACTTGCAATTCGCAGGTGGTTTTGAACAAATCCGCGCCGACGACGGGGCCCGGTGTTCCGTCCTCACGTCGGGGAGGGACGAGGCCATGACCAGCAGCTATCGCGAGACTTATGAACGGTGGTGCGCCGATCCAGACGGTTTTTGGGCCGACGCGGCGCGTGAGATCGACTGGTATGCGCCGCCGACACGCATTTATGATCCCTACGAGGGGCAGTACGGGCGCTGGTTTCCGGACGCGACCTGCAACACCTGCCACAACTGTGTCGACCGACATGTGGACGCTCGCGGGGATCAAGCCGCGCTGATCTACGACAGTCCCATCACGGGGACGCAGCAGACATTCACCTTCCGCGCGTTGCGTGACGAGGTTGCGACGCTCGCGGCGGTGCTTGTCGAACACGGAATCCGCAAGGGCGACCGCGTCATCATCTACATGCCGATGGTGCCCGAGGCGGTGTTCGCGATGCTGGCGTGTGCGCGGATCGGGGCCATTCACTCAGTGGTGTTCGGCGGGTTCGCGGCGAAGGAACTCGCAACGCGGATCGATGATGCCAAGCCGAAAATGATCCTCTCCGCCTCCTGCGGGATCGAGCCGACCAGGGTCGTGGCCTACAAGCCGCTGCTGGACGGCGCGATCGATCTTGCGGAGGATAAACCGGACGCCTGCCTCATCCTGCAACGGTCCCAGCAGGAAGCCGAGCTCGTGCCCGAACGGGACGTGGATTGGTCCGGAGCCGTCGCGGACGCACGCGCTAGTGGCCGGGTCGCCGATTGCGTCGAGGTGGCGGCAACGGATCCGCTCTATATTCTCTACACCAGCGGCACGACGGGCGAGCCGAAGGGAGTCGTGCGCGACAATGGCGGCCACATGGTTGCGCTCAAGTGGTCGATGAAGGCGATCTACGATGCGGACCCGGGGGATGTTTATTGGGCAGCGTCCGATGTCGGCTGGGTGGTCGGGCATTCTTACATCGTCTACGCGCCGCTGCTGCACGGCTGCACCACGATCCTGTTCGAGGGCAAGCCTGTCGGCACTCCGGATGCCGGTGTGTTCTGGCGGGTGATCGCGGAGCATAAGGTGAAAACGCTCTTCACGGCGCCGACTGCTTTTCGTGCGATCAAGAAGGAAGATCCTGCCGGTGCGCTCATTGCGGACTACGATTTGTCGTCGTTTGAAGCGCTGTTCCTCGCCGGTGAGCGGGCGGATCCGGATACGATCCATTGGGCGGAGGAAAAACTCGGGCGACCGGTGATCGACCATTGGTGGCAGACTGAGACCGGATGGACGATCGCGGGCAACCCGCTCGGGCTCGGGGCGCTACCCATCAAGTACGGCTCGCCGACGGTCGCGATGCCCGGCTACGACATCCAGATCCTCGATGATGGCGGCAAGCCAGTGCCCGCCGGCGAGACCGGCGCGATCTGCATCAAGCTACCGCTGCCGCCGAGCTGTTTGCCGACGCTCTGGAACAAGGACGAGCGGTTCCGGGAGAGCTACCTGTCGGCTTTCCCCGGGTACTACGAGACATCCGATGCCGGGTACCTCGACGACGATGGCTACGTCTATGTGATGGCGCGGACGGACGATATCATCAATGTCGCGGGTCACCGGCTCTCGACCGGCGGGATGGAAGAAGTCGTCGCCTCCCATCCGGATGTCGCCGAGTGTGCAGTGGTCGGCGTGGCCGATACGATGAAGGGCCAGGTGCCGGCCGGGCTCATCGTGCTGAACGCGGGCGTTGCACGCGGGGTGGATGAGATCGAAAAAGAGGTCGTGCAACTCGTGCGCGACAAGATTGGTCCCGTTGCCGCGTTCAAGACCGCAATCACAGTGCCGCGCCTGCCCAAAACACGCTCGGGAAAAATCCTCCGCAAGACGATCCGCTCGATCGCGGATGGGGAGGAATATGCGATGCCGGCAACAATCGACGATCCAGAAATCCTGACCGAGATCGAAGGGTGTCTCAAGACCCGCGGCATGCCGGCCTGATGGCTGATCGCAGCGAGGAAAATAATGCAGGCCTTCAGGGCGCAGAGCCTGGCGGGTCAGGTGCAGGGGCGGCCGCCGGTCCGTCCGAGGCCACCGGTACCCGGACATCCGCACCGCGCCGCAAACGGTTCGCCGGACAAACGGTCATCGTCACGGGCGCGGCATCCGGGATTGGGCGGTCGACAGCGGCGCGCTTCGCCTCGGAGGGTGCAGACGTCGTGCTGGCGGACACGAACGATGAGGCGGGCAACGCCACGCTGCAGGACTTTCGCGAGCGTGGACGCAGTGCGGTGTACGTCTCATGCGACATCGCCGAGCGTCTCGATGTGCTCAACCTGATCGCTGCCGCACGCGAAGCATACGATCAGATCGACGTGCTGGTGAACGCGGCCGGGATCAGCGACGAGGCGGATGATTTTCTCTCCCTCAGCGAGAAAGCGTTCGACCGGCTGATGGGTATCAACCTGAAAGGCAGTTTTCTGCTGTCCCAGGCGGTGGCGCGGGAAATGAAGGGAGCGGTCGAGAATGCGCTTCCAGGCACCACAATGACGCCCGGGCGGATCGTCAACGTCTCATCGATCAACGCGGCGCTCGCCCGACCTGATCGCATCGTCTACGGTATGACGAAGGCCGGGCTCGAGAGCATGACGCGCGGTATGGCCGTCGCGCTCGCGCCGCACGGTATCCGCGTCAACGCCGTGGCACCCGGCAGCGTGGCGACACCGATGACGGAGAAGGCTTACTCCGATGATGCGAAGCGGGCCGCGGTGCTTGCCCGCACACCCCTCGGGCGGATTGCCAGTCCGCGCGAGGTGGCATCGGTCGTTGCGTTCCTCGCGTGCGATGACGCGAGCTACATCACAGGGGAGACGATTGTCGTCGATGGCGGGCGCATGCCGCTCCACTACACCATGGCGGAGCGTCGCACGGATGGCTGAGCGCGCGTAACTTGGCGCGCCCGGCTTGGCGCGCCCAGCTTGCCGCGTGCACCTCGGCGCCGGCAGCGTGACACCAGGGCGCTGACTCTGGCGCTCTAGCAATCCGCCCGCCCTCGCGGAATGCGCTTTTAATCGCGCGATGACCGACGGGCCGGGTTGTTCTTGAAGCGGGCGAAGACAGCGTCCGCGTCCGGTTGGCGTTCGCGCTGACGCTCGGCGGAGTTCGCAATCAGCGCTTCCTGGGCGAGCTGTTTTTCTTCCTGTTCCGCGCGGATCTTCTGCATCTCTTCCGCCGTGATCAGCTTGGCGTAATTTTTCTCCGGCTCCGCTTTTTCAATCGGCGCGGTCTCCTCGGCGGGTGCAAGCGTGCCGGCGGCTTCCATTTCCTTGGCGGATTTTTCGCGCTCCTTGCGCACGCGCTCGCTCGCCTTGCCGACCTCGGCGTCGAGGTCGACCTGCGTACACAGCCCGATCGTCACCGGGTCCGTCGGGGTGAGGCTAGCGATGTTGTGGTGCGTCCGTTCGCGGATCGCTGCGATCGTCGGTTTCGTGGTGCCAACGAGGCGGATGATCTGCGCGTCCTTCAGTTCTTCGTGATTGCGGAGCAGCCAGAGGATCGCGTTCGGGCGCTCCTGACGCATGGTCGTCGGGGTGTAGCGCGGCGACTTTTTCTTTTTAATCGTCGGGATCTCGACCTTCGATTCCGATCGCTCCATCCGATAGTTGGCGTCTTCGCCGGCTTTATCGAGTTCCTTGCGGGTCAGCTGCCCGGCTGAAATCGGGTCGACGCCCTTGATGCCTTGCGCGACGTCGTCGTCCGCGATGCCTTTGACCTCGAGGACGTGCAGTCCGCAGAATTCCGCGATTTGCTCGAAGGTCAGCGAAGTGTTGTCGACGAGCCAGACGGCCGTCGCTTTCGGCATGAGAAGTTCGTTGGACATAAGAGGGTTCCCGTCCCCGGTGATGACCGGGGGCCGATGCGTCGATCGGACTTTTGTGTTGAATGCGCGGGATATAGTCGAGGCGCGGGGACGGCGCAACGCCCGGGCGCAGAACGAAGAAGGGCCGCGACTTTGCTGATCAAGCCGCGGCCCCTGCGATCAATGGCTCTTGCACCGATCGTGGCTTCCAATATTGCCGGGGCGGACCCGCTGAAACCGCGCCGCAAGAAGCGGCGGCGGCAAACGCGTACCACCCGGCAAATTCTACAAGACAACACGCCGATTCGCTTAATGGTTCCTTACCTGTTTGGCCGTTTCGTGCCGCCGTCTTGCGAGCGTCAGAGCGGGCGAAGCAATGCTTGCGTGGGGCGGCTGTTTGGTGGGGCCAGAAGCGACGGGTATGCTGGCCAGTTAGCGGCGGACGGTTGCCGGCAGGCCCGCGAGCCCATACGGGTGCGTCAGAGGAGTGCTGGCGACGCGCGACAAGCCAGTCGCAACGCACATCAGCCGAGCCGTAGCGTACGGCTTCGTCAGCGCTTTGGACGAATGGTGGGGGCCATTCGTAAACTTTGGCGGCGTAAGGTTCGCCTGGTCCGGTCGTCTGGGAACGTTATCCGGACTGGTCGGACGGTCGCTGGCAGGCCGCCGGGGAGGACATCATGAGCGAAGCTGCACGCGTCGACATTGATCCGGCGCCAGTCCCGCGATCCTACTTTTTCGAGGACCTCGAAATGGGGCTCTCGGCGCACGTGTTGCGCACCGTTACCGCCGACGACATTCAGGCGTTCGCTGATATTTCGGGCGACTACAACCCGGTGCACCTCGACGAGGATTATGCCGCCGGCACCATGTTCAAAGCGTGCATCGCCCACGGCATCCTTTCCGCGAGCTACGTTTCCGCGGTGTTCGGCATGCATCTGCCAGGGCCGGGCGCGATCTACATTTCGCAGACGCTGAACTTCAAGGCGCCGGTTTTCGTGGGTGACGAGGTGCGCACGGACGTCGAAGTGCAGGCACTTTTCCCGCAGAAGCGCCGCGCTATTTTCGCCTGCACCTGCCATGTCGGGGCGCGGCTCGTGCTCGATGGCGAAGCTGTCATCATGGTCCCGTCGCGGCCG
>JBCBJG010000106.1:0-9638 GCA_038523655.1 Pseudomonadota bacterium | reverse complement strand
TGCCGCCGGCTTCGCACACCCGGGCCACACGGAGTTCCTCGCCGAACTTGCTGACGACGGCTGGTCGGGCACCACACCGCACACCGCCGTGATGATGCTGGCGGCAGACGATCTCCGCGTTGTGCCCGTGACCATTCACATCCCGCTCAAAAATGTGGCGCAGGCGCTCACGGCGCCCTTGTTGCGCGCCACACTGCGAACGGTCATCGCAGCACTGCGCAGCGACTACGGGATCGCCACCCCGCGCATCATCTGCACCGGGCTCAATCCGCATGCGGGGGAAAATGGTGAGATCGGCCGCGAGGATATCGATCTGATCGCCCCGGTCGTGCAGGAATTTGCGCAGGCTGGCGCGCACATCTCGGGCCCGGTATCCGCCGACACCTGCTTCCATGCCGAGGCCCGGGCAAACGCCGATGTGATCGTCGCGATGTACCACGACCAGGCGCTGATCCCGATCAAGACGCTCGCCTTCGACCGCGGCGTCAACGTCACGCTCGGCCTGCCCTTCATTCGCACCTCACCGGACCACGGCACAGCGTTCGCCATTGCGGGCACCGGCAAAGCCAACCCGCACAGCCTGATCGAAGCGTTGAAGCATGCAGCCGCCCGCGCCGAGATACGCCGCGATCGCACGGCCGCGCTTGAAAATGCCGTCTAGCCGGATGCCTGACGAGCAAGCGCCTGTCGACATGGCGGCATCACCCACGACGCTCGACGCATTGCCCCCATTGCGCGACGTGATCCGCACCCACGGGCTGGCGGCGAAAAAATCCCTCGGCCAGAATTTCATCCTCGACCTCAACATCACGGCAAAGATCGCCCGCCTGGCCGGTGACCTGTCCGCTGCGCACGTCATCGAGGTCGGCCCCGGCCCTGGTGGTCTAACCCGCAGCCTGCTCGCCGACGGTGCGCATGTCACGGCAATCGAGCGGGATGCGCGGTGCCTGCCCGCGTTGGCCGAAGTTGCATCGGCAGCCGATGGTCGCCTGACCGTGTTCGCAGATGACGCGCTCGCGATCGACTACGCGAAGCTCACCCCCGCGCCCTACCGCATCGTCGCCAACCTCCCCTACTCCGTCGCGACCCCGCTCCTGACGGGCTGGCTTTCGATGCAGGGCGCCGCGCCGGCGCGTGAAGCAACAACCATCGGCACACCCGTCTGGACCAGCATGACGCTCATGTTCCAAAAAGAGGTCGCCGAGCGGATCGTCGCCGCGCCGAGCACGCGTGCATACGGCCGCCTGTCGGTGCTTGCGCAATGGCGCAGCATTCCCCGCATTGCGATGGTGCTGCCACCGAACGTGTTCACGCCGCCGCCGAAAATCGATTCGGCTGTCGTGACGTTCCATCCTCGCCCCGAGCCGGAGCCCGTGCCGAGTGTCGCAGCCCTCGAGGCCACCACGGCCGCCGCCTTTGGTCAGCGGCGGAAAATGCTGCGTGCGAGTCTCAAGCGTCTTTCGCCTGATGCCGAGGAACGCATCGCCGCGAGCGGTATTGATCCACGCGCCCGCGCGGAGGAAATACCCGTTGAAGGTTTTTGCCGGCTCGCGCGCGCGTTTACACCAGGTGCATCGACATGAGGGACGTCGAACGACGCCAGCTCTGACCAGCAACGAGCGCCGCCCAACAACTGGCGCCAAGCAACCGGCACCCACATCTGACAACCGGCTCTCAGAGATCCGCCACGAGCCCGTTCACGAAGCCGGTGAGCCCGGTACGCCGGCGACAGCGATGCCGCTCCGCCGCGAGGATCGACCGCAACGCCGCGGTACTCCGCGCGACATCCTCGTTCACGATCACATAGTCGTACTCGCTCCAGTGCGAGATTTCGATCGCCGCGCGCGACATACGTTGCGCCACCGTCTCCGCGCTGTCTTGCGCGCGCGCAACCAGACGCTGCTCAAGCGCGCGACCGGACGGCGGCAGGATAAAAATCGAGACCACATCGGTGTTTGCGCTGCGGCGTAACTGCTGGGCGCCCTGCCAGTCGATGTCGAAGAGAACATCGCGTCCGTCTTCCAACGCAGCCATCACATCCGCACGCGGCGTACCGTAACTATTGCCGAACACCGTTGCGTGCTCGAGCAGCGCCCCGTCGGTGACCGCGGCCGAAAACGCCTCGGCGGAGCGAAAATAATAATCGACGCCGTCCGTCTCGCCCGGGCGTGGAGCGCGGGTCGTCATCGAGATCGACAGTGCGAGATTATCCTCCGCATCGAGTAGGGCGCGCGAGAGCGTCGTCTTCCCAGCGCCAGACGGGGACGACAACACGAATAGGATGCCGCGCCGCGCGATGCTCGCATCGATCGGAGCAGTGGCATCGCTCATCGCACCATGATCCGTCACAGATGAAGCGTGCTCACTCAATATTCTGCACCTGTTCACGAAGCTGATCGATCACGGTCTTGAGCGTGAGGCCGAGCTGCGTGATCGTCTCATGGTGCGCCTTGGAGCAGATCGTGTTCGCTTCACGATTAAGCTCCTGGCAGAGGAAGTCGAGACGCCGCCCGACCGGCTCGTCAGCATCCAGCAGGTCACGCGCCGCGGCAGCATGGGCGGCAAGGCGGGCAAGCTCTTCCTCGATATCGGCCTTGGTCGCGAGCAGCACGACCTCCTGATGAAGACGCGCAGGATCGAGCGCATCCCGATCTTCGATCAGGCGGTCGACGCGCTCCATTAACGCGGCGCGGACCGCTTCCATTGTGCGCGCCGGTGCCGCGACGAGCGCAGCAGTCGTCTCTTCGATCGTGGTGAGTTGGCCGGCAATCACCTCGGTAAGACGCGCACCTTCGCCCCGGCGCATCTCCGCAACGTCGCGCGCAGCAGCCGTCAGCGTCTCGAGCAGCGCGGGTTGATGTGTATTGATCTCATCGTCGGCCGGATCGCCCTCCCCGCTCTCGATCACCCCGCGCAATTGCAGGAGCGTGTCGAGCGAGGGCGGCGAGGCCTTCGCGATATCTGCCGCCTGCGCCCCGACGCCGATCAGCGAGGTGAGCAAATCGCTGTTGAGCCTGACCGTGCCGGCGCTCGTCGTGCGTCGCAGCGTCAGCGTCACCGTACAGTTGCCTCGGCGCAGATGCGTCGCAAGGATTTTGCGGATGTGTGGTTCGAGCGCGTCGGCGTGCGGCGGCAGACGCAGCCGGATGTCGAGCCCTTTGCCGTTGACGCTCCGCAGCTCCCAGAACCATGAGGTCCCGTCCGCAATCCCGTCAGCGCGGGCAAAACCGGTCATGCTGTGAAGAGCCATGCCGGGGCAATACTAGCGAGCACCGGGTGGCTCAAGTCCTGTCCGCGCGGTGCAGCTCACCGCAGTGCTGATACGGACGCTCGCGAGACGCCTGATCTGCGAAGCCGACATGCTTCTGTCTCGGGCCGGACGCGCTGTGACACTTAACGATCATTACAGAGTTCGGACCGCTCACCCGTGCCGTTTATGCGGGCCTTGGCCTCGGCGCAGGCCGCTTAGTTCGATGAGCCGCCAGCCGCCTCGGCTTCCTTGGCAGCTTTTTGCCGGGCGCGAAGTTCCCGCTCGATTTTCCGCCACTTCGCGACGTTGCGGCGATGCTCGCGGTAGGTCTTCGCGAAAGCGTGCCCACCGGTGCCGTCCGCGACGAAGAAAATGTCTTCCGTCTTCGCCGGGTTCAGCGTTGCCTCCAGCGCCGAGCGTCCGGGATTCGCAATCGGCGTCTTCGGCAAACCGGGGATCTGGTAGGTGTTCCACTCGGTCTTGCGGTCGATTTCACTCCGCCGGAGGCCACGGCCAAGCGTGCTCCGCCCCTGCGTAATGCCGTAGATGATCGTCGGATCGGACTCGAGTTTCATTCCCTTGCGCAGCCGGTTCACGAACACGCCGGCCACCCGATCCCGTTCGTCCGCCCGCCCCGTTTCTTTCTCGATCACCGAGGCGAGAATAATCGCCTCTTCCTTCATCGAGATCGGCAGATCAGGGGCACGGTTCGTCCAGATCTTGTTGATGAAACGGCGCTGGTCGCTCTGCATCTGCTTGATGAGATCCTGGCGGCTCATCCCGCGGGAAAAGCTGTAGGTATCCGGCAACAGCGATCCTTCGGCCGGAATTTCGGTGATTTCGCCGGTCAGCAACGGTTCGCGGTTGAGTATCTGCACGGCTTCGAAGCTCGTGCGCCCTTCCGGGATCGTCACCCGGTGCAGGATCGCTTTGCCCTCGGTCAGCGTGTCGAGCACCTGGCGCACGCTGGCTTGTGCCGGGAACGCGTACTCGCCTGCCTTAAGCTTGTTCTGCGCCTGGAAGCGCATGACGCCGAGCTTGAACAGCCACGGGTCGCGCAACACGCCTTCCTTGATAAGGCGCTGCGCGATCACGTTCCCGCCTTCGCCCTTCGGAATCACGACAGTCGTCGCGTAGTTGAGCGGCCCCGGCTTGTCGAACTCATGTTTGACGTAGGCAACCGCCACCCCGAGCACGACCGCCAGCATCAAAGCGCCGGTCAGAAGTCCGTTCAGAAACTTGAGCATTGGCCAAACCCGCCTTGATGCATGTTGCCGACGTAGCTGCGCGCGCCGCGTCGGTGGCTCCGGGGCCCGTGCCGGCTCCAGCGCTTCGGATGGGCTTCGCGGCAACGGTGCGAGCCGACCAAGCGGAACATGGGCACCGTTCATCGCGATCCCGCCATGACGCTGGCCGTCCTGCGGGTCGAATGATGTTCCTGTATCGTTCACGCGCCGGCCTCAACCAACCGCGTCACCCGCGGCCCCTGTTGACCGCGTCGTGCGCGGCACCTGCAAGAACAAGCCCATCGTGCGCGATTCGAGCCGCGCCGGAAGCCCAGACGCAGTGAGCCATACCGTGAATTATGGCGAATTGCAGGTGGCTCGGCGATGTAGCGGGCGGGTGTGCTCGCCGCTACACCGCCTCTACCCGCCGCATCACGAGCGAAGCGTTCGTCCCGCCGAACCCGAACGAATTGCTGAGCACGGTGTTGATCTCGCGCGACCGCGCCTCGTGCGGCACGAGGTCGATGCTGGTCTCCACCGACGGGTTTTCGAGGTTGAGCGTCGGCGGGGCGACTTGGTGCTTGAGTGCCAGCACGCAGAAGACGGCTTCGACCGCGCCGGCAGCCCCCAGCAGATGGCCAATCGACGATTTCGTCGACGACATCGAAACACCGCTCGCTGCGGCGCCGAAAATTCGCTCGATCGCGCCAAGCTCGATCTCGTCACCCATCGGCGTCGAGGTGCCGTGTGCATTGATGTAATCGATTTCGCTGGGCGCGATCCCGGCCCGCTTGATCGCCATCTCCATGCAGCGGAACGCGCCATCGCCGTCTTCGGCCGGAGCGGTGATATGAAAGGCGTCGCCCGATAGCCCGTAGCCGGTAACCTCGGCGTAGATGTGCGCGCCGCGTGCCCGCGCATGCTCGTATTCCTCGAGCACCAGCGCCCCGGCGCCTTCTCCCATCACGAACCCGTCCCGCCCGGTGTCGTAAGGCCGGGAGGCAGCCGTCGGGTCATCATTGTAGCTGGTCGAGAGTGCCTTGCAGGCAGCGAAACCGGCGAGCGCCAGGCGGCAAATCGGCGATTCCGTGCCGCCCGCCACCATCACGTCCGCATCGCCGAGCGCGATGAGGCGCGCGGCATCGCCGACGGCATGCGCACCCGTGGAACAGGCTGTGACCACGGCATGATTGGGGCCGCGCAGCCCATGGCGGATGGAAATTTGACCGGACGCAAGGTTGATCAGGCGCCCCGGAATAAAGAACGGGCTGATCCGACGCGGGCCCTTCTCTGCAAGCAGCAGCGACGCGTCGTGAATACCCTCGAGCCCACCGATCCCCGAGCCGAACAGCACGCCGGTCGCGACCTGATCCTCGCGCTCGGTCGGGTGCCAGTCGGCGTCATCGAGCGCCTGATCGGCAGCCGAAAGCGCGTAAAGGATGAAGTCATCGACCTTGCGCTGCTCTTTCTTCTCCATCCACGCATCGGGATCGAAGGTATTGCCGGTCCCGTCGCCACGGTTGACCTGGCAGGCGATCTGGCAAGCGAGATCGTCGACCTCGAAGGTCTCGATCCGCTGGGCGCCACTCTCCCCGGCGACCAGTCGCTCCCAGGTTGCATCAACGCCGGTAGCGAGCGGGGTGACGAGCCCAAGACCGGTCACAACCACACGTCTCATAAGAGCACTCCTTCGTACCGTGCGTTGAGGCTTAGCCGGGCAGCTCGGGCCCGAAAGGTCGAACCCGGCGGGTGGGGCGCAGTTCGCTGGTCCTGCGGTTGCCCCGGCTCAGGGTCCGGTGATCAACGCGATCCGCCAATACGGCCACTGCCTTGGCAGATTGAACGCAGGCGATCGGCAAGTCTCGACGTCCGCGAGGATACCCGCCGCTGTAATCACTGCGAACTGGGAAAGCCGCCGGGCAGATCGTCTATCACCGATCGGGGTCGCTTCGCGGACGCGGCACTCACGGCTTGCGGAGACCGTTTACGCACAGACGACGCATTGGTGCGCGAGCGGCTGGAACGTCGGCGGACACGGCCAAGCCGGGTCCGCCGCCACGCATCAGGCGGAAGCTTTTTCTAGGAAGCTGACCGCATCCCCGACCGTCTGGATCGTATCGGCCGCATCGTCCGGGATTTCGCATCCGAACTCTTCTTCAAACGCCATCACGAGCTCCACGGTGTCGAGGCTGTCGGCGCCCAGATCGTCGATAAAGCTCGCCTTCGGTGTCACCTTCTCGGGCTCCACGCTCAGGTGTTCGACCACGATTTTGCGGACCCGCTCTTCAACGTCGCTCATTCGTTATTCTCCGTGGGGGAACATGCGGTGGCGATGGGACGGCACCCGTGCGCTGCCAGGCAGTCCCCCCAAGGACCCGGCGACCGATGCACGTCAGGATGTTCGCGACGATGTCCAACCGGCTTATCAAGACCCCTCACCGACCCGATGTCGATAAGGCAGAACCGGCGCAAAGTCGGGCTCCGCGCGACAGTGCGCGGCGCTTACCATGTTTCATTTGACGAATCCAAGGCCAATTCCGTGTCCGCCCGAACACTGGAAAACCCGGGCACGGTGGTGGCCACGACGACGCCTTGCGAGGCACTGGACCCGACGCTCACACCATGAGCATGCCGCCATTGATGTGCAGCGTCTGTCCGGTGATGTACTGCGCCTCGTCACTTGCGAGATAGACCACACTCGCGGCGATATCTTCCGGCGTTCCGAAGGTGCCGGAGGGAATGTGCTGGGCGAGCTGGGCCGTCTGGTCCTCGGTGAGCGCTTCCGTCATGGGCGTCTTGATGAAGCCGGGCGCGATGCAGTTCGCAGTCACGCCACGCGTCGCGACCTCGCGTGCCAGCGACTTCGTCATCCCGATCATTCCGGCCTTGGATGCCGCGTAATTCGCCTGCCCCGGATTGCCGATGATCCCGCTGATCGACGAGATGTTGATGATGCGCCCATGCCGATTTTTCATCATGCCGCGGAGCGCCGCCCGGCAAAGGGCGAACGTCGCCGTCAGGTTGACCGAGATGATCTGGTCCCAATCGTCGTCCTTAAGGAGCATCATCAGGTTGTCTTTGGTGATGCCGGCGTTGTTGACGAGAATGTCGAGCTTCCCGAGGGCCGCCTCGGCATCCTTGATGAGCTGCTTGATTGCGTCGCGGTCTGCGAGGTCACACGGCAAAATCTTGATGTCACCGCCGATGGATGCGGCGAGCTCCTTGAGCTTTTCCTCCCGTGTGCCGGAGATCGCGAGGCTCACGCCTTGCGCTGCAAGCGTGCGCGCAATCGCATCCCCGATGCCGCCGCTGGCGCCTGTGACCAGCGCGGTTTTGCCTGAAAGATCGAACATGTTTTTTCTCCACGCCGCGTCAGCCTTACGCACGGCCTAACCAGTTGCAGCGCCCATGGGCGGCGCCTTCATCGCTTTGCGTGTCTCAGCCGGCAGCCAGCGTTTCGGCGAACGCGGCGATCTCATCCGGCCCACCGACCGGCTTCGCCGACCAGCCCCGCTCGATCTGGCGCGCAAGTCCGCTCAGCACCTTGCCAGCGCCGATCTCGAAGAAACTGTCGCAACCGGCCGTGCCCATGGTCTGCATGCACTCGCGCCAGCGCACGGTCCCCGTCACCTGTTCAACGAGCCGCCGTTTGATCTCCAGCGGATCGCTGATTGGCTCCGCGGTCACATTTGCGACCAGCGGCACGGAAGGCGCCTGCACCGAAATCTCGGCAAGTGCCGCCTCCATTGCGTCCGCGGCCGGGGCCATCAACGCGCAGTGGAACGGTGCACTCACGTTAAGCGGGATCGCCCGCTTCGCCCCGTGATCCTTCGCGATTTCAACGGCGCGGTAGACGCCCGCCTTGCTGCCCGAGAGGACGACCTGCCCTGGCGCATTGTCGTTGGCGACCTCGCAGAGCCCGGCCTCGCTCGCGACCTCCGCCAAGCTTGAAGCCGCCGCGAGATCGATCCCAAGCATCGCCGCCATCGCCCCGTCGCCGACCGGAACCGCAGTTTGCATCGCCTCCCCACGCCGCCGCAGCAACCGCGCCGCATCCGCGACCGTCAGCGCACCAGCCCCCGCCAATGCGGAGTACTCACCGAGGGAATGCCCGGCAACGAACGTGACATGGTCCGCGACGTGTAGCCCGTGGTCGACCTCGAGGGCACGCACGACTGCAATCGATACCGCCATCAACGCGGGCTGCGCATTGGCGGTCAGCGTCAGCGTCTCCTCAGGTCCCTCCCACATCGTCTGCGAGAGTTTCTCTGCGAGCGCGTCGTCGACTTCCTCGAACACGGCGCGCGCTGCGGCCGAGGCGTCAGCCAGCGCCTTCCCCATCCCGACCGCCTGACTCCCCTGCCCCGGGAAAATAAAGGCCCGCGCCATCGACTTCGCTCCGCTGCTGCATTCGCCGGCGGAGAAACACCCGCCTCCGCGGCCTGTCAAGGAAGCGCGCGCGCCGGGCGCAGTGCCCTCAGGTCACAATTCGGAGCTGGATGAACGTTTCGACCATCTCGCGGAACTCATTGGTGTAGAGCGCGATCGCCGTCGATCCGATGAACGAGAAAACGGTCAGCAGCGCCGCCGTAACGTACGACTGGCCGCCCGCGCGTCGGAACTCCGTTTGCAGGCGCCCAAGCGTGCTGGACGAGACCGCACTGGCTGTCACGAGGTCCCCTCGCCTCAACTCTTCGAGCACGACAACGAGTTCGTTGAAGATGTAGGCGCGATAATTCCAGTCCGGAATGCGGTTCAGAAAAGCACTTGTGATCGCTTCGGCTTGCGACTTGCGCCGAACCCGGCCCTGCGAATCGTGAAGCGCGTTGAACCAGTTGCAGGTGAAGACGCTGTGGGGCTCGTAACGGTTCTCGTTCTCGGGCGGGAAATCGCTCTCTTCCTTACGTCGCCACCAACTACCGTTGTGGACGTAAGTGTTGGTAGGCGCCCAGCGCCAAAAGGCGAAGAACCTGAGGAAACGGTCCCGCTCGTAGAGTTCCTGCAGGAGTTCGTCCGCGGTGGAGATCAACTCGTCGAGTTTGAACTTTCGGATTGCAGCTTCTTCGGGCACCGAAGCGAGGTTATTCACATCGCGGAGTAGGCGGCGTGTCCGCTGTTCAGTCACGAGTTTTTCGGCACGAAATCGTTGCCCGCCAACGAGT
>JBCBJG010000105.1:0-9710 GCA_038523655.1 Pseudomonadota bacterium | reverse complement strand
CTGCTTGCATTGTGAGGTGCTCGTCTGGGCTCAACTCTTCCGCCGTGATCATCGCCGGGGGGATGGCGCGCGGGTCATTCTGCATGTCCCGGTAGAACGCGACCGCAGCATCCACGACCTCGTGCTCGGCGTGTGAGCCATCGGGTTGTAGAACTCGGCGACGGAAGCTGGTCGCAAACGTCGGCTCGATCCCACCGGACAAATTGCCGGCCAACAATGAAATGGTACCCGTCGGTGCGATCGACGTGAGCATGCCGTTACGAATGCCGTGCTCAGCGATCGCCGCGCGCACATCCGCATCCAACGCCTGGATCCCGGGGCGCGCGAGAAATGCGGCTTTGTCGTACAGCGGGAAGGTGCCTTTCTCGCGGGCGAGGCGTGCGCTTGCTGCATAGGCCGCGTTCTGGATGCGTTGCATCCAGCGCGCTGCCAGAGATGCCGCTTGCGACGTGCCGTAGATGACACCAATCATCGCTAGCGCGTTCGCCAGTCCGGTGACGCCCAAGCCGACCCGACGCTTGTTTTCCGCCTCGCGCCGTTGCGCCTCGAGGGGGTAGCGTGACACATCGATCACATTGTCAAGCAAACGCACCGCGGTCGTCGCAACCTCCGACAGGCGCATCTCATCAAGCTGCGCCGCGTCGGTGAACGGCGCCTTGACCAGCGCTGCAAGATTGATCGAGCCAAGCAGACATGCACCGTATGGCGGCAACGGCTGCTCGCCACACGGATTTGTCGCGCTGATCGTCTCGCAATACGCGAGGTTGGAGCGCGCGTTGATGCGATCGATGAAAATCACGCCCGGCTCGGCATACGCATAGGTCGCGCGCATCATGCGCTCCCACAGCGCGCGGGCACGCACCGTGCGGAAAACCTCGCCATCGAATACCAGATCCCAGTCCGCATCGGCACGGACGGCATCGACGAACGTATCGGTGACGAGCACCGACAGGTTGAACATCCGCAGGCGATCTGGGTCAGACTTCGCAGCGATGAACGCTTCGATGTCCGGGTGATCGCAGCGGAGTGTGCCCATCATCGCCCCGCGCCGCGCGCCGGCGGACATGATCGAGCGGCACATCGTGTCCCAGACGTCCATGAAACTCAGCGGACCCGACGCATCGGCGCCGACGCCGCGCACGGCCGCGCCCTTCGGTCGAAGGGTCGAGAAGTCGTGACCGATACCGCCGCCACCCTGCATGGTGACCGCGGCTTCCCGGACATTCTCGAAAATAGCGCCGAGATCGTCCTCGATCCGGTTCATGACGAAGCAATTGAAAAGGGTGACGTCTCGCCCTGTCCCAATGCCGGCGACGATCCGACCAGCCGGGAGAAAAACGAAATCCTCGAGGATTTCGCGGAACTTGGCTTCTTTCGCAGCGCGGTACTTTACGGGCTCGACAGACGCAGCGCCGCGCGCGATCCGCGCCCAAGTATCCTCGATCGTATGGTCCTCGACGACGTCCGCCACTCCGGCCGACCCGCTTGCCGCCGGCCCGGATATCTCTCCATCCGTGCGGGTGAACCGATATTTGTCGCGCCAGATTTCCTGAGCGATTTCAGGCCATTGGCGACGAAGAAGTGGAGCTGCGCGCATCACTGGAAAGACCGTCCGGCGGCGTTGAACACCCCATCGACATAGGCTTATGCGGACGTCTCGTCAAGAAATGTTCTTATTATGTTCTTGCACGACTGGCGCACCTTCGCTATCAGCATTGGGCGATGCGATGTCTGCGATGCCCTTGAGGCAGAACCGACCGAGAGCAGCGACGAACTTGGTGTACTCCCAGAACAGCAACTTCGCCGTCCCGGGATTTGCATACCAAGCTTCCGCGCGCACCGAGGCGGGAATGACCGGGTAGGGAGTAAGCTTCATGCCGGGCATGGCGCTGTGTAGCTCTGCCAGACTACGCGGCATGTGATAGCTGGAGGTGACGACGATGAGATGATCGAAGCTGTGGTTTCGGGCCCAGTCGCGGGTTTCCCTGGCGTTTCCGATCGTATTCTGCGCGCGGTAGCCGACATCGACGCAGCAGCGAAACAGGGTCTGAAAACCAGGCGTGCGCTCGGCAATTGCGTCGCGGGAGGTCCGCCGGTTGACGCCAGATATCAGCAGACGCCGTGCACGATCGCGTTGGAGCAACTGAAGCCCGCGGCGGATGCGTTCGGTGCCGCCGGTCAGCACCACGATGCCGTCTGCGCGCGCGAGCGTTATCGGCGGCGCGCGATGGATCGATGTCACGAACACGATGAAGCCGAGAAGAAATAGCACCACAGCGGCGGCAGTGAGCCCAAAGCTCCATCTGACCAGTCGTCTTGCCACGGTGATCCGTTGTCCTTCGCTCGGTGCTTTTCTCTAAACGCCGCGTCGGGTCGGAGACGCGGGAGGAAGTGAACTGAAACCGCTGGCGACAGTAAGCGCAAGAACATGCGAACCGCGCTCGACCCTACCGTACCCGTCTCGTCGGTCGATCCTCGCGCGCCCGTCGGCCGGCAACGTCGCGCATCTCGGCGACGCGCAGCGCGAAACTGCCCTCTCCGCCGGCCCCGGCGCGTCCGCCTCAGTCGCGGGCATTTAGGATGCGAAACACACCATATCGGGAGGTCAACATACATAGTCCCGCAATCACGACGACCACGATCCCGAGCAGAAAGTAGCCGGGCAGATCAAGGCTGCCGGTACCAATCAGGCGGCGCAACTCGGACATGCCGACCTGGCTTCCGCCGAGGAGCTGCATGATCGTCGGCATGAGGAAAAACACGAGCAGCGCAAATGCCGCGCCGACGAGCCCCGCTCGAATGCCGAGATTGAGAAAATGGCGCTCGAATTCGCGGGCGATAAAACGGTCCGTCGCGCCAACGAAGTGGAGCACCTCAACGATTTCACGGTTCGACGCCATCGAAGCACGGGTAGCCGAGACGATGATCAGCGTCGTGGCGGCGCCGACGAGCACCAGGATCGCAAGTCCGCCGAGCGCCATCGATCGGGTAACCGCGCGTATCTGGGTTTGCCATTGCCGGTGATCGTCGAGTGCGGCGCCGGGAAAGCGTTCACGCAGTGTGTCGGAAAGCGCATCAAGATCCGGTGGCGCACGGCGGTCGACCACCAGCGCAATCAATCGCGGCACCGGAATACTGTCGAGGCCGGTGCTTTCGCCGAGCCAGGGCTCCAACAGCTCTTTCGAGACATCGACGCTCAGCGGGCTCACTTTTGCGATCCCCGGGATGCGCGCGAGGAACAGCGCGACCTCGGTGGTGCGCTTGTCCATGTCCACGCCCTCGAGGGGTTGAAGCTGAACCGTGACCTCGCTGGCGATGTTTTGTGTCCATGCGGCGGCGGACTGGTTGATCAGGTAGACGGCGCCGGCAGTCAGGCAGGCGAGGAAACACATGATCGCGATGACGAGGGTCAGTGAGCCGGACGCGACACCCTCGGCCGGGACGATGCCGGAGCTTGATGTTTTGCGGCCGCGACGCGACGTGCGCTCCCGCGCCGGTGCGACGAGCGGTGCATCAGGCCCGGAAGGCCTCGCCCCGGTGCCCGTCGTGCCCGGACTGGTTTGCGATCGATCTGTCGGCGCGTAGCCGGCGGTTGGCGTCCCGCTGGCCGGCCGGCCGGTCACCACCGGATTAGCCTGCGTGACCGGATGTTGCGTTGGCTCGCCACGCCGCGCCGCCTGCTCGGCCAGCGCTTCACTCAAGGTCAGGCCACCACCGCCGCCGCGGCCGGCGCGGTCTTGCACGCTCTCCGCCGGCACGCTCCGGCGGCTGCGATCATCATAGGATGCGGACATGGCTATCCCTGATCTCGATGCGCGGCGCCTGATACTGCTCCATGAGCTGATGATCGTGCGTGGCGATCACGACCGAGGTACCGAGACGGTTGAGTTCGACGAACAGGCGCAGCAGGCGACGCGCCATTTGCGGGTCGACGTTGCCTGTCGGCTCGTCGGCGAGGAGAAGTTCCGGCTTGCCGATCACGGCGCGGGCGATCGCAGCGCGTTGCTTTTCGCCGCCGGAGAGCACGGCCGGAAAACCATGCATCCGATCGCCGAGGCCGACCCACTGGAGCAGATCCGTCACGTCCTCACGATAGGTCGACGGGCGCTTGCCGACCACGCGGAGCGGCAGCGCGACATTCTCCCAGGTGGTCATGTGATCGAGCAGCCGGAAATCCTGAAAGACGATGCCGATGCGCCGACGCAACTGGGCCCGACGTGCAGCTGAGACCCGTGAGATACTTTTGCCGAACAGCTGGACGGAGCCTTCCGTGGCATGAAGCGACATGAACATCAGGCGCAGCAACGAGGTCTTGCCCGCGCCAGAAGGGCCGGTCAGGAAATGGAACGAACCAGGTTTGAGGTCGAAGCTGACATCACGGAGCACGTGCGGCCCGTTTTCGTAGCGCAGCCCGACATTTTGCATGCGAATCATGGCGCCATCTTATGCTGTGGCCGCGCGTATCACAGGCGTTTACGGCATTTCTACGGGGTGCGCGCCGAGGCGAATTGAGGCTGGATCGCCGGCGGCCACAGCAACGCGCAGGTGGTCTTAATTTACCGCGGGTTGCCGGATAGATATGGGGCGGAGCTGCCGTCTGCGTAAACCTGCCATGATCCTCGAGTGCCCCAACTGCGCCGCCCGGTTTGAAATCGGGGCTGGAGTGGACGTCCGCGGACGCCGCGTGCGGTGTTCTCGCTGTGCGCATGTCTGGCAGGCGCCATCCGATCTGCCTGATCCTGCGCCGGCCGATGCGTCGCGCGCCCGCAATGTTGCCACGCCCTCGGGCGGCCGTGAGAAAAGTCCGACTGTTGTCGACGACGCGCAGCTGCCTGCAGCACCGAACATGCCGGGTCGGACCGGGGAACGACCGTCGATGCCGGTGGCGCCAGAAGTGCGGACTTCGGATGGAGAGGCGTCGGATGGGTCGGTGCTGAACAAGCCGGCAGCGGATGAGCGGCCTTCAGAGTTGGCGCGAGCAGCAGGCCAGGCTCCACCTCGGTCGCACACACAAGATGTGACGCCCGCGACGCCCAGTGGACGGGCGCCGCAGGGGAGGAAAGCGCCGACAACACCGCCGATCGCGACCTCACCACTAGTCCCGACCCCACCGCCGCCGCGGACTGCTCCGCGCGACAACGTCGTGAGCGGGCCCGCGCGCGAACAACAGTCAGAACTCCGTCCGACAGCGGCGGATGGATCGTCGACCGCCGCGCGGGGAGGCGAGGCGCCCCAAAAACATGCGCCAAGCCGGAAAAGTGAGGCAAAAACTACGCAGCCGGCGCCGTCGAAAGGAACCACTCAACACGAGCGTCCAATTATGGCCAGCGGGTCCGCCACGCAAAAAGCGGAGGGCGAAAGCGGGTCAGCGCCAACGACTGCGCGCAGCGCGGCGCCGTCGTTGCGGCGGGTGCGATCGCGCAGGATCAGCGTCAATCGTCCCAAGCCGGAGATGGAGAAAAATACGCCGTCGCGACCCGACGCGTCGGCTTCGTCTGCTGCGACCGGACATCATTCCGTTTCCGAGGGAGATACTGCTCAACCCTCAGCGGAACGTATTACTCCGCAAAAACCCCGCACCGACGATCATTCACATGCTGCAAAGCGATCCCGAACTGCTCCTACCCGTACGGACGATGTAGAGCCGAGCGCTTCGCCGGATAGGCTGCCGGAAACCGATCGACGGAGGCAAAGCGGCGACGCAGACGGAGTTCAGGCCACCCCGCAGCACATAAATGCCGAGGCCACCAATGTTGCGTCGCGCACACAACCCGTTGCATCGGAGGCGGTTGCGGAAACAGCTGAGGCAGTCGAGGCGCGCCGGCGAGCACCTCGCGATGCGGCTTCCGCCGAGCCGCCGGTCCGACCTGGCGGCTCGGCGTCAACACACGAGCTAACCGGTGCGCCGGCGTCGCCGAAGGCGTCTGCAACGCTGGCGTCTGATACCGAAACTGCAGCCCGGACTCCAAAGAGACCTCTTCCGCCGGCCCGGCGCGATGAGGAAATTGCTCAGATGCCCGCAACCGTTGCGTCTGGTTCAGCCTCCGAAGACGACGCCCCGCAGCGATTGGCTCGGGATCCCCGGCAACCGGCTGAGGATGCCGATGCGCCGGACCCGCAACTCAGCGAGGAACTCGGCGCGCTGTTTGCGACCCCGGCCCGTGGCGTTGACTTGCGTGCACCGCTCGGGGCGCCCGGGGAGCCTATTTCCGCTCCCAATGCGCCACGATTGCCAGGCCGGAATTTTTCTCCGCTTAGTGCGCCTGCTGGTCACGAGGCCACAGAGTTGGGGCACACAAGCGACACCCTGCGACCGGAACCCGAGTTCGGCGAGGTGCAGCGCCGTAACGATACTGGTGCTCCGCGTGGCGATGCGGAGCGATCTCAAGCGGTGCTCGCGTCTACCGATCGGAATAAAGAACCACATCCACCGACACATTCGCGAAGCACGCCGCGCGATCATTTCGCTCCTGAGCAACCGGCTTATCGCCCGAGCCACGCCGCTGCGCCTTCGATGCCGACGCGAGACGGCCGGCGCGCAGAGCGTAATTCAGCCGCGACGGCGGCGCAGAACATAGAGGCCAGGAGCGACGGAGCACCTGCGGCCAACTTCCGCGCGGCGGACGATATCGCGCCCGATCCAGCACGGATCCGGTCGCATGTAGATCTGCGCCAGGACCGCCCGTTCACGACTGATTTCGCCGAGGTGACAGCCCCCGGCCCAACCACCGAACGGCGCGGACGGCAGCTGCAGTCGGCGCTTGGGCGACGGCGGGCGCTACTGAATCTCGGTTGGTTCGCGATGGCACTGATCATCGGCGTGCTCGGTGGGCTGTTGGTGCTCGCACCCTCGCGGGTCGTCGATACCTTCCCGGCGATGGCGCGGGTTTACGATGCGCTCGGGATGCCGGGCGCGGCGCGCGGGCTCGCGTTTGAGGATATCCAATATTCTTGGACGCGCACCGAGGGCCGCGCGGCGATCGACGTCAACGGGGCGATCCGGAACGTGTCTGGGGATGCGCAGCGCGTGCCGACAGTGGTCTTCGTGTTGATGGACGACGCCGGCGATGAGCTGTTCACGTGGGCGCGGCGGGTGCACGACGGCACGCTGCCGCCAGGTGACGCGATCGCGTTTGCCGCTCAGGTTCCCGCACCACCCGATGCTACGCGTCGATTGCGGGTCCGCTTCGCGCGACCTGGCAGATGAGCCGGGTCGATCCGCTGTTCGATGCGGCCACCCTTGCGCACCGGATCGACGAACTCGCGCGGGATATCCGTGCGCAGACGGACCACTCGCTCGTTGTCGTGCCGCTCCTCAAAGGGAGTTTTATGTTTGCGGCCGATCTGCTGCGCGCGCTTCACCGCCATGGGCTTGATCCCGACGTCGATTTCATGACGCTGTCGAGTTACGGGACGGGGACGTCATCGGGTGGTGAGGTGCTTGTCCGCGACCGCCTCATGGTCGACCTGCGTGGTCGGGACGTGCTGCTGGTCGACGATATTCTGGAGACAGGGGCGACGCTCGCATGTGCGATCGCGATCGTGACCGAGGCTGGCGCACGCGCAGTCACCACGTGCGTGCTGCTGGATAAGTCAGCGCATCGCACGCGGCCGCCCGAAGCGGTTGCGGTCGATCACATCGGGTTCGTGTGCCCGGATGAATTCGTCGTCGGCTACGGGCTCGACCACGCCCATCGCCACCGCGGCCTGCCGTTCGTTGGCCGAATGGTCGAGAACGCCTGAGCTACTTTTTCGCCGCTGAGGTGCCGCGGTTGAACGAGAACTCATGGCCGACGAGTTTTTCTGACGGACCTTCCCACGCATATGCGAGCAAGCAGGGCTCCGAGGCGCAGACGGTGATGCGGTGATTTCGTCCCGGCGGATTATAAATCATCGAGCCCGGCGCATAGACACCGTCATCATTCTCCGACACGGCGCCGGACAGGCAGTAATAACTCTCCGTGATGCCCGCGTGGCTGTGCGCCGGATACACGCACTTCGGCGCGAAAAGCACGAGGCCAAGGATCAGGTCGTCGAACACGATCGGGCCATTCGGGCCGAGGATCTCGGCATAGGCGTATCGCTCGGCCAGCGCTTTGGGCACGCGCTCGTAGCCGTACTTCCAATCGAGGTTGTCCGCGATGCTCTCCACGGCGCGAATGAGCGGCGCTGTCGAGAGCAGGCGACCGTTATCGAGCGCGCGCTTGAGATGCGCGACCACGGGTTTACGGCGCGGCGCTTCGAAGGCGAGTGACGGATTTGCGGCCGAAGCCTTGGAAATGAGCGCGCGAACGCGGCGCTGGTGCGAGCCGATGCGGGTGCTGCCGCCGGCGCTCGAGTGCCGATACATTTCGCGAAATTCGCGGAGCAGGTAGGCCCAATCCGGCTGCTCCTGCAGTTTCGGCGCGGCAGCGGTTGGGTGTGCATTCTGCTGTGGGTTATCGCCCGTCGCGGGCGCGCCGCGGCCGTCATGCGTTTCGCGCGCTAGGTGCGATTCGTTGTCCGAAGGTGGCGTTGTGACCCGGGGGCCGAGCGTGGCGGCTTCAGACATTCGGGCTCTCCAGCTATTGTTGCGGCGCAGCATACCGACGTGATGCGATCTGTCGTGCCCAAATGTTCGGCGCGGCTGCACAGGCGATAGGCAGGGACGTTGAGCGAGGACGGCAGCCATGGACGCGCCAGCTATACGATCATGTTGCAGTGCAGTACGCGGCGCGTCTCTCCATGGATCGAAGCGCCGAGCGCATAGCTGCCATGGGCCCGTGTGCCGACCTTGCCGCCTGGGATCGGACACCCGCCCGGATGCCGAACCCGCGACGCGCACCATGCTCATTCAGCGGGTTCGACAGCGGCTTCCTCGCGTTTCCGGCGACGGGCGTTGCGGGCGCGCATGTTCAGCAGCTCGACGAAGATCGAAAAGCCCATGGCCGCGTAAATGTATCCCTTCGGGACCTTCACGCCGAAGCCTTCAGCCACGAGCATGGTGCCGATCAGCAGCAGAAAGCCGAGCGCCAGCATCACGAGCGTCGGGTTCGACTTGATGAATTCGGATAGAGGATCGGCCGCGATCAGCATCGTGATGACGGCCGTGAGGATCGCGATGACCATGATCGGCACGTGCGGTGTCATGCCGACGGCCGTGATGATGCTGTCGATCGAGAACACCGCGTCCACGATCAGGATCTGGCTGACGGCGGCGCCAAAGGTCAGCGTCGCGGCATCGCTGCCGTACTCGTTCGACGTCGGTTCCGGGTCGACCTGCTCGTGAATCTCGCGGGTCGCCTTCCAGACCAAAAAGCCACCACCGACGACGAGGATGATGTCGCGCCACGATAACGCGACGCCGAGCGCGTCGATGACCAGCACCGGGGTCGTGAGCTGGACGATCCAAGCGATCGTACCGAGCAGGGCGAGGCGGAGAATGAGGGCCCCGCCGATCCCGATCTTGCGGGCACGCGACTGCTGCTCTTCCGGCAGTTTGCTCGTGATAATCGCGATGAACAGCAGGTTGTCGATACCGAGCACGACTTCCATCGCGATGAGGGTCGCAAGGGCAACCCAAACCACAGGGTCGCTCGCCAGCGTGATGAGATAGTCCATTGCCCGATCCTATATTGCCCGGCGCCGCGTGGGCTACCTGTATGGCAGGTTGAACGCATCATGCCGATAGATGGTTCACTGAGCGGGCAAAGGGCACCGATGGGGCGTGT
>JBCBJG010000104.1:0-9738 GCA_038523655.1 Pseudomonadota bacterium | reverse complement strand
TCACCGATGAACCCGCGGTCCGCACGCCAGGCAATCACGTCGATCTGCGTATCGACGACACGGAACGGCGCTTGATCACCATGCGCCGCCTGCCCCGGCGCCGCGAAGGTGGAAAGGCCGCAGAACCCTTCGCCGGGCAACCGCGCCGCGAGCGCAGGAGAAATTCGGTTCCATGGCGGCACCAAAACCGTCGCACCGTCACCGAAGTGGTCAGCGAGCACCCGGCGCCCAGCCCGCAGGTCTTCGACCGCGTCATCGATCACGCGGCCAGCTCCGAATTCCGATTTTTTCTCTACCGCTGGCGCGTGGTTCACGTGGGCATACCCGTGCTGGGCGACATCGCAGTCGGCGAGGAGTGACACGAGACCCGGCTCGATCCACGCGGGCACGACCGCAGCCGTCAGTGGCAACTGGTGCCGATGCGAAAGGTCGACGAGACGGCGCAGCGGATCAGTGACCCGGCCCGCATCATCGTCCCGCCACCAGAACGTGGCCTGCGCGCCGACCTGCGCCCACCGGTCCAGTTCGTCGGCAAAGGCGCGCCACGTGGTCAAGCGCGCACCCCCGTCTCCCGCGGGATGCGCCCGAGAAGATCCGCCGCAAAGCGCGTCGCGCCGCCCGTCTTGATTGCTGACGGCGCCGAGCGAGAGTTTAAGTCAGACCTCAGCGCTGCCGTCCGGCTTACCCTATGAATGCTCCCGGCATCCGCCAGTGCGGTCGCCAGTGCAGCCGCATCAAGTTTTTCCTCCGGGACGACCGTAACGATCCCACGTGCTGCGAACTGCGCTGCGCGCAACGCCTGCTCGGTCTCTCCCCCCTCGGCGAACGGCACAACGATCGCCGGACATCCCGCACGCGCTAGGTCGAGCATGGTGTTGTAGCCCGCCTGCGAGATCGACAGCCCGGCCGCCGCGAGCAGAGCCGGATAGTCCGCCCGGTTGGGCTCCACGATCACGTTCTCCGGCGCGCGCTCGGCGAGTTCTGCTCTAGCGTCAGGATCGACGTTGCTCCCGATCAGGAAACGCCAGCGACGGTCCGCATGCAGTCCCGCAATCCGCGCCGCCATCGCCGCACGATAGAGCCGCATGCCAACCGCCCCACCGCCCGCTGCCACGAGCACGGCACCGTGGTCCTCTGGTGAAAGCTGCGCGCAGTCTGCGCCAGGCGCGCTGACCTTTTGCTCCTCCGTAACATAGCCGGTGTAGACGATCCGATCAGCCACGGCGCGCACCTCGGACAAACTGTCTTCGAGACGGGCGATATCCGGGTCGGCATGCACATAGATGACATCGAACCACTGCTGCGCGAGCGCGATCATGCGCGCCGTTTTCGCCGAGTCCGCCGGAGTAACCAGGATGTCTCGAACGGACGATGCGATCGTTACTTGCCCCACAGTGCGTGCCTGCTCGAACACGGGAACGAGTTCACGCGCGAACTGTCGTCGCCCGAACGGAAAATGCTCCGTCACGATCGCATCTGGCGTGAGCCCAGTGACGAGCTCGACAAGCTGCTGTGCGCGGCGCGTCCACCACGCCTCGTCCACTGACAGACCCTCCGCATCGACCAGCCCGGAAAAACCAGCATCTCGCGCCCGCGTCGGCAGCAATTGATGAACCTCAGCCGCCGCAAACGAGACACCTGGGACCGGCATGCCGCCGAACGCCACATGCACATCGGCGCCCTGCGCGACCAGCGCCCTCGAAAGCCGCGCCGCACGTTGAACATGCCCGACGCCGAGCAAGTGCTGCACATAGAGGAGAACGCGCGGGGCGGTCACGCTGTGTACCTGTCACGTCGACCCGCCGTCGAATTGCTCACCAGCCCGGTGACGATCTCGCACAAACGCGCCGAAGCCGCTGGAAGACCGTGCTTATAAAGGACATGGCGCCGCGCTGCGTGACCTAGACGCCGCATAAGAGCCTCATCCGCGATCAGACGGTCAAGCGCACTGGCAAACGCATCGACGGAACCCGCCGGTGCAAAAAGCCCAGTCTCGTCGGCCTTCACGATGCTGGCGACCCCATCGGTGTGTCCTGCAACGACCGGAAGCCCCGCCGCGCCCGCCTCCAGAAAAACCATGCCAAGCGCCTCGTTGCAGGCCGGCCAGGCGAACACGTCCGCCGCGCCATAGGCCGCTACGAGGTCCGCCCCGTTCAGCGCTCCCGCGAAGGTGACCTGATCCCCGAGCGACGCAAAAGCCGCCTCCAAGGCGAACCGCATGGCACCATCGCCAACGATCGTCAGGTGCCATGCTCGCTCTCGGCACAACAAAAGCGCATCACGAAGCATCATGTAGGAGGCGTATTTATCTCCCTCTCGCATCATCGCGACGGTGAGCACGCGCACCGCATCGTCATGCCGATGTGCGAGCGCGTGCGGACGACCGCGCGTCGCCGCCGCCAGCGCATCGAAGCGGGAGGTGTCGATGAACGGCGCGAGCGGCAGATAAGTCGCGTCGGACCGCATGGCTTTGCGAACCTCTTTCGCATCACGCGGGTTGAGGCCGATCACACAGTCGGCGGACCGTACGGCATCCACCGTCGCCGCATGCCCCGCCGCCCATGATCCCGACGCCTGCTTGGGCGAAATCGATGCCTCGACGATCACATACGGAATGCCAAGCGCGGCAGTAACAGCAGGACCGATCAGGTCCGGTGCCTTGTGGTAGGTATGGTATGTGAACCAGAGCGCCGGCGCTGCGCGGCCCCCCCTTCGGACATTTGCGATAAAATCTTCCGCAGCGCGTGCTGCGTCGACTTTTATCTTCTGCTGCGCGTGTGCGTCGCCCGCGCCTTCGAACGTGCGCAGGTCACTCGCGAGCGTCACTTCATGCCCGCCGACCCCGGCCTGACCAGCCGAAAGCGCACGCCAAAGCAGGCGGGCAATCTCGCGATCACCTGACGGGGTGTCCGACCGGGGCGACTTGAGCGGCGCGTAAAACGCGATGTTCATGCCGCATCGCGGGCACTGCGGGCGTCCAATGGCGCCTCCTGCTGCGATCCTTCGATGTCGGCAGCGCCCAGCGGATTGCCCGATGCCATCGCCACCCCGAAGCGTTCCGTCAGTGCTGCAATGCCCGCCTCATGAGAGAAATAATCGCGCACACGTACTTCGCCCGCCTTCGCGAGCGCATGCCGGCGGGCCGGGTCGGCAAGCAGTTCTGCAATGGCGTTTCGCAAAGCGTCGGGATCACGCGGTGGCACCAACACACCGGTCTTACCGTCAACGATCAACTCCGGGATCGCCGACACCCTGGTCGACACACACGCGAGCCGCTGACTTTGCGCTTCCATCAAGACGTTCGGCAGACCATCGCGGTCGCCGTCCTCAGCGATCCGGCTCGCGAGGACAAAGAGGTCGGCGCGGCCATAGGCAGCCAAAACCTCGGACTGTGCCATCGGACCATGCCAAACGCAGCGATCGGAAATTCCTTTTTCCTCCGCAAGCACCTTGAGCGCAGCGAGTTCCTCACCACCACCGACGTGCTCGAACCGCCAGTCATGGTCGCTCCCGAGACCGGCGAGCGCCATCAGCAGATCATCGAAACCCTTCTTCGCGACGGCCCGCCCGACGGACAAGATCGTCAACATCGACGGCTGCCCGGTTTTCTCAGGCGGAGAGGGAAATCGCGCAAGATCGAGGCCGTGATAGAGCAGCGAGATTTTCTCTCTGTCACCGGGGATCGCGATATCCGTCAGATGCACCACGTTGGTCGCCGTGCAGGTGACCAGCCACGCCATCGACGCCAGCTTCTCACGAAGGTCCCAGTCCGGCGACGTGTAGATGTCTTTCGCATGCGCCGAGCAAGACCATGAGAGCCCTCGCATGATCGACGTGTATCGCGTGACCGACGCCGGCGTGTGGAGGAAATGAGCGTAGAGATGCCCCGTGCCGCGCGGCAGACGCTGGGCAAGGACCGCCGCCTGCCCGAACCGGCGGACACGGTTGCGCGTTCGATCGCGCGCTAGATCACGGAGGAAAATCTGCGCTGCCCGCCAGCCGCGCCACGTCATGAGCGCCCGCACGACGGCGATGGCCACCTCGAACGGCGCCTCGTGCAGATACTCCGGCAGATAGTGAACCGGGGCGGTGATTGCCGCATGAACCGGATGGCGCGCAGCGTCGTGCGGGCGTCGCAGCGCAACGATTTCGAAGTCGACGCCGGCCTCCTGCAGGCCGAGCAGCTCCTGCGCGATAAAAGTCTCAGAGAGGCGCGGGTAGCCTTTCATTACAACGATGATCTTGCTAGCCATCGCCGGCCCCAGACCCTGAACTGTGAGTTTCGCCATGTCGCGGCTCGACGCCTTCGTCCACCGCGTAACCGCGCAACGCGCTCTGATCGACCATGCCGTCGACGCATTGCGCGACGTCGAGGGGGTCGTTTTCGAGATCGGCCTCGGCAACGGGCGAACATTCGATCATCTCCGCGACCGCTTTCCCGATCGGGAGATTTATGTGTTCGACCGCACGGCACGCGCGCACGCGGATTCGACACCGGAGGAAAAATTTTTGATCGAGGGCCAACTCGTCGAAACACTTCCGCAGGCCGTCGCGCGTTTCAAAGGTACGGTTGCCCTCGTCCATAGCGACATCGGCAACCAGTCGTCGGTCCACTGCGCGAACATGCAGCGGCTGATGAACCGGGAAATTGCGGCCGCCCTCGCTCCCGGTGGCATCCTGTTGAGTGACCTGAAACTTGCCTTCGACGACCTGAAACCGCTGCCGCGCCCGGCCGGCATCAAGCCTGACTGGTATGACGCCTGGCGCCGCGCGCGCTAACGTCCTGAGCGCCGAGACCGGCTCACGAACGCACGCCATCACTGCTTGACGGCGAGCCGAAGCGGCGCGTTGACGGCCGGTTTTTGCTCTCGCTCGACCGTCCCGGGCATCGCCGCGGCAATCGAGGAAAGTCCGTCGAGGAACCCGGCGGGCATCCGATGAGACGGCGGCGAACATCGCTCCAACTCTCGGATGCCACGGGCCATTACACGCGCACCATCGGGATGCTTGTCCGTTTGCATCCGGATCAGACCCATCTCCTGCATGCGTGACGCCCGGATATACTGCTCGAGCCGCGGCACGGTCCGGGGCACGATGATGCTCGGTTTGTCGAAGGAGAGAATTTCGCAGATCGTGTTGTAACCGCCCATCGCGACAACGCCCTGCGACCGCATGATGAGATGCTCGAGGTTTGCCGAGAACGGGATGACCCGGACCCGCGGGAGCCGGTCGGCGCGCTGGCGGAAGTTGAACTGCGCGTCCCGCCGCATAAACGGTCCGGTCACGATCAACGCGTTCTGCGGGATCGTCGGATCGGTCTCATATGCCTGCAAAACCAGGTCGACGAGCGTCGCCCCATCACCGCCGCCACCCGTCGTCACGAGCACATATGGCTCATCGAACCGTTCGTCGTCCGCAAGTGCCGCGTCCTGCGACGTCTCCCGCCGCAGATAACCGGTGTAGCGCATTTTCGCACGCACGCTTTCGGGCGCGTCGAGACCCGCGAGCGGATCACAGACCTCGGGACGGCCATAGACCCAGACATCGTCGTAGTACTCATCGAGCGCGCTCATCGCGCCCTTACGGTCCCACTCTTCGCGGAGCATTTCCTCGTCATCAAGGACGTCGCGCAGGCCGAGAACGAGCTGCGTCTTGTTCGCCTTGAGATCCTGCAGTGTCGTCTCGACCTCGCCGCGCAGACCGAGCGGCTCCTTGTCGACGAGCATCATATGCGGATTAAACGTCATCGCAGCAGAGTGGATGATTGTCTCACGCATCGCGATCGCGTCTTCGATCGAGATGTCGAGGCCTTGTGCGGTGTATCCGCCGTTGCGGAGCTTCACGACACCCGGGAAGCGCACGTAGTCCACTCGGGAGCGGAAAACGAAGCTGCCGATGATCGGCGAGCCTGAAAGGATGAGGACCGAGATATCCGGTCGCGTGTCGACCAGATGGTGCGCGATCGTGCGGCAGCGGCGCAGATGACCGAGGCCGAAGGTATCGTGGCTATAGATCAGAAGCCGCATTCTGCCCCGACCCGTTGGCGTTCACCTGAGGCTGCGTGCCGCAGCCTCGTTGCCCCGGCGCCTAGCCCTAGGGCCGAAGTCCTAGAGCCAAAGTCCCGGGCACACCAGCCGCATTCACCACGCGCCCCTGGTGGAAATCTGTAATTCCCCGAAAGGTTGCGCTGCCCTCATGAAGGTTGCGCGGTTCTGGGCCGGTGGCCATACCTTTCACTCGAAGGGCGCGGACACAAAACAGGTTGCGTAACGGTATGTGGGAGGCCTTCGCCCTCGCGTTCAGTCTCGTCGTCGGCCTCGATCCGGACCTCTACGAGATTATCGGCTTATCGCTGCGCGTGAGCCTCGTCGCGCTGATCATCGCAAGCCTGATCGGTCTGCCGCTGGGTGCGCTCGTTGGATTCTCGCGCTTTCCCGGCCGCGGCGCGCTGATCGTCCTGATGAACGCGCTGATGGGCATGCCGCCCGTGGTCGTCGGGCTTCTTCTGTACCTGATGATTTCCCGCTCCGGCCCACTCGGCGCACTCGCCTTGCTGTACACGCCGACGGCGATGATCCTCGCGCAGACCATGCTCATTTTGCCGATCGTCGCCGCATTGACCCGGCAGGTCGTCGAAGACCTCTACCAGGAGTACGACGAGCAGTTCCGCTCTCTCGGCGTATCGCGCCTTCAAACTGTCTGGGCGCTGCTGGTCGATGCCCGATACAGCCTCGTCACGGTCCTGCTGGCAGGCTTCGGCCGCGCCATCGCCGAGGTCGGCGCAGTCATTATCGTCGGCGGCAATATCAACCATTTCACGCGCGTGATGACGACAGCGATTACGCTCGAGACCTCAAAAGGCGATCTCGCGCTCGCGGTCGCGCTTGGTCTGGTGCTTCTAAGCCTGTCGCTGGCCGTGAACGCCGCCGCTGCAGTGGTCCGAGGCGCCGCGATGCGTCGCGCCTATGTCTGACCGTCGCCAGATGTCGTCCCCCTCCCGAACGGCGCGGGCCGAAGCGGAACCGTCCGAAGCGGCGCCGTCCCCAGCAACCCCATTCCAGGCAACCCCATCCCACGCAACCGAGGCCGGAGCCACCGCGTCCCGACCTTCCACGTCACATCCGGCCGCATCCGCACCGTTGCTGCCCCTCGTGACGGAACGGCTGACGCTCGCAATCAACGACAAAGCGCTGCTGCGCGGCGTGAATCTTACGATCGACGACCCGGGCATCACGGTGATCATGGGGCCGAACGGTGCCGGCAAAAGCCTGATGCTCCGCGTGCTGCACGGCCTGCTCCTGCCGACCACCGGCGTTGTGACATGGGCCGGCCGCCCGCCCGACGACGATGTCCGGCATCGACAGGCAATGGTGTTCCAGCGCCCGGTTCTGCTGCGCCGTTCAGCCCGTGCGAACCTGCGTTTCGCGCAGGATGTGGTTGGCGAACGCGATGACGCTCGGACCGACGCCCTGCTCGACGCTGTCCGCCTTGGCGACCGCGCGGAAAGCCCGGCAAGAAAATTATCCGGCGGAGAACAGCAGCGTCTCTCGCTCGCCCGCGCGCTGGCGACCCGGCCGGATGTGCTGTTTCTCGACGAAGCGACCGCCAGCCTTGACCCGTACTCCACCCGTATCATCGAGGAGATCGTCCGTGAGACAGCCGGTCGCGGCACGAAAGTCATTTTCGTGACACACAATCTCCATCAGGCGGAACGGCTTGCCGACGATGTCGTGTTTCTGAGCCGCGGCAAGGTTGCCGAACACACGGCTGCGTCACAGTTTTTCGCGCAGCCTTCGTCGTCGGCAGCGAACGCATACGTGACCGGCCGGCTCGACGAGGACTAACATCCGCTGCGCTCACGCGCTTGGGCGATACGCAGCGCAAGACGAGACCGAGGAGATGTGCAGATGAGCTGGCGAACCAAACATCCCCTCGCAGGTGCGATCGCCTTGCTTGGCCTTGCCTTCGGTTTTTCGGGCCAGCCGGCGCTCGTCGCCGCGAGCGATGCCACGGGTCGCGCGCTGATCGTGCAGTCGACGACTTCGACGCAGAATTCCGGTCTCTACGAAGCGATCCTGCCGAAATTCACGGCAGACACCGGGATCGACGTCCGCGTGGTGGCCGTTGGCACCGGACAGGCGCTCCGCAACGCCGCTAATGGCGATGGCGATGTCGTCATTGTGCACGCGAAATCGGCGGAAGAAAAATTCGTGGCTGACGGCTACGGCGTCGATCGGCGAGACCTGATGTATAACGACTTCGTGCTCGTCGGACCGGCAGACGACCCCGCCGGATTACGGGGCGCAGCAAATGCAGCCGCCGCGTTTGCCCGCGCTGCCAAGAAATCCGCTGCCTTCACTTCGCGCGGCGACAATTCCGGCACGCACAAAAAAGAGCGGGATCTCTGGCGTGCGGCGGGGATCGACCCGTCGACCGCGAGTGGCACGTGGTATCGCGAATTGGGCAGCGGCATGGGCGCAACGCTGAATACGACGGCGATGATGGGGGCGTACACGCTCACCGATCGGGCGACGTGGATCAGCTTCAAGAACAAGGCGAACCTGACGATCCTCGTCGAAGGCGATCCCTCGCTTTTCAATCAGTACGGAATCATCCAGGTCAATCCGGCCCGCCACAGCCATGTCGCGCAGAAGGCGGGCAAGACGTTTGTCGACTGGATGACCGGGCCGCGTGGCCAGGCGGCAATCGGGGCGTATGAACTCGATGGCCAGAAGCTCTTTGTCCCGAACGCGGTCCCCCGTGGCGGCAGCGCCGAAGCACAATCTGCCGAGACGTCAATTGACGGCGACCCGGGCTGACAAGCTGGCGCGTCACTGTTTGTTTCCGCGAAGCGAAGCAATGCCGCAGGTCGATCCTCGTCCGACAGTCCAGACGAGCGAACCGGCAGAAGGGCCCAACGGATTTTCTGTACCGGACGTCCCGTAACGGATGGCCCGTAATGGACTGGCCTAGCGGATAAGAATTCGCGCCCATCGCGTAATATCGAGCAGCGTCATCGCGGCGGCCGCTACATAGGTCAGCGCAGCCGCCCACAGGATCTGTCGCGCCGCTTTACGGTCGCGCTCGGAAATATAACCACCCGCCTCGAGGACCGGCATCGCGCGCTTGAAACTGGCGTCGAACTCCACCGGCAACGTCACCGCATGCATGATCACGCTGGTCAGCAAAATGACGAGCGCCAGCCCGACCTCAGCGAGCAGCGCGGCCGGTGATCGGGTGATGATCATCAGGATTGGCGCGCCGAACATCAGGATGCCACCGACCCGCTGCACCCAGATGGCAGCCCGCGCCATCCGGGTCCGCGCAACCAGCGGGCGATACCCGGTCGCATCTTGCATCGCGTGCCCCACCTCATGCGCGGCGATCACCACCGCGGCGAGTGAGCGACCGTGGTAGTGCGCCGACGAGAGCCGCACGGTCTTGTCCGACGGATCGTAGTGATCGCCGATATCCGTCTCTTCGACGGTTACCTGCTCGAGCCGCATTTCGCCGAGGATATGACGGGCGAACTCCGCGCCACTCCCCGGAAAGTCCGGTCGATCGTCACTGTGTTGCCGGATCACACGCCGGACCCACCAGCTCGGCAGGAATGCAAGCGCGGCGACGAGAATACCGATGATGATGACAAGGCGCATATGAAAGATATGGCGTGAACAGCGCGCAGCACAAAGGACCCGTAGCAGCGCACGCTCGGAAACAAGGTCGCGGCTAGTGTTA
>JBCBJG010000103.1:0-9744 GCA_038523655.1 Pseudomonadota bacterium | reverse complement strand
TGCCAGTTCTCCCCCGAAATCGAGCGGCACATCGCCTTTGTGCGCGGGCAGAATACCGCCCGAAGCCCCGCCTGGCAGATAAGCGTGGAAAGTATGTCCCTCCGCCATGCCGCCGCAGCGAGCGATCAGATCGTTCACCGTTGACCCGGCCGGCGCGAGCACGACGCCTGGCTGCGCAACCCGTCCCGAGACCGAGTATGACCGCAGCCCTTTCGATCCGTTGACGCCTTGATCCGCGAACCACGCCGCACCCTTCTCGACGATATCTCTGATCCAGAAGAGCGTCTCGACGTTGTGGTTCAACGTCGGGCGACCGAACAGGCCAACCTCGGCGATGTAGGGTGGGCGATGGCGTGGCAGCCCACGTTTGCCCTCGATGCTCTCGATCATCGCGGATTCTTCTCCGCAGATGTAGGCGCCGGCGCCACGGCGCACCTCGAGAAAACCGGGCTCGGCCAAGCCGGCGGCTTCTAGTGCCGCAATTTCCTCCGCGAGGATGTGCAGCACCGCCGGATATTCATCGCGCATGTAGATGTAGCAGCGCTCGGCCTCGACCGCCCAAGCCGCGATCAACGCGCCTTCGAGGAACCGATGTGGATCGCGTTCCAGCCAGTAGCGGTCCTTGAACGTGCCGGGTTCGCCCTCGTCGCCGTTGACCGTCATCAGTCGTGGGCCGACGTACCCGCGCACGAACTGCCATTTCTTGCCCGCAGGGAACCCGGCGCCACCGAGCCCGCGAAGTCCCGCGTCCGAAAGCGTGTCGATCAGTTCGTCCGCAGTACGTTCACCGCGTCGGCAGGCGTCGAGCAACGCATAGGCACCATCGGCACGCGCCGCGTCCAGCCGCACGTAGGGCGGGATCTTCGGGTGCCGCTCGCCGCTTTCCACTTTGGCGATCACCCGCTCCGGCGTCGCGTCGTCCACGTGCGCATGACCTACTTCGCAGACTGGCGCGGACTGGCACCGCCCCATGCAGGGCGCACGCACCACGCGCACCTCTTTCGGGTCGGTCCCGTCTTCGAGCGCACGGATCAGCGCCTCCGAACCTTTGAGCTCGCACGTGAGCGAGTCACAGACCCTGATCGTGGTTGCCGGGGGCGCAATTTCATCCTCCGCCACGACATCGAAGTGCGCATAGAAGGTCGCGACCTCGTACACCTCGGCCTGCGGCAGACGCATCTCTGACGCCAGCGCTCGCAGATGCTGCGCGGAGAGATGACCGTATTCATCCTGGATCAGATGCAGGTGTTCGATCAGCAGATCCCGCTGGCGGGAGCGCTCGCCAAGCAGCACACGAATACCAACCAACGCTTCCGGATCGACCTGACGTCCTTTGAGAAACGGGCGCGGTGCGCGTTCGCCACGGTCCTTCCGCGGATTGATCAAGTTCATGGCGCGCCGCTCTCCGTGCTGCTGGCAGGCAAGTCTACGCGCAGCGTGGGTGAGCGCTCTCGGCACATCAAATTGCGATATCTGATGAAGCGATAGTCAGTGGTTATCAGGACGGCGTTGTCATGCGGTCGACATCGCGCCGCTCACGCGTCGTGATCGGCGATCTTCACGGACTGCGCGGTTGCCCAGAGCGCCGAAACCCGCGGCGCATGCAGTTGCGTTTCGCTCCGCACCAAGCCGATCCGCTGCCGAACCACCGGATTGACCAGGCGTCGAAGCTCCATGTCGCTCGCAAGTCCGAGCAGATGCGCATGGGTCCGCGGCACGATCGTGCAAAGGCCGGTCTCGCGCACGTGGCTATAAAGCGTGACCACCGAGTTCGACACAATGACCGGGTCAGGCCGCAGGCCTACTGTCGACAACGCCGCGTCGACGATCCGCCGGTTCTGCATGTCTGGCGAGAGCAGGCAAAGCGCGACGCCATCGAGCGCCGACCAGGCGATCGGATCGGGTAAGGACGCCGCCGCGCGAGACGGCACGAGAAGAGAAAATTCCTCCTCGTAGAGCCCAAGCATATCGACGGCGTTCAGCGGCTCGTTGTCGAGGTAGGTGATCCCGGCATCGAGGCTCAGATCATCGAGTCCCTTTTGGATCTCCTTGGAACTCATTGAGCGCACGTCGAACCGAAGCGCGGGATGCTGCTCGGCGAGCGGGCGAGTCAGCCGCGGCACCATCGGAAGGGCGGACGGCACCACGCCGATCCGTAGCGCGCCGACCAGATCGCCGCGGAGTACGGCCGCCGCATCGACCAGCGCGTCCGCATCTCCAACGAGTTGGCGCGCCCGCGCAATGAGCCGCTCGCCTTCCGGGGTCAGCCCGCCATAGGCATTCCCGCGCTTGATCAACGGCACACCGAGCTCGTCCTCGAGCTTGCGGATCTGCGCGGAGAGCGCCGGCTGCGAGATGTTGCACCGCGCAGCAGCGCGCGAAAAGTGCTGCTCCTGCACGAGCGCGACGAGATAACGGAGTTGCCGGACATCCATAACCGGGCTCTTCGCATGCGCCGCACGTGTCGACCAGCCGGCAGGTGCCGTCCCGGTTGCCGCACCTGCGCGCGCGACTGGCGCATCGTTTCCGGTTGCAAACCGCAAGGCGATCTGACACGTCCGCCCGCGCGTAACCTCGCCTGTCTGAGCCCGTCGCCCGCGCGCGACCAACGGTGGTGCCTGCCATGACCGAACCCCTCGACGTGCAAAAATCGGCATCCGCCGCTGACGTGCTGCCGGTCGCCGAGGCGATGTTTTTCTTCGGCACGCTCATGGACCCGGACATCCTGGAGATTGTCAGCGGCATGCCGCGCGATGCGCTGACGATCGAGACTGCGGAAGCGCTCGACGTGGCGCAGCGTGAAGTTGTCGGCCAGGATTTCCCTGTCCTCGTTGCAACCCCTGGCGCGCGGGCAGAAGGTATCCTCGTGCGCGGTCTGACCGCGCGGGCGCTCGATCGTATCCTGTTCTTCGAGGGCGAGGAGTATACGGTGGAAGATCTCGCCGTGCTCAACGATGCCGGCGAACGCGTGCCCGCGAAGTTTTTCGCCGACGCAGCGGTCTATGAGATCGCATCCGCGCCGTGGAGCCTTTTGGCGTGGCGGAGAGAGAAAAAACCCGCGTTCATGGAGCGCACGCGCCGGTTCATGGCCCTTCACGGCACGATGTCTGCTGCGGCCGCGGACGCTTATTGGTAGGCTCCGGCTATCTAGCCCAGCCTCGCCTCCGATCACCACAATGCGCCTCCTCGTCTTCCAGCACATCGCCTGCGAACACCCCGGCTCGTTCCGCAAGTTTCTGGCCCGCGACGGCGTCGACTGGGATGCCGTTGAGCTCGACGAAGGTGAGCCGATCCCGGATCAGGCAACGCTCGCGCAGTATGATGCGCTTTGGGTGATGGGTGGTCCGATGGACGTCTGGGATGTCGAGGAACACGCCTGGCTGATCCCTGAGAAAGCGGCCATCCGGTACTGGGTCCGCGATCTCGCGCGACCCTTCCTCGGGCTCTGCCTTGGCCACCAGCTTCTCGCTGATGCGTTGGGCGGCACCTGCGGCCCGCAGCGCCCGCCAGAGGTTGGCGTGCTCGAGATCGAGCTGACCGCGGAAGGCCGGGACGATCCGGTCCTCGGCGCCACGCCCGCCCGGCAGAAGGTGCTCAACTGGCACGGCGTGCGTGTCGCCCAACCGCCGGAGGATGCGGTGGTCCTCGCACGCTCCGACGTCTGCGCCGTGCAGGCCATGCGGGTTGGCGGCCATGCCTGGTCGATGCAGTACCATGTGGAAGTCGAGGCCGACACGGTCTCGAACTGGTCTCAGGTGCCGGCGTACAGAACCTCGCTCGAAGGGACGCTGGGGGCGGATGGCGCGGCCCGTCTCGCAGCCGATGCCGACCGCCATATCCCCGCGATGCTCGCGAGCGCCGAAACCCTCTACGAGAACTTCATGCGGGTCGCCCGGTCTGCACGGGCGGCGCGACCTAACTAGCCAGGCCGGTTCGCTCCGTTCGCCCTGCGCGCACCGCGGTATCGCCCACGCGCAGCCCATGATATTCCGCGGCAAAACACTGCCAAAATCGGGAGGGCCAACCACATGAAACTGTCGATCTTTACCCGCCTCGCCGCCGCCGGTGCGCTCGTGGCGTTGCTCGGAACGGTCAGCACAGCCGCAGCCGAGACCCGCGTGACCTTCAAGTCCGCGAAGACGTCGTCGTCCTACTATCAGATGTCCGTTCAGCTCGCCGAGGCCATGAAGCAGGGCACGGACGGCAAGGTGATCGTGACCGTCGAGGAAAGCCAGGGCTCTGTCCAGAACGTCAAGGAAGTCACCCGTCGGGAGGGGAATTACGTCTTCACGACGCCCCCGGTCCTCGTCCGTCTCGCCCAGTCCGGCAAGGCCATGTTCAAGGACAAGACCGACCCGAAGTATGCGGACATCCGCGCTCTGTTTCCGATCCCGTCCTTGACGATGCACTTCGTGGTCCGCGCCGACGCCGGCATCGAGAAGTTCGCTGACCTGGACGGCAAGACGGTTCTGATCGGTAAGGGCTCGTTCGGCGCGCGCGAGGGAGCAAAATACCTCAAGCTGTTCGGCCTCGACGGCAAGGTGAAACTCGCGAACGTGGAGCTGAATGCCGCCGTCTCAGCGCTGAAAAACCGCCAGATCGACGGCTTCGTGACAGCAGGCTCCTTCCCGGCGCCCAACGTTATTGAGGCATCCGCAAGCACCGGTGTGCGCGTGCTCTCCCTGACGGACGACCAGATCGCGAAAACAAAGCGCACGAAGCTGGTGATCCCGGCCGGCACTTATCAGGGCGTCGACAGTGCGGTCACGACAACATCGCTTCCAGTTGTCGTCCACACGACGACCGCCATGGACGATGACACCGCGTACACACTCACGAAGACGTATTGGGAGAAGAAAGGCGAGCTCGCGCAATCCGCGAAATGGTGGGACGGCGTGACCCCGGAGCTGCTCGCGACAGTGCATGGCAAACTGCATCCGGGCGCGCTGAAGTACTACGACGAAGCCGGTGTGAAGGTGCCCGAAGCCATCCGCTGAGCATGCCGGCAAATACGCTGCAACGACCATGAGCATCGCGCACGCGGAACCGCCTTCAGCGTGGTTCCGCAGAGGGTGGATCGCGTTCGGTGCGCTTTGCGTCGGCTTCCATCTCTGGCTCGTCTTTTCGGGGCTCGTGCCCAATCTTGTTGCCCGGCCGCTCCACATGGCGCTCGCCGTGCCGTGGGTTTTTCTCTTCCCGGCGCGTGGGGTGAGACAGGTCACGCTCGGCGCGGTATTCACGATCATCGGCGTCGGCTGCTGCCTCTGGATTGTCGCCAACGAAGCCCGGCTGGAAGATCAGTACGGCGCGCTCGAAGATGATCTGCAGCGCTGGATAGCAGCCGGGCTGATCGTGACCGTTCTCGAGATGGCCCGCCGCGCGATTGGCTGGCCGCTTCCCGTGATCGCGGCGCTCGCGCTGCTCTACGGATTTCTCGGCGACCAACTGCCTGGCGAATTCGGGCATCCTGGCCTTCCGCTCGACAGCTATCTCGGCACGATCGTCGTCGCGGAGGGCGGCCTCTGGGGAAGCCTCACCGGGGTCTCCGTTAGCATCGTTGCCGTGTTCGTCATCATGGGTGCGGTATTGAACGCGGGCGAAGCCGGCCAGGGCTTCATGAACCTCGCCACTGCAGCGGCGGGGCGGCTAACAGGCGGCGCGGCCAAGGTGTCGGTATTATCTTCCGCACTGTTCGGCTCGATCTCTGGCTCTGCCTCCGCCAACGTCGCATCAACCGGCGCGATAACGCTGCCGACGATGCGCCGCCTCGGCTACCCGAAGCGGCTGGCGGGCGCGGTCGAGGCCGTCGCCTCCTCCGGCGGGCAAATCATGCCACCGCTGATGGGCGCGGGCGCGTTCGTCATGGTCGAGCTGACCGGCATCCCGTACACGCAGATCATGGCGGCCGCACTGCTGCCGGCGTTGCTCTATTTCGCAACCGTGTGGATCGGCATCAACGCCTACGCGACCCGCTATACGCTCGAGGGCGTGGAAGCCTCCGAGCGCCCCGCGCCCCGCATCGTTCTGATCACGGCACTGTTTTTTGCCATCCCTTTTGCCGTGCTCATGGAGCGGATGTTCATTGCCGGCTACACGCCACAGTATGCGGCTGCATCCGCGATCCTTGCCGCGGCGCTTTTGCTCTGCATAGATGCCCGTCTGACCTTCGATGTGCACCGCACGCTCCAACGCCTTGCCGACGTTGCGCTCACCGCCGGCCAGCAGATTGCGACCATCGCCGCGATTATTCTCTGCGCGACGTTCGTCATCAGCGTCCTCGCGCAAACAGGTCTCGGCGTGAAGATGACCTCGCTTATTCTCTCCGCTGGGGGTGAGCAGCTCTGGCCGGCGCTTTTGCTGACGGGCCTCGCCTGCCTCTTGCTCGGCATGGAGGTGCCGACAACGGCGGCATATGTGATTTGCGTATCGGTCGCCGGCCCGGCGCTCCAGAAGCTCGGCCTTGATCCGCTGACGACGCACCTGTTCGTCTTCTGGTTTGCGCTGCTCTCGACGATCACGCCGCCCGTTTGCGGCGCTGTATTTATCTCCGCCGGCATGGTGGAGGAGAATTGGCTCCGCGTCGCGCTCGTGGCGATGGCGCTCGGGGTCGGGCTTTACATCATTCCGCTGGCGATGGTCGCGAACCCGGCGCTGACCGCGCTCGCAGAGACGCCCGGCCGGGCGCTCGCCGACGCGGTTCGCCTGTTCGTGGGTCTGGCGATGGTGAGCTACGGCGTCATTGCCCAGCGCGGTTCAGCCTCCCGCGCCGGTCTGGTGTTTGGCGGCGCTGCGCTGATCTTTCTTGCGCCACTTGTTCTCCCTCACTGACGCGCAGCGCAGCCGTCGCGACGACCGTCACGAGATCCCGTTAGAAGATGAAGTCGTCGCTGGTGAGTGCTGTGCCGGTCGCGCTGCCGACGTCTTGGACGAGAATGGTGCTGAGACCACCATACCCGCCATCGCCGTAGGCAATTTGCGTCGCGTTTTCGAAGACCGTGATCGTCAGATCGTCGATGCTGTCGACCATCCGGTGACCACTGAAGTCGAAATGATCGAGGCCCACCTCGAAGTCGGTAATGATGTCTGCACCCCAGTGTTCCGTCGTCCGGCCGGGGCGAATTTCCTCAGATGCGTAGACGAATGTATCCGCCCCGCCGCTGTGGGACTGCTGTGCGGTTGAGCTGTTTGCGCCATCGCCGGTCAGGATGTCGTCGCCGAGCCCGCCACGGATCACGTCGTCATCGCTGCCGCCCCTGATCCGGTCATCGCCAAACCCGCCAACGAGAAAATCGTCGTCGCTGCCGCCGAAAATGGCGTCATCGCCCCCTTCGCCGAACATCCGGTCATTTCCACTGTCGCCTTCGAGCGTGTCTGCCGCACCATCGCCGAATTTGCGCACCGGCGGCTGTCCCGAGCTTGGACCGGCGTCCCGGTCGCCCCAGATCGTGTCGTCGTCTGCCCCACCGCGGATATGATCCTGACCAAGTCCGCCAAACAGGCTGTCCTGCCCATCGCGGCCCCAGATCTCGTCATCGCCGATCCCGCCGGTGACCACGTCATTGCCGTCGCCGCCGTCCAGTTCGTCGTCGCCTTCCATTCCATGGAGCGTGTCGCCGAGGCCGTTCCCGAACACCTTGTCGTCGCCGCGCCCGGCCTCGATGTAGTCGGATGCGTTGTCGAAGCCCTGGTAGCCGACGTCGTCATCCGGGTTGAGCTCATCGCGCACGTCGCCGCGGTCGTCGAAATCCGTCAGTGTCTGGAAAATATACCAGGGCGCCGGCGGCTTGATCACCGGCCCCGGCTCGATCGGCGTGCCGACCCCGACCACCAACTCGATGCCCTGCGTTGTCTCGAACAGATCGTCCCACATACGACGTCCTCCATCTCACACCACCCGCCGCCCTGCGCACGCGGGTTCCTTGCTCGTGTGGAGAAGGCAGAGGCTGGCTTGTCATGCGTTCGGGAAGCGCATCGATTTCGAAGACGCAGCATGAGGCCCACCGGACCCTACCCGGCCATCGCACGAATTTCCCTCCCCCGCCATCATGACGGTGCTGGCGGTGCGCGGCGCAGCTCACTCCGTTTTACCAGAGCAAGCGGCTCCGCCAAGCAGCGCGGCGCAGCCGCAGCACGCGCGCGCGGCCCCGAACACCAGGCTTGCCCCGTTATTGTCGGTATTCCCGGGCACGGCTGGCTTGGGGAGGATGCGTGGAGTTGGTCACTTCACCCCGAGCAAGTGGCTCCGCCAAGCAGCGCGGCGCAGCCGCAACACGCGCCAGCGGCCCCCAACCCACATCGCGTCCACGCGCCAAACCGGAACCAGGGACCTTCGGGCCTCGGTGAGTCAGCCGGTAGGAGCCAGGCGCCGCGCATAGCAGCGCTATGGGCCAGCCGCAGCGACATCGCGGCTGGCCACCGAGGTCTAGAAGGTCACGACGCCGCGGATAGACTCGCCCGAATGCATCAAATCGAACGCTTTGTTGATGTCGTCGAGTGGCATGACGTGCGTGATCATAGGATCGATCTCGATCTTGCCTTCCATGTACCAGTCGACAATCTGCGGCACTTGCGTGCGCCCTTTAGCGCCGCCGAACGCTGTGCCGCGCCAGTTGCGTCCCGTCACGAGCTGGAATGGCCGCGTCGCAATTTCCTGCCCCGCGCCTGCAACGCCGATGATGATGCTGGTACCCCAGCCCTTGTGGCAGCACTCGAGCGCCTGACGCATTACCTCGACGTTCCCAATGCATTCGAACGAGAAGTCCGCACCGCCTTTGGTCAGATCGACGATGTAGGGAACGAGATCGCCCTCGACTTCCTTCGGGTTGACGAAATGCGTCATGCCGAAGCGCTCGCCCCAGGCTTTTCGGTCGTTGTTGATGTCGACGCCGACGATCATGTTGGCACCGGCGAGCCGCGCGCCCTGAATGACGTTGAGCCCGATCCCGCCGAGCCCGAAGACGACGACATTGTCGCCCGGCTCGACCTTGGCGGTATTGATGACCGCCCCGATGCCCGTAGTGACACCGCAGCCGACGTAGCAGATCTTCTCGAACGGTGCGTCCTCGCGCACTTTCGCGACGGCGATTTCCGGCAGCACGGTGTAGTTCGAGAAGGTTGATGTTCCCATGTAGTGGAAGACTTTTTCTCCCCCGGCCGAGAACCGGCTGGTCCCGTCAGGCATGACGCCGCGGCCCTGCGTTTCCCGGATCGCCTGGCAGAGGTTGGTTTTGCCGCTCGTGCAGTAGTCGCACTGCCGACACTCCGGCGTGTAGAGCGGGATCACGTGGTCGCCCTTCTTGAGCGAGGTGACGCCGGGGCCGGTATCGACCACGACGCCCGCACCTTCGTGCCCGAGGATTGCCGGGAAGATTCCTTCCGGATCGGCGCCTGAACGGGTGAACTCATCCGTATGGCAGATCCCGGTCGCTCGGATCTCGACGAGCACCTCGCCCTCTTTCGGTCCGTCGAGGTTGACGGTCGTCACCTCGAGCGGTTCGCCTGCCCTCACCGCGACGGCTGCACGTGATTCCATGGAATTCTCCTCCCTCGTCTCCGGCGCGCCGCACCGGCAGTCAGCGCCTCGATCGGGCCTGCAGCTATCGATTACGGTGCGCCGTTGGGGTGAGGCAAGCCGAAAGGGCACCTCGGGCGGCGTCCCCGTGCGCGCCTTGGCTGGTGTTGCAGGTGCTGCCCAAGCGATCACAAGGCGATCGCACGGTGATGCCCGTCACGCCGGATCATCTC
>JBCBJG010000102.1:0-9757 GCA_038523655.1 Pseudomonadota bacterium | reverse complement strand
CCGGCAAAGCATACGTCGATGATCTCTCCCCGGAAGAAATCCGCGCGTATCGCGGCACGCTGAAGGAGCCGGGCAAAGACAGCCCCTACCGCGACCGCAGCGTGGAGGAAAATCTCGCGCTATTCACCGATATGCGGGCGGGCAAGTTCGAGGACGGTGCCCGTGTGCTCCGGGCGAAAATCGATATGGCGTCTGGCAACATCAACATGCGTGACCCGGTCATCTACCGCATCCTGCATGTAAAGCACCCGCGGACAGGCGATGCCTGGTGCATCTATCCGACCTATGACTTCGCACATGGTCAGGGCGATGCGATCGAGCATGTGACGCATTCGTTGTGCACGCTGGAGTTCGCCGATCACCGGCCACTGTACGATTGGCTGATCGCGCATCTGCCAGTGCCGGCGGAGCCAAAGCAGTATGAGTTCTCACGCCTCAACCTTACGCACACCGTGCTTTCCAAACGCCGCTTGATCGAGCTGGTGGAGGAAAATCATGTGAGCGGATGGGACGACCCGCGCATGCCGACGCTTTCTGGGTTGCGCCGACGCGGGTTTCCGCCGGAAGCGATCGTCGATTTCGCGGGGCGGGTCGGGATCACGAAGTCCGACAACGTGATCGAGTATGCGCTGCTGGAGCACTGCGTACGTCAGGACCTCAACAGACGGGCTGAGCGGCGGATGGCGGTGCTCGACCCGCTGAAGGTCGTCATTACGAACTATCCTGACGACACGCGCGAGATGCTCGATGCCGTCAATAATCCCGAGGATGAGGGGGCTGGCGAGCGGAAGGTGCCGTTCGGGCGTGAGCTTTGGATCGAGCGCGGCGACTTCATGGAAGATGCGCCTAAGAAATTCTTCCGTTTGGCGCCCGGCCGCGAGGTGCGGCTGCGTTGGGCATACTTCATCACCTGCAATGAGGTGGTGAAGGACGACGACGGCAACATCGTCGAGCTGCACTGCACGTACGATCCGGCGACAAAAGGCGGCAATGCGCCGGATGGTCGGAAGGTAAAGGCGACGATGCACTGGGTGTCAGCCGCCGCTGCGATCGATTCGGAGGTCCGCCTCTACGACCACCTGTTCACCGACACGGAGCCTGATCTGAGTAACGGCCTTGCCGCGGCGATCAACCCGGACAGCCTCGTCGTCCAGAAGGGTGTAAAAATCGAGCCGTCGCTCGCCGCGTTTGAGGCAGGCGTGCCGGTACAATTCGAGCGGATCGGATACTTCGCCGCTGACCCGGACGGGGATTCGAATGCGCCGGTCTTCAACCGGGTTGTCGGGCTGCGCGACACCTATGCGAAGCAGAGGGGCAAGTAAGTCCGCCGATGCCTTTTTCCTCCGTTCTCTGTCAAAGCGACGACTGTGCGAGGTGGAAGCTGGCTTCGTAGGTGTCTGGTATGGGGGTCAGCTCCGGTGCACCGGTGATCTCTTCGATGAGCCGCCGCGCGAGCCGGTGGGCGATGCCAAAGGTGATCTTGTAGCCGCCGGTGAGTGCCCAGGCCCGTTGCGTCGGGTCGAGGCAACCGACCAACGGGTCCTTTGCCTCAGCGCGGGGGCGCACACCTGCCCAGTGCTTGACCAGACGTGCGCCGGCGAGGGCCGGGCAGAGCGATGTCGCGCGGGAGATAAAAGCGTCGGCGTCTTCGGGTTTTGCCGTGACCGGTTCGGCATACGCCCGCTCGCTCGTCGCGCCGGCTGCGATGTGGCGTGTATCGCGTGGCACGAGGTAGACCCCGTTGTCGTAAATCACCGGAGTGTTGATCGCATCGACCTGATTTTCCTCCGTCAGCTCGAACACGGCGGCCTGCCCCTTGACCCCGGCGCCGAACGGTCTGGCGAGGAGGCGCTCGAACAGAGGAAAACTGCCGACACCAGCCGTTACGACGAGCGCGCCGACCGTTTCGGGCAGAGTGCCAAGCGATGTTTGCACCCGCCCGGCAGCCGCGTCGAAGCCGGTGACACGCACGCCCTGGCGCAACTCGGTGCGATGGTCGAGGCTCGTTGCGAGCGTCGCGAGGTAATCGTCAGCGCGGACGCGTGCGGACAGCGTATCGCGCACGATGCCGAGCGGTGCCTCTTGCGCGCTCAGCCAGCCACCCACGCTCGACGTATCGTCCAGGGTGAGCTCGAAGGGGCCGTGGGAACTGCGCCAGCTCTGGACGGCCTCGTCGATCGCCTGGGATACTGAGGCGCGAAATCGCTCGGTCCGGATCGGCATGATACGCCCGGCGCGGACATACCCGGTGGTGCGCCCCGTCTCCTCTTCCAACTGCGTGATCAGACCTTCGAGTTCAGCCAGCGCGACGAACTGAAAGCGCTTTTTGTCGCTCATGCTGCGCGGTAGATGGGGGAGGAGGGCGCCGAGCGGGGTGCCACTCGCGCCTGCGCCGAGCGTTTCCGCCTCGAGGACGACCGCACGCAGGCCCGCCGCTGCGGCAAGGCGGGCGGTCCATAGACCCGCGATACCAGCACCGACGATGGCGAGGTCAAATGACACGACGTGATCCTCCCAGCGCGGATGATAATGCTATCGATACGTCTAACGCCGCCCGCGAGCGCAATCGTCGCGATGGGGTGAACGAGGCGTGCGGCTCGGAGACTGCGCTCGACGTCGGTGGGCCGCAGCTCACGTGGCGTGAGGGGCGTCGCCAGCCAATGCTGCATATCGAACCTGTCGCTAATCGGGGCCCCGCTCTCGATACGGTTCGTGGCTCGATGCCGGGTGACGATGGCATGCGCGTGGATGTGCCCTATGCCGCGCGGTTCGACGACACGTATTTTTCTCTCGATGACGGCCGGGCCGAGACCCGAGCGGTTTTCATCGACGGCAACCGACTTGTCGAGCGGTTCAGGAGCGGAGATGCGTTGCATATCGCGGAACTCGGCTTCGGGACGGGGCTGAACTTTTTCGAGACTGTGCGCGTATTCGCCGAGCATGGCGCGTCGACCGCCACGCTGACCTACACGTCGTTCGAGCAGTTTCCGCTGCGCATCGAGGATATGCGGCGGACGTTGGCCGGCTGGCCCGACACGCTTGCAGCCGCCGACGACTGGCTCGCGGCGTGGCCCGAGGGGCTGGGTGTAATTGACGGGCAGCAAAGGTCGGCGCGTGACGTCGAGGTGTGCGACGATCAATCAGCGGATGACATGATGGTGGTGCGTCGTGGGCCCGTTACGCTGCGCTTGGTGTTGGGTGATGCACGCACGCGGATCACGCGGGACATCTTTTCCTCCCCCGTGGACGCCTGGTTCCTCGACGGGTTCAGCCCTGCGAAAAATCCGGAGCTCTGGTCGCACGAGCTGATGGCGCATGTCTTCGCGCACACCGCCCCGGGGGGCACCTTCTCCACCTACACGGCGGCGGGGTTCGTTCGGCGCGGGCTCGAGGCTGCCGGGTTTCTGGTCGACCGGGTGCCCGGCTTCGCTCGCAAGCGCGAACGGCTCCAGGGTATGCGTCCCCGCGCGCCTGACGCGGCGGCCTGATGCCGCGCTTTGTCGACGTGTCGCAGGCGTCCTGCGCCAACGGCGACGCCGGTCGCAGGCTTTACGACGGGACCTGAAGCACGGAGCGGACCGCGCGCTACTTGAGGCTGGCGGCGAGACTGCCCGTTGCGATCTTCACGCGGACCTTGCCGGTGTGTGTTTCACCATCACCATCGTTCAGCGCGAGCCCATAGTCCGCATCGATCGAGATCGTCTCGTTGATCCGGCTGTTCGCCCCGATGTTGATGAAGAAGCCGCGTCCAGCCGGGTCGTCGACGAGTGCTGTCACGGGAAGAGCTGTGTTGTCGACGAGCTGTGCCGTGACCGCATCGTCGTCGTTCGAGATAAAGTCCTCATAGCCGACTTCGCCGTAGATCGACCCGAAGCTCGTCGTCGACGTCGCGCGTAACTGACCGGACCAATAGGTCACGTTCGTATCGCGATCCGCATAGGAAAGCGCGAGGACCTGCCCGCTCTCTTCGTAACCGCTCACGCTGCCGAATACGTGGCCCAGACGGACCGACGGGATCAGCGCGAAACCGCGTCCGGCTTTCAGGATCGCACCGACTTCACCGGCGACACCGAGGTTGAATGCTTCTGTCGCCCCTTCCGTCTTGGTGTTGCCGAACCCGGTGAGCCGTTCGACATCGTTGAACGCGGTGACGCCGACACCGGCAGTACCGGAAACATACAGCGGCCCGGCAACAGCTGCGCCGTAGGCACTCAGGTTGAACGACAGTACGTCGGCCGAGACGGCACCCGTGCGGGTGTCACCGGCGAGGATCGCGCCTGAGACGCCGAGCAGCGTATCGCCCATCTGCTGGTCGAAGCCAGCGCGCACGCCATAGATGTTGGTGTGCGAGGCGGCACGGTTGCCGCGGGCACCGAGGTCCGAGAATGCGCCGATCACCTCGGCATGGATGCCGTTCTCGCGGGCGTAGCTGCCGTCGATCCAGTCAAGCGTGCGGTCGAAGATCTGGTTGGTAACGGCGAGTTGGGCATCGGTCGCGGCCTGTCCGAGACCGACCTGATCGGCCGCGGCGACATCGGTGGCGAAGAGCAGCGCGGCGTACTGCGCGATCAGCGCGTGGCCTGCTTCCGTTGGGTGCACGCCGTCGAAGAAGAGGAAATTGTTCTGCTCGTCGACCGGTGCGGCAAGGCACGCGGGCGTCGCGATGCAGGCGTCGGTCACGTTGGTGAAGCCGAACGCCGTCGGATCGCCGAGCACGGCATCGAAGGCAGCTTCGACATCCATCTGGATGATGTTCACGCCGGCGTTCTGCGCGGCGATCGTCTGCAGCTCGGTATCGAGTTGATTGTTGAACGCGTTTGCGGCTGCGAAACCGGCGAGGGCGGACTGACTTGTGCCGTTGAAGGACGGTGCAGCGCCGATGTTCGGTTGGTTCGGTACGAGGATGTTACGAGCACCGGCTGCAATAAGCGTCGAGATGTTCGCCGCCTGATCGCCGGCTGTTTCTGCGCCGATGGCTTCTAGCTGCGCCTGAGTCGTTGCGAAGGGGACTTGCTGAAAGAGATCATTTGCGCCCGCCCAGCCGATGACGAGATCATTCGCGCCGAACGTCCCGCCTGAGCCGAGGAAAATTCCGATCTGCGTTTGAACGCTCGGGATGGGGCCGTTTGCGTTCGGGTCGTTGTCCGCGCGCGCACCGCCGAAAGCGACGTTCACATTGCCCGTGACAGGCTCACCGAGAGCCGGTCGGTTCATCGTGCCGTAGATCTGCTCGACCCAGGTCGGCCCGTTCGAAAACCGTCCGTCGACGTACGGCGGTGGCGGATTGCCGGTCGTATTAAAGAGGTTCCCGTTGTCGGACAGGCTGTCGCCGAACACGACCCCGCGCTCGAAGTCGCCCAACCCGCCAGACTGAGCATGAGCCGGGCCGACGGACGCGACGAGCGCCATGGTGGCAGCCAGAACCAGAGTACGCATTACAAAACCCCCAACCGTGCGGCCCCCAACGCCGCGACGTGAGTTGCTTTTCTGAGGGTGACGTAAACGTCAGGCAAGCTCGGGTGCGCTATGCGTTGACGACAACCCTTGCATGTGCGGCTTGCAAGCCACACCGCTGTGGTGCGTCCAGGCGGGCTGTGGGCGTCATGCCCTAGTTCGCCACCCGCCGCTCTGAACCGAAGCTTCTCATTAGACGTAGTTCGGTCGCACCCCTCCGCATTGCTCCCGGTCTCCAGTGCCCCGGTTTCCAATGCGTTGGTCAGAGTGCGCTCGCTGCGGCCATCCCCCTGAGGCCGATCACGCCCTGTTCCCCCCAAAAAATCGAAAGGACCTTCCAATGTCCTCCACCCGTCCATCTCCTCGTTCGCTCACCCGCCGCGACTTTGCCGCCAGCGCAACTGGCGCCGCCGCGATCCTGGCGACTGGCCCGCTCGTGCGCAGCGCAGATGCCCGTGCGCCGATGCTCGGCACCGAACCGCCGCGGTTTCATAGGATCAAGCTCGGCGAGTTCGAGGTGACGACCCTTCTCGATGGGCTTGCGAAGGTGCCGCGTGTGCACCCGATCTTCGGTCAGAACCAGGATGCCGAGACGGTCGCGCAGCATCTGAAGGCGAATTTTCTTCCCTCGGACGGCATGGTCGTCGGGTTCACGCCCGTGGTGGTCAACACGGGCACATCGCTCGTGCTGTTCGATGCTGGCAACGGCGGTGCACGCGGGCCGGAACGTGGGTTTCTACAAAAAGCGCTCGCGGCCGCCGGCTACAAACCGGAGCAGATCGACACGGTCATCCTCACGCATATGCACCCGGACCACATCGGCGGGCTCATCGAGGATAAAAATCCGGTATTCCCCAATGCGAACTACGTGACCGGGCAACGCGAATTCGACTTCTGGTCGAAGCAGGATCCGGCCAGCAGCGACGAACGGATGGCAGGCCGGGCGAAGCTTGTGCAGGCGCAGGTGATGCCGCTCGCCGAGCGCATGACGTTCCTCAAGGATGGCAATGAGGCCGTTAGCGGCATTACGGCCGTCGCGGCCTATGGCCATACGCCAGGGCACATGTGCTTCAACATCGAAAGCGCCGGCAAACGCCTGATGCTGTTTGCCGACCTGACGAACCATTACGTCGCGTCGCTGCAGAAGCCGGAGTGGCACGTCGTGTTCGATATGGACAAGGACGCGGCGGTCGCTTCGCGCAAACGCATCCTGGCGATGGCTGCTGCCGACAAGGTGGCGACCACCGGATATCACATGCCGTTTCCGGCGCTTGGCTATGTGGAGCAGGCCGGCGACGCCTTCCGCTGGGTGCCGGCGAGCTATCAATTCATGCTGTAGCGGGCGCCCTGTCCGACTTGCCCGCCCTGTCCGACTTGTCCGCCTTGTCCGCTTGGGCCTTGTCCACAAATCAGTCTGGGCGGCGGGGGACGCGGCCGCGGGTTCAGCGCGGTGTCATATCCGGCCGGATCAGGCGGGCGGCTTGCGCGTGTTGCGCGTGCCAGCTCGCCCGGTCATCGACATCGGTGAGCGTGCGCAATCGCGCAACGCCGCCACGGAGATTTTTCTCCGTATCGTCAAGCGCATGCTCGGAGGACCATCGCACGCCGGCGAACAGGTCGACGGGCGGTCGACGGCGCGCATGTCCGATCAACCAGTAGCCGCCATCGTCGGCCGGGCCGATTGCATTTTCAGTTCGGCCAAGCGCTCTGAACGCTGCCGCGATATCGTCTGGGGTAATGGCGGGAATATCGGTCCCCACGATGATCATCGGGCCGCGCCAAAAATCCCCCATTATGCGCTGCATCCGTTGGCCGAGACCGCCTTGGCCTTGTCCGATCCGATAGATCTGCCGTGGGCCGACACGATGCGGCCAGACCGGGAGGTCTCGCGCAGTGTCGGGGGTTATCGCGAGCGTGGTCTGCCAACGGGGATCGCGACCCAGCCGGGTAATCAGCGTGAAACAGGCTGCGCGATAAAACCGGACTGCCGCGGTCGTGCCGATGTCGCGGGCAAGCCGGGTCTTGGTGCGCCCCGCTACTGGTGCGCGGAGCATAATGACGAGGTGCCGCTTCCACGTTCCGTTATCGGATGCTGTGCGGGCGCCGTCGATGATCCCGTCAACCATAGAGCCTGACGATCGTCTGCGGCTTGAAGCCGGCAAAAAACATCGCGAGACAGGTAGCGTTGCGCGCCACGCGCTTGATGTATCCGTCCCGGCGATAGCGTACGGCGCTCGTGACGGCCGCGGTATCGAGCAGTACCAGCCGCCGCCGCCCGATCCGGCGCACGAGGTCGATATCTTCCATCAGCGGTAGATCCTCGTAACCGCCCACCTCCAGGTAGTGGCGGCGCGAGATCAGCAGGCCCTGATCGCCGTAGGGCAGACCGAAGAACGCACAGCGAATGCGGACGCCTTTCTCGACTGTCCGGGCGCGGAAGCCAACGTCGTCGAGCACGAACCGGAAAACGCCCGCGGCATCGGGATTGGACGACATCGTACGGCGGACATCGCTTACCCAGCCATCTGCAAGTGCGGTGTCGGCGTGGAGAAAAAGGAACCAGTCGGCCTTCGCCATGTCAGCGCCCGCACGGAGCTGGCTGCCACGACCTGGCGCGGCAGAGACGAATGTTGCCCCGGCCTCTTCCGCGATCGCCGCGGTCGCATCGCTCGAGCCGCCATCCGCAATCACGACGTCCTTCACCAGTCCTTCGACGGCACCCGGCACGAGTGCGGTCAACGTCCGGGGCAGGTCTTCCGCCGCGTTCAGCGTGGGTATGACGATCGACAACATCGGCTGCACCTAACCGGATGTCGAACCGGGCTCAAGTTATGCCGCGCGACGGCGTCGCCAGCCCGCATTGTTCTTGATTTGTTCTGTTGCGCGTGCGAGCAGACAGGAATGGAAATCGATCTGACCGTATTGCTGGAGACGCGGACGCGCCGGGGCCGTGGCGCGCGCTCGAACGTCTCCGGCCGCTTCGAAAAGGTAGTAAGCGAGGCCTTCGACGACGGGTGGGAAACGCTTGGTGATGAAGCACCGCGGCGTACCGAGGTGCTCGAGGAGACCGCGCGCTCGATCATCACGCGCAACACGTCGCCGGACATCAGTTTCGATCGCTCGATCAATCCTTACCGCGGCTGCGAGCATGGCTGCATCTACTGTTACGCGCGGCCGAACCATGCCTATGCCGGGCTGTCGCCGGGTCTCGATTTTGAGACGAAACTATTTGCGAAGACGAATGCGGCCCAGCAGCTCGAAGCAGAGCTCGCCAAACCCGGGTACAGCCCGGCGACGATTGCGCTTGGCGCGGTAACAGATCCCTATCAGCCGATCGAGCGGGACCATCGGTTGAGCCGCGCGGTGCTCGAGGTGCTCGATGCGTGCAACCACCCTGTCGGCATCGTCACCAAGTCTGCCGGGGTTCTGCGCGATATCGATATTCTCTCCCGGATGGCTGAACGGCAGCTGGTGAAGGTCGCAGTCTCGATCACGTCGCTGGACCGGCGGGTTGCGCGGGCGATGGAGCCGCGTGCCGCAACGCCGGAGCGTCGGCTCGAGACGGTACGCGTGTTGGCCGATGCTGGGGTGCCGGTGACCGTGATGACGGCACCGCTGATCCCGTCACTCAATGATCACGAAGTCGAGCGTCTGCTCGAAGCGGCGCACGATGCGGGCGCGCATACGGCGGCGTATGTGCTGTTGCGCCTGCCGCATGAGATCAAGACACTCTTTCGCGAATGGCTGGTGAGCGAATTTCCTGACCGGGCGGATCGGGTGCTCGCGCTGCTGCGGGAAATGCGGGGCGGCAAGGATTACGATGCGACGTGGGGGGGCCGCAAAACCGGGCAGGGGCCGTATGCGCAACAGCTCGCGCAGCGTTACCGGCTTGCGCTGCGTCGGCTGGGGCTAAATCGCGAGCCAGTCAGGCTGCGGTGCGATCTGTTCGAGCCGCCGGTTCGGGTCGGCGATCAGATGCGGTTTTTGTGATGTGAGCCATTGCGCTGTCAGCGTTGCGGTCAGGCATCTGCCGGACGCCCAGCCTGAGAGGGGCGCGCGCCACTTGGTGCCTCGTGCATGCGAATATGCGACGTTCACCAGCGCGTCAGGCAAGGTGGCGGAGAAAAAATGGCGAGGCAGAAGGCAAGGTCGCGTCGTGCTCCCGTCGAGGTGGCCCATATGCGGGTCGAGGACGACCGCTGCCGCGACGACCGGTCCGGCGAGTGGGCCACGGCCAGCTTCATCGACGCCCGCGACCGGCCCGCCGTGGCGATGCAGCGCCGCTTCCTCGAACCGCATATGG
>JBCBJG010000101.1:0-9901 GCA_038523655.1 Pseudomonadota bacterium | reverse complement strand
GTCGTCACCCTCCGAGACGAGCCACTTGGCAAGCGTCCCCTCTTCCATCGTCGGAGACAGCGCCGGCATCAGTACGTCGGTGGGCATGGAGCTTAATTCCGTTGTGTGAGCACGCTTGGGAGGCGGATGATGCTTACGAGGTTTCGGGTTTGTCGAACGGCCAGAGGAGCTCGAGGTCGAAGGTCACGTCTGTGAACGGCGGTGCGCTGACCTTTGCCGAACCGGTGACGGTCTCGAGCAAGGCATATACGCCGCCGCGGAGTTCGTAGACTTCGATGAGGCGCGGCCGTGGGTCGACGAACCAGAGGTGTGAAACGCCGTTCGAGGCATAAATCTCTCTTTTTATCCCACGATCGCGGGACTCGGTTCCAGGGGAGAGGATCTCGCAGGCCCAGTCGGGTGCAACCTTGAAGTGGGCCTGATCTGGAGGTTCGGTTACATTGTCGTTTCGCCAGCCTGCGATATCGGGGACGAGAACGTGGTCGTCGAGGTGCAGCTCTGGTTCGTCAATGAACGTCCATCCGCCGGGACCGCCAATGCCGAGCTGAAACGGGTTAGTTAGCAGCGCTCCGAGCACGCTCGCTGCACCGGCGTGCCGGCGTGCGGGGCGAGCCTGCGTATACAGCCGGCCGAAGAGGATCTCGCCGGTCACGTGCGGCGGCAGCGCTTCGATGTCCGCGTAGGTCGCGATCTTCTCGGCGTGCTCTGCCATCAGGCAGCGACCTCCTTCAGCACGTCAGTCCAAAGCTCCGACGGATCAGGCTCGGGATCGTTCTGGGCGAACTCGGCGGCGGCGTTCACGACTGCACGGATTTCCTTGTCGATCGACTTCAAGTCTTCCTCGGCCTTGCCGTGCTGTTCGAGCAAGCGGACCCGCACGCGCTCGATCGGATCGCGTTCCTCGCGTGTCTGCTGGACTTCATCACGCGTGCGATACTTCGCTGGATCAGACATCGAGTGTCCCCGATAGCGGTAGGTCTGCATCTCGAGCACGTATGGGCCGTTGCCATCGCGCGCATGCTTGGCCGCTTTTTCTCCCGCGGCGCGGACCGCACGCACATCCATGCCGTCGACCTGCTCACCCGGAATGCCGAACGCGGCACCGCGGGCGTACATGGCCTCCGACTTCGCGGCTGAGCGTTCGATCGAGGTGCCCATTGCGTAACGGTTGTTCTCGATGATGAAGACGGTTGGCAACTTCCAAAGTGAGGCCATGTTGAAGGTCTCGTAGACCTGCCCCTGGTTGGCAGCGCCTTCGCCGAAATAGGTCAGGGAGACTTTTCCGTCGTCCCGATACTTGTTGGCGAAGGCGAGGCCCGCGCCGAGCGGCACCTGCGCGCCGACGATGCCGTGGCCGCCGTAAAAGGCCTTGGACTTCGAGAACATGTGCATGGAGCCGCCCTTGCCGGCGGAGTACCCGTTTCGGCGGCCGGTGAGTTCGGCCATGACGCCCTTCGGGTCCATGCCGGTGGCCAGCATATGACCATGGTCCCGATAGGCCGTGATAACCTGATCACCGTCGGTAAGCGACATTTGCATCCCGACGACGACCGCTTCCTGGCCGATGTAGAGATGGCAGAACCCGCCGATGTGGCCCATGCCGTAGAGCTGGCCGGCCTTTTCTTCAAACCGGCGAATAAGGAGCATTTCGCGATAGGCGTGGAGTTCGTCATCCAGCGAGAAAGTCTGCGCTGGCGCGCCCGCGTCCGTCGTACCGCCGTGATCCTGCACGCGTGATCTCCCTGCTCGTGAAGCGTGTACCCTAGCGCAGCCTGTGCGCAGGCGCCAACGCTACGACACCGTGCAGGTGGGAACGTTTAATTGACCCGCGAGGTTTCCCGCGGACGCTTCGGCCGCGCGGGTGGCTGCGGGGTGGTGCGTGCGGTTGTGGTCCGCGACCGACTGTCCGGCACGAGCACAATGTCGTGCGGGTGCGTCATGACCAGTAGGCGACGGGCTTGCTCGCCGAGCATGTCGGGATCGATCCGGTCGTCGCTCAGCAGATCAATATTGCGGCGCAAGCGGGTCTCGTCGCGCGCAAGCCGGAAGCGTTCGGCCTCGAGATGTTGCACGCGCTCAACGAGCACCGCGCGCGCTTCGAGGCCGTGCCGCCCCTCGACGGCGTGATAGCCGAAGTAGCCGAGCGCGGCGAGGCAGACGAGCAGAATGACGGTTTGTTGGTGACGGCTGGTCACACGCATGGCGGCCACTCGCTGGCGGACAACGACGAGGTTTCACCCTCGGTAATCGTCCTTAACGCGCGCTTAACGCACTTATCCGAGTGCAGCCGAGGCCTTCGCGTCCCGCAGGATCGTGCGGCCGGCATAGCGTGCCGTATCGCCCAGCTCTTCCTCGAGGCGGATGAGTTGGTTGTACTTGGCGAGACGGTCCGAACGGGACAGCGACCCCGTCTTGATCTGGCCGGCGTTGGTCGAGACCGCGATGTCGGCGATCGTGGCGTCTTCCGTCTCACCGGAGCGGTGGGAAATCACCACGCCGTAGTTTGCCCCTTGCGCCATGCGCACGGCATCGAGCGTTTCCGTCAGCGTGCCAATCTGGTTGACCTTGACGAGGATGGCATTCGCCGTCGCGTCGTCAATGCCGCGCGCGAGCCGCGTCGGGTTGGTCACGAAGAGATCATCGCCGACCAGTTGGACCCGGTCCCCGATCGCCTGCGTCAGGGCGTGCCAGCCGTCCCAGTCGTCCTCGGCCATGCCGTCCTCGATTGAGATGATCGGGTAGTCGCCAACGAGTTGCGCATAGTAGTTGACGAGATCCGCTGAGGAGCGGACGACGCCTTCGCCCTGCATGTCGTACGCGCCATCGCGATAAAACTCCGTGCTCGCCGCATCGAGCGCAAGAGCGACGTCGTCGCCTGGCTTGAAGCCGGCAGCCTCGATCGCACGCATGATGAAATCGAGTGCCTCGGTGCTCGATTTGAGCGCCGGCGCGAAACCGCCCTCGTCACCTACGTTGGTGTTGTGGCCGGCGTTCGAGAGGCCTTTACGCAGCGTGTGGAAAATCTCCGCGCCAACCCGCACGGCATCGGTGCAGGTCTCGGCACCGAGCGGCATGATCATGAATTCCTGAATGTCGATCGGGTTGTCGGCATGGGCCCCGCCATTGATGATGTTCATCATCGGCACGGGGGTAACGTGCGCATTCGGTCCGCCGAGGTAGCTCGCCAGCGACAGCCCGCAGCTTTCCGCGGCAGCCTTGGCCGCTGCGAGCGATACCCCGAGGATCGCGTTGGCCCCGAGGCGGGATTTATTGTCCGTGCCGTCCAGATCGATCAGGGCGGTGTCGAGGCGGCGCTGCTCCCGCGTATCCATCCCGCGCAGCGCCTCGAAGACCTCGTGGTTCACGGCCTCAACCGCTTTGCGCACGCCCTTGCCGAGATACCGGTCACCGCCATCGCGCAGCTCATGTGCCTCGTAGGCGCCGGTGGATGCGCCGGATGGCACGCCGGCGCGCCCCATCGCCCCGTCGTCGGTTACGACGTCGACTTCGACGGTCGGGTTGCCGCGGCTGTCGAGAATTTCACGGGCGATGATATCGGAGATGGCGGGCATGGTCTTTCCTGCGTCCGGCGACACGGCGGGTTAGGCCGGGTCGGCGTTCGTCGTCGATAGCTGATCGGAACCTGGGCCATGCCTTACGCCGCTGGCGCATGCAAGCGCGCCCGTGCCCCCTGGCGAGCGCAAGCGGGCCTGCGGAGTGCGGATGAGAGGAAACGGCTGCCGCAGGTCGATAGCTCGACTGGGGTCCGCGGGAGCGCCACTCGGGCGGACATTGTTTGGCGCCTCTTGCCCGTTTGACTGTGCGCTCGCCCTGCAGACCGACCGCCGCACGTTGGCGCAGCGTGGCTTTACGGACGTCTCCGCATCGCGCATAGGCACCGGCTCGGAGCAAGCGCGCCATCTCGTTGCGCTATACAAATCGGAGATTGAAAATGCTCTCGTCCCAGCGCGCGATGGGGTTGCTTTACCTCGCGCTTTTCACGGCCTGTGTGCCGGCCGCCAACTGGCTCATCCAGAACATCGGCACGCTTTGTCTGCCGCAAGCGAACGGCGGCACGCTGTGTCTCATTCCCGTGATGCCGCCACCGCTCGCAGCGCTGTTCGGGGCGAAGCCGGGGGAATGGCTGATGGCCCCGAGCGCCGTTCTGGTTGTCGGGCTAGCGTTTGTTCTGCGTGATCTTCTCCAGCGACGGCTCGGGCTTTTGCCGGCGACCGGCGCGATCCTCCTCGGCGCGGCGCTCTCCAGCCTGCTTGCACCGCCCGAGTTGGTCATCGCGTCGGGCGTCGCGTTTCTGCTCGCCGAACTCGCCGACTTGCTGGTTTACACGCCGCTACAGCGCAACCGGCTGGTGCTGGCGGTTTTTGCGTCTTCGATCGTCGGGCTGGTTGTCGACAGTGTTCTTTTCCTCCAGCTCGCGTTCGGCAGCCTCGATTTTCTTTGGGGTCAGGTGATCGGCAAATCGTGGATGGTGCTCGCGGCACTGCCAGTGATCTGGCTGATCCGCCAACGGGAGCTTCGGCTCGGGTGGGAGCCTGCGCGATGAGCGTCTCCGATCACGTTGCCCAACTCGGCGTCGAGACGGCTTATCCCGCTTCGCCTGAGAGCGCCGACCTCGACCGGGTGCCGAACCCGCATGCTGACACGGACTACGTCGCCCGGTTCGCGGTGCCGGAATTTACCTCCATTTGTCCGGTGACATCGCAGCCGGACTTTGCGCACCTCGTGATCGACTATGTGCCGGATGCGTGGCTGGTGGAGAGTAAATCGCTAAAGCTCTACCTGGCATCATTCCGTAACCACGGCGCGTTTCACGAGGACTGCACGGTCTCGATCGGCAAGCGGCTGGTCGACCTCCTCTCGCCCCGGTTCTTTCGGATCGGGGGATACTGGTATCCCCGCGGTGGCATCCCGATCGATGTGTTCTGGCAAAGCGGTGAGCTGCCGAGGAACGTGTGGCTGCCTGAGACGGGCGTCGCGCCCTATCGCGGGCGGGGCTGACGGCGTCGATCGCAACGGACTGATCACGGCGACACCTGATCCTCTACGGAAGTTCGCCCGCCTGCCGACCGCGTGTCGATCGCCCGTGTTTCCTGCGGATTGCGCGGGGAAACGGCGGGGATTTTTCAGCGCCCCGCCTGGCCCATTCCACGAGTTGTCCCCGCTCGTGCACTTGTTCTCCACAGACCCGTTGCCGGATGCGTCACAGCGCGATTAGTCTCCGGCCAGTCGCGTAGCGTTGCGTACCTTTCACACAATCAACTCAGTCACGGTAAGCGTTCGGTGCCCGCGGGGTTTCGGGGCACGCGTTTGCGTAGGGGGACAGTATGTCGAAGCGCGTGATGACGCGCCTGCGGTCTGCAGGTGCGATCGGGATCAGTTTGGGTTTTTGCGTCGTCGGAGCTTTTGCTGCGTGGGCGCTCATGTCGGCGCCGGCGTCAGCCCAGAGTTTCAAGGATGACGACTTTGCCGTGATGGATCACGGCGTACCATTCGATGGGTGCTATGTTGGGATTGCCGGTGGTGCGGCGCTGGACAACACGTCCACCATCGTCTCCGCGCCAGTTGACGGTGTCTCCGGCGCTGCGAGCGACGGGTTCACTGCCAGTGCTTATGCGGGATGTAACCGGGCGTTCGGACCCGTACTTCTCGGGATCGAGGGCGACTTCGGGTTCGCGTCGAACGGGCCGGACTACCTGGCGAGCATTCGGGGCCGCGTGGGCGTGCCGGTTGGTGGCACGACACTGATCTACGGCACGTACGGCTACGCGATCGCGGATCAATCCTACACGGCGCTGAGCGGCGGCGTGCTGACGGAAGTCTCCGACGGCGCAGATGGATATGTCTTCGGCGGCGGAATCGAACAGGCGATCGGCAGCAACGGCGCGTTGCGTCTCGAGGCACTAGAATACCGCATGTCGCCGCTGCGTTTTTCTCCCGGTGTGGGTGACGGCGCGCGGGTGCGCCAAAGTACGACGGTCATCCGGGTCGGTCTCACCATCGGCTTTTCCAGCCTCTTCGGCGGCGGTTTTTCATCAGCCGGTGTGGATCCCGACGTGATCCAATAAGCCTCGTCAGACGACGAAGCTCGAACGCGTCCGGCACTCATCCGCAGGGCGCGTTTTTTGTTTGTCTTGTCGCTGCGTGGTTGGTGTTGATTGAGCGGCTCTCGGTGGCTCGCAACGGGCATCGGCACATGCAGCACCAGGTTGTAGCGGCGCTCGGTGCAACAGGCGGCACGCGACCTAATCTCAGGTGATGGATATTTCAGCCGGGCCGGACGAAGTGAACGCGTTATGGCAAGGTGCCGCAGAGCCGCTTTAATCGGGCCGCACAAAAGCCGTCGTTCCAGAGCCATCTGCGCGAGCCGGACGACACGTTCGTCCAGCACCTGCAAGGGTTACGGGTCGTCGCAGCCAACCTGGAGCCCTTGGGAGCGGCGGGGTTTCCCCGCTTTCCCCGCCGCTCCTCTCATCCCGTGCGATCGCCCTTGAGGCCCGCGTCCTACTTGCTCTTTTTTGCAGGCCGCTTGGGGACACCGGCATCGTCTTCATCCCCTGCGGTCGACGCCGTGGTCATGATCCCGCCTGTGCCCGGGCGCAGCGAGATCACGATGCAGGCGCCCGCGAGGATCAGGATCGCGCCACTCTCGACAAGCAGATTGATCGGCGGCTGATCTTTGCCCTGCAGGATGACGAGCCGCGCCAGCGCGGTGATCGCGATGTAGAGCGGCAGCGTGATCGGGATCTTCTTGCTGTCGTAGTACACGCCGACCATCGCGAGCACTTCGACGTAGATGAACATCAGCAGCAGGTCCTTCAGCGCGACCTGCTGGCCATCGACGATCTTGATGACCTCCTGGACCATCGCGACGACCGTGAAGGCCGCGATGATGATGAGAAACACGTTTTCGAGCTGATGGATGAGCGCGCTCATCAACCGTTCGGCGGGGCCGCGCTCCTCTACAGGCACAGTTGTGTCGGTGTCGTCAGTCGAAGGAGCGGCCATTGTTCGTCCTCATCGCGCGGAGCCGCATGATGACATGCCCCGCGAGATGTGACGAGATTTGTCTTTTGAAGTTGACGGCACGTAACGTCAGCGAAAACGAACGCCCGATCCATCCTCTGACAGACCGGGCGTCCCGAGTTCTGCGTTCACTGCGCGACATCCGAGCCGACGTTGACCGGCTTGCGTGTCGAGCGGCGGGCGTCGACCTACTCGGCCGCCTGCGCCGCCGCATTCACGCCGCCTTCCGCGATGCGCGTCATCTCGCGATCGCCCTTGTAGGTGTTGTCGAGCGCGGTCTCGAGCTTCTTAGCATCTTCCTCAAAGCCAAGACGGCGCGCGAACGCGATGCAGCAGCCGTAACCGGCGATCCCATAGTGCGTCATCCGCTGGTACTGCGTGATGATCATTGCGTCGCGCAGATCATCGTCGCCGAACGACGCATCGAGCGCATGGTCGTGGACCTCTTTGACGAGTCCTTCCATGCCTTTGCAGTGTTCACCGCTCGGGTCGGCATCGTGTCCCTTGATCATTTGCTCGAGCATGTCGCGGCCGGTGCTGATACCGTCGACGCCGTTTTTCAGCGCGGTTTTCAGCTCGTCGCTCGTCGCGACCTCGTGAAGCTTTTTCGTGGCTTCCAGCGACTGCTTGTCGGCGCTGTAAAGGTCCTGCAGTTGGTCGAGATATAGGTCCTTCAGCGTGTCCATCTTTTTCTCCTTGCGGGTGTGGGTTGTGGGGTCCGGGCTTGGTCGGCGTGCGTTGCCGACGCCCACCGCCTCAACGTTTCGCGTAACGCAGCGTTCCCGCGGCGCGCGTGCCCGCCACGGCATTGGCGCAATTACCAGCGCATCGCCGCGCCAATGAGCGCATCGCCATCGAGATGGTCGCCAGCGTCTGAGTGAATATAAATTTCCGCGCCTTGGCCGGCGGCCTTCACCAACAGCTCGTTGAGCATGCGGTTCATCTCCGGGATCTCCCGGTGAAAACTCACGCGCTCGTTGTCGCCCTCGGCATCGAGCAGGACCGGGTGGTCAAGGCGGTCAAGTGCGACAACCAGCGTGCCGAGACGCCCCTCGTTGGCGGCTGAGACGGCATCGGGGATCGTCGATGGGCGGATATCCTCACCGTTCGGCCATTTCGGCGCTCGCTGCGGCACCGCCTCGACGCCGTCGCCCGAGCGGATAGGGACGATCTCGAAACGGTCGGTCGTCGCGACCTCGATGAAGCGACCAACGGTGCCCCCCGCGCCAACGACGGTGAGCCGGTCGATCTGCTCCGGGACGGCATTTTCCACCGCGTCCCACACCACGCGGTAGTAGGACTCGTTGGTTTTCTCTTCCTCCTGAGACTGGTCGGCGCCGAGTGCATGGTAATTCACGCGTGCGCGCGGACCGCGGGAGGCGGAATGAAAGATCACGTCGTCCTGCACCTCGCGGCGCTCGCGGATTTCTTCGTAGGTCGGCGCGTCGAGCTGATCCGTCATATCGACGACTGTCTCGCCGGTGCGGAGGAAAAGTTTAGGCTTTTCGCGATTGATCTCGACGATCCAGTCGGTGGTGGCGCTCGCGAGATCAGCGAACAACGGCAGCAAAAATGGGATGCCGCCGTTGGTGTAGGTGACCATCGGGCGGCTGCTCAGGTGCGCGGATTGGACGGTGTTGCCGGCGGTAAAGAACACCCTGCCTGCGCCGCGGAACTCGTCGAGCTCCATGTCCTCGATCCGGTTCGCGAGCGCGTCATGACCGGCATCGCGCATCGCGTCGACGGCACTCTTTCGGAGGATGCGCCATTTTTCTCCGCCAACCTGAATGATTGGTTTGGGGAGGTAGAGCGTCGCAAGCGCGTCGCTCTCGGGAATGGCTTTGAGCACGGTCTGCATGCGCGAACTCATCGGGCATCTCCTCGTCGCAGGATGGGCCGGCGGTGCGGCAGCGACTTGAGAAATGCGGGAGCGCGGCGGGTGTTCCCGGATGGCGGCGCGCTCGGTCAGTCCGCTTAAGCGAATGCACCGCGCACGGCCGACCGGCAAACGCGCGGCGTGCCTAGTCGTCCGGCAGCGCGGTGCGCGCCTCGTCGGTAAACGCGAACGGCAGATCGAGCCGCAGCATCCGGTCGACCTGCGCCGCCACCTGATCCGCCAGAATATGCTTGGTCTCCCGGCGCAAATCGATGCTGTCGGCGAAGGCGCGCTGCAGATTGTCGGTCAGGTATCGGGCGTAGGCCGGCGCTTCGACCTTGGATATCGGCGAAAGTTCGAACTGGGCACCGAGGATGAGCCCCGCGTCGGTCAACCCCTTTGCGAAGTAGAGAAATAATAAGTTCTCGAATTCCGTCCCGTCGCGGCGGATGTTGTACAAACGTACCTGCAAATCCTTGCGAGCGGCGATCGCCTCACGGATTTGCGCGCGGGCCGCTTCGTTCGGGAGGTCCCGCTGGAGAAAGCGGCAGTTCCGGCCCATCGTCTCCGACACGCTGTAGCCCGTGAGCGCCGCGAAAGGCGGGTTCGCGAAAATGAGTGGTTGATCACGCGCGTTCGCGTCAGCGACGGTGATCGGCAGGCTGGCCCCGTTCAGCAGCCGCGTCAGGCGTTGTGGCAATTCCGGCCTTATCATACCGCAACCTGTTTCACATTCCGGACCGGGCGCCGCCGGGCTACACGTCCTACGGTGCGACCTTCGAGGACAGCTTCATGAACATGCCGGAACTCGAAGAAGTCGTCGGGCCGGGCAGCGAACCCGCGCTCGATTTCCCGGTCGTCGCCGTCGGCGCATCGGCGGGCGGGCTCGACGCGTTCCGCACGCTGCTCTCGCAGCTCAAGCCCGATATGCAACAGGCTTACGTGCTGGTGCAGCATCTCGATCCCACCCACGAGAGCCTG
>JBCBJG010000100.1:0-9906 GCA_038523655.1 Pseudomonadota bacterium | reverse complement strand
GGGCCGCTTCCGGCAAAACCTGCTCGGCAAGCGCGTCGACTACTCCGGCCGCTCTGTCATCTTGGTCGGCCCGGAGCTCAAGCTGCATCAGTGTGGCCTGCCGAAGAAGATGGCGCTCGAGCTGTTCAAGCCGTTCATCTATTCGCGGCTGGACGCGAAGGGCTTTGCCTCCACGGTCAAGCAGTCGAAGAAGCTCGTGGAGAAGGAAAAGCCCGAGGTCTGGGACATCCTCGACGAGGTTATCCGTGAACATCCGGTGCTGCTGAACCGCGCGCCGACGCTGCACCGCCTCGGCATCCAGGCGTTTGAGCCGGTGCTGGTGGAGGGTAAGGCGATCCAGCTTCACCCGCTGGTTTGCGCTGCCTTCAACGCGGACTTCGACGGCGACCAGATGGCGGTGCACGTGCCGCTTTCGCTGGAAGCGCAGCTCGAAGCGCGCGTCCTGATGATGTCGACGAACAATATTCTCCATCCGGCGAACGGCATGCCGATCATTGTGCCATCACAGGATATCGTCCTCGGCCTTTACTATCTCTCCCTAGAGATGGATGGCGAGAAGGGCGAGGGCATGATGCTCGGTAACGCCGAGGAAGTCCGTCACGCGATCGAGGCGGGCGTCGTCTCGCTCCACGCCAAGGTGAAGGGTCGGTTCGACAGCCAGGACGAAAACGGCGATCCGGTCTCTGCGGTCTACGACACGACGCCTGGCCGTATGCTGCTCGGCGAATTGCTGCCGAAGCGTGCATCGTTGCCGTTCGACGTCGTGAACCAGCTGCTCACGAAGAAGGCGATCACGGGCCTGATCGACACGGTCTACCGGAACTGCGGGCAGAAGGAGACGGTGATCTTCTGCGACCAGATCATGGGGCTCGGCTACACCCACGCGTGTAAGGCCGGCATCTCGTTCGGCAAGGACGACATGGTCATCCCGGAGACGAAGGATAAGATCGTCGACGAGACCCGCGAGCTCGCGCGCGAGTTCGAGCAGCAGTATCAGGACGGCCTGATTACGCAGGGAGAAAAATACAACAAGGTCGTCGATGCATGGGCGAAATGCACCGACAAGGTCGCCGGCGAAATGATGGACCGGATCTCCGGCGTCGCTGACCCGAAGAGCGACAAGCTGCGCAACAACGCGATCAACTCGATCTACATGATGGCCCATTCGGGCGCGCGTGGCTCACCGGCGCAGATGAAGCAGCTCGCCGGCATGCGTGGCCTGATGGCCAAGCCGTCGGGTGAGATCATCGAGACGCCCATCATCTCGAACTTCAAGGAAGGGCTGTCGGTCCTCGAATACTTCAACTCGACCCACGGTGCCCGTAAGGGCCTTGCGGATACCGCGCTGAAGACGGCGAACTCGGGCTACCTGACGCGGCGTCTTGTCGACGTCTCGCAGGACTGCATCATCACCGAGTACGATTGCGGCACGGACAACGGCATCACGATCAAGCCGGTCGTGGATGCGGGTGAAGTGGTCGTGTCGCTCGGAGACCGGGTACTCGGACGCACGCCTGCGGAGGATATTGTCGATCCCGCGACCGGTGAGACGATCTCGAAGGAAGGCGAACTGATCGACGAAGCGCAAGCCGAGGCGATCTCCGCATCGAGCCTGCAGCAAGTGCAGATCCGCTCCGTGCTGACCTGTGAGACGCGCAGCGGCGTCTGCACAAAGTGCTACGGGCGTGATCTCGCGCGCGGCACGCCGGTCAACCTCGGCGAGAGCGTCGGCGTCATCGCCGCGCAGTCGATCGGGGAGCCGGGCACACAGCTCACGATGCGGACGTTCCACATCGGCGGCACGGCACAGGTCGTCGACCAGTCGTTCATCGAGACGAGCTTCGACGGGGTTGTCCGCATCCCCAACCGTCAGGTTGCCAAGGACAGCCAGGGTCGTCTCGTCGTGATGGGGCGCACGATCGACCTCGTGATCGAGGATGAAAACGGCACCGAACTTTCCACGCAGAAAATCGGCTACGGCGCGCACCTGCGGGTCGACGATGGTGACAAGGTCAAGAAGGGCACGCGGATCGCTGAGTTCGATCCCTACACCCGTCCAATCCTCGCCACCGCTGACGGCAAGGTCGCTTTCCAGGATCTGGTCGAGGGCGTGTCGGTCAACGAGCAGTACGACGAAAGCACCGGCATCACGAACCGGGTGATCGTCGACTGGCGCACGACCCCGCGCGGTGCCGACCTCAAGCCGTCGATCGTCGTGGTGGACGACAAGGGCGAACCGGTCGAGCTGCCGGGCGGTGCCGACGCGCGCTACGCGCTCTCGATTGACGCCATCCTCTCGGTGGAGCCGGGCAAGGAGATCAAGGCCGGTGACGTGCTTGCGCGTTCACCGCTCGAGAGTGCGAAGACCCGCGACATCACCGGTGGTCTGCCGCGGGTTGCCGAGCTCTTCGAAGCCCGTCACCCGAAGGACCATGCGCGGATCGCCGAGATCTCGGGCACGGTCGAGTTCGGTCGGGACTACAAAAACAAACGCAAGGTGTTCATCGTCCCGGACGACGAGGAAGCAGACAAGGCCGAGTATCTGCTGCCGAAGGGCAAGCAGCTTGCCGTGCAAGACGGTGACCGTATCGAGAAGGGAGAATATCTCCTCGACGGGCACCCGGCACCGCACGACATTCTTGCGATCCACGGCGTCGAGGAGCTTGCGAATTACCTCGTCGACGAGATCCAGGACGTCTACCGGCTGCAGGGTGTGACCATCAACGACAAGCACATCGAGGTGATTGTTCGTCAGATGTTGCAGAAGGTCGAGATCGAGGACCCCGGCGAGACCGGTCTGCTCAAAGGCGAGCAGATGGATCGCATCGAGTTCGAGGACTTCAACCGCGAGGTCGAAAAGTCGGGCAAGCGCCCGGCGAAAGCGGCACCGGTTCTGCTCGGCATCACGAAGGCATCGCTGCAGACGCGTTCGTTTATCTCCGCGGCTTCGTTCCAGGAGACAACGCGCGTGCTGACCGACGCTGCCGTGACCGGCAAGGTCGACACACTCGATGGCCTCAAGGAGAACGTCATCGTCGGCCGGCTCATACCCGCCGGCACGGGCGGCATGCTCCGCCGGATGAAGCGCGTTGCCAACCAGCGCGACGATCTCATCCTGAAGGAGCGCGCACGGATCGCAGCGGAACGGGCAGCCGAAGCCCAGCTCGCTGCTGAGGCCGCGTTCTCGACACCGCCGGCGAACGACGAGCCGGGTGAAGAGGCACCGAGCGAGGAAGAGCAGGCGCCTGCCGCCGAATAGGCTGTGAGCCTTGATTGCAGAAGCTTGAAAAGGCGGGCCCGCGCGGTCCGCCTTTTTTTGTCGGGTCGCCTTCCGCCCGGGATACAGAGCTCGAGGGCGCGCGGAGATCGTGGGTCAAGCGCAGCTCATGACCCCGCGAAGATCATGCCGCCGATCAGCGGTCAGCCCGAGAGATACCGCACACCGGTCATCTCCTCGGAGACGTCCCAGAGCCGCCGCGCCACCTCGCGGTCGCGCGCATGCGCCTCGGCCTTGGCGCGCCCGACTTTTCCCGACATCTCCAGCATGGACGTCGGCCCGAGATAATCGCCGTTCGGCACGCCCGGCGCCGTCGCCGCGGCCAGCCCGGCCCACGCACCCTGCGCACTCGTATTGAACATTGCCCCGGTCAGCGGAGAAAAAATGCGCATCGGCGCTGGCATATGTCGCATCAACTCGCTCTGCGCGACGCCCGGGTGACAGCCGATCGCGATGACCGGATGCTCCCGCGCCGCAAGCCGCCGGGCAAGTTCGATGGTGTGCATGAGGTTTGCGAGCTTGCTTTGCGCGTACCTTGGCCAACGGCTGTAGCCCTTGTCCGCATTGAGATCATCGAAGTCGATCCGCCCGGTCCGATGCGCAATCGACGAGGTGATGACGACGCGGCTGCCGGCGGTCTCAGCGAGCTTGCCAAGCAGTTGCCCGGTCAATGCGAAAGTGCCGAGGTGGTTGACGCCGAACTGCAGCTCGAACCCGTCCGCAGTCCGCTCGAGCGGCGGGATCATCACGCCCGCATTGTTGAGCAACACATCGAGCCGTGCCTCGCCCACGACCGTTTGCGCCGCGCGTGCAACGGAGCCAAGATCGGCGAGGTCGAGATCGACGATTGCGACGTCGGCGCCGGATACGTCGCGGAGGATTTCATCCCGCGCCGCCTCGGCTTTCGTGCGTGAGCGGCACCCCATGAGCACCCGTGCGCCACGGCGCGCTAAGAGGCGTGACAGCTCCTTGCCGATGCCCGCGTTGGCTCCGGTCACGAAGAATGTTCGCCCGGACTGATCCGGGACATCGGCGGCGGTAAAACCTATAACGCTCATTTAAACTCCTTAAAACCTTGGGCGGAGTTGATCCGCCCGTGCCGCCATCACATGGCCGAAACCGCAGCCGGCCGTGAGCAACCACGAAGGGGCCCGGGGGTTGGGGGACGGGAGGGCACGGTTGCGAAATGGTGACGCCCCGTCCTACGCTTCGCGCAGTGATCCGTATCGCTTGCAGGGAAGCGACCGCCGATGACGCTCAACGCGACCCTCGAAAGCCACCTCGCCGATGCCCGCGAACGCTTCATGGCCGCGAGACCGAACACCGACGCTGCTCACAGCCAGGCGTGCAAGGTCATGCCCGGTGGCAACACCCGGACGGTGCTTTATCACGGCCCTTTTCCGATCCGCGTCGCCCGCGGCGAGGACCAGTGGCTACACGACCTCGACGGGCATCGTTATCTCGATCTCCTTGGCGAATACACCGCCGGTCTGTTCGGGCATACGCATCCGGCGATCCGTCGCGCCATTGGGCGGGCGCTCGATACCGGCCTCAATCTCGGCGCCCACAGCGAGCGTGAAGTCGAACTCGCAGACCTCGTGACCACGCGGTTCCCGGCGATGGAGCGTGTGCGCTTCACCAACTCCGGCACCGAGGCGAACCTGCTAGCCTGCACGTTGGCGCGGCATGTGACCGGCCGGGAAAAACTCCTCGTGTTCGACGGCGGGTACCACGGCGCACTGCTGTATTTCGGCGCTGGCGGTGATGGGGTGAACGCGCCGTTCCCCTATGTCCGTGCGCCGTTCAATGACGCAGCGGAAACGCGTCGTCAGATCACTGCGCACGCCGATGACCTTGCCGCCGTGCTGGTCGAGCCGATGCTCGGATCGGGCGGGTGCATTCCGGCGACCGAAGATTTTCTCTCCACGTTGCGTGACGCCTGCAGCGCGTCCGGCGCCCTCCTCATCGTCGATGAGGTGATGACATCGCGGTTCGCGTCAGACGGGCGCTCGGGCGCAGCCGCGATCGCCGGCGTCGCGCCAGACCTGATGACGCTCGGAAAATGGGTCGGCGGCGGCGTCAGTTTCGGTGCGTTCGGAGGGCGTGCCGACCTGATGGCCTGTTTCGATCCAGCGGCACCCAACGCGCTACCGCACGCCGGAACATTCAACAACAACACGCTGTCGATGACCGCCGGTATCGCAGGCTTGGCGGAGGTCTTCCCGGCATCGGCTGCCGAACAGCTGCACGAGCGCGGCGATCGGTTGCGCAGTGCCATCGCGGAGGTTTTTTCAAATCACCAGGTCGATCTGTCGGTAACCGGCTGCGGCTCGCTGATGAATATACATCCTTCGGCCGGGCCGGATGACCGCGCGATCCTACGACCAGCCGACGTCGCAGCTCGCAACGACGCAGCCCGCGAACTCCTGTTCCTCGATCTGTTGGAAAAGGGGATTTATATCGCGCGGCGCGGTTTTATCGCGCTGTCGCTCGCCGTGACCGACGCCGATCTCGCCCGGTTCGTCGACACACTAGACGAAGTCGTCTCCGCGCGCCGGAGCGTTTTGCCGACACGCAGCGCCGCTGCGGTCTACTCGCGTACCGCAGCCACCGGCGCTCACGCTGCGTAGAGGTCTCGCCAGGGTCGGTTAGTCCCTGCCAAGCGACCACCAAGCCCACCGGTCAGGCCTACCCGCCAAGCCTCGCGGTCAGGCCTCCCCGCTGGCCGCCTGCTTGCATTGCCGAGGCAAACTTCCGTCGCGGAGGCCTCGCCATGGCGCTTGCAGAGCCCGAAGTGTCCAAACATACGGCGAAGTCCGCTGCGGATCACCGCTACGTGGAGAGCGGGGCGATCGTGCCCACGTCGGCGCTCCCCGACCATCTGCCCGATCCTTCCCGCAGCGCCGGGCCGCTCACGCCGGCAGGCGAGGGTGAGATCATCGCCATGATCGGCGAGGGGGACCTGCCGATCATCATGGTGAATGCGCTATGCGATGCCTTCGGCCATGTCACGGTTATTCGGGAGCAAAAACAGCCGACCGCAGACATGGTGCGCCGCCGCGTTCGTCTGCTCGGCCCGATCTCGACCTTTGGCCAAATCGCGTTCGGCGTAGCACTGAAACGCCTTCATCGCAGGGCAGCACCGCGCAAGGCTGAACTGCTCGCCCGCCACGCACTTGAAACAACCCTGCCGGCGGCCGACCGCGTTTCCCTCCACGACGTCGAGACAATCAACGACCCGGCCTGCGCCGAGCTCATCACGGCATTGGCGCCGAAGGCGATCGCCGTGATCGGCACCCGGATGATCCGCCACGCGACCCTCGATGCCGCCGCCGCCGTGGGCGCGCCAATCATCAACTATCATGCCGGCCTCAACCCGACCTATCGCGGGATGAACGGCGGCTATTGGGCCATCGCATCGGGCGATCCGGCAGGCGCTGGCGTCACCGTGCATCTGGTCGATCGGGGCGTTGATACTGGCGCCGCCCTCTACTGGCAGCGTTTTCCGGTCGAGCCGGGAGACACGTTCGTGACCTATCCGCTTCAGCAGGCGGCTGTTGGCCGTGATCTGCTGGTCGCGGCAATCGATGATGCCCGCAGCGGCACGCTCGCCCCGCGCGACGTGCCGCTCGCCTCGCACCAGTGGTTCCACCCGACACTCTGGGGCTACCTCTGGACCGGCGTGCGCAAAGGCGTCTGGTAGTCGCGTCTGCTAGTCGCGCGCCCTGCACGGGAAAAAATCATCCCATTCGTTTCCGGGATTGGATTTAAATCCTCGGCGTCGCAAGCCGATGCACCGGAGACGCCGTCAGCAGCGTGTCATCGGGATGGATGTCGGCATAGATCTCGATGATGTTATTCTCCGGATCGCGGAAGAACAGCGTGCGATGCGGCCAGTCCTGGTTCGTCGGCTTTTCCACCACGTCGATGCCCTTCGCCTCGAGCGTGGCGTAGGCCGCATCGACATCCGCGGGCGGGACGCGAAAGCTGAGCTGGACCGAAGCTGAACCGGCAGGACCCGTCTACCCGTCGTAGGCGCGCCCCCGCGGGCGAAGTCCGATGAACAGCGCGCCAACCTGGAACCCGACCCAGCTGCCGGCGGTGCGGTCTTCCACAGCGAAGCCGAACAGGTCCCGATAGAAATGCTCCATCGACTGGAGGTCGTCGCAGAGCAGGATCACGTCATCGAGGCTGCGGATCGCGCCGAAACCCGTTGCTGGTTGCACGCTCATCTCCTTCTCACTCGCCGAATGCCGCGATCTTCGCGGTCGGGAACCGGGTATCCAGGCCGACGTTATACCAACGTTTGCAGCCGCTTCGCCCGGGACTGAACGTCGATGTTTGCTGCGCACACCAGCCGCACCCATAGACCTGCGTCGCGGCCCGCGGTCGCTCGAACATCAGACGGGCGCCGCATATTTTCTCTCCGCGCGAGCCGATATGCCGGTGTGCTGTTTGCCGCGCTCATGCTCACCCCCCTGCTGTTCTCCGGCATTGCCGCAGGACCCGGCGCGTCGCCCGCCATAGCGCAGGAAGCCGCGCCCCCGCCCGCCACGGAACCCGACGCCGATACGCAGGCGCCCGCGGAGACCGTGGACGTTGCGCCCACCGCCGCGGACAGTGACATCGCCGAGCGCCTCTCGCGCATCCTCAAAGCGACCGGGTGGTTCGAGGCGGTAGAGGTCGAGGTGAACGATAGCGTCGTCTTTCTCGACGCCCGCAGCGAAACCGACGACCAGCGCAAGTGGGCCGGCGACCTTGCCCGCCGCACACAGGATGTCGCGGCCGTTGTTAATCGGATCGAGGTGGTCCCGAGCCCGACGTGGGATTTTTCTCCAGCGCTGCGGGAGATGCGCAAACTCTTTCGCCAGCTGATCCAGTCGATCCCGCTGGTGCTCGCCGCTCTCATTATTGTCCCGCTTGCATGGATCGCCGCGCGTGCGGTCTCACGAGGTGCGAAGAGGTTCTTCCTGCCGCGTGTCGCCTCGCCCTTGCTCGCCCGGATCCTCGCTCGTGCTGTCGCGCTCCCGGTCTTCCTGTTCGGCCTATTTATTATCCTTCAGCTCGCAGGCCTTACCCGGTTCGCGCTCACCGTGGTCGGCGGAACAGGCGTCGCCGGCATCATCTTCGGCTTCGCGTTCCGCGACATCGCGGAGAATTTTCTTGCGAGCGTTCTGCTCAGCATTCGCCGCCCGTTCGAGAAGGACGACTTCGTGGTGATCGACGGCCACGAGGGGCTGGTGCAACAGATGAACACCCGCAGCACCGTCCTGATGACGGTCGACGGCAACCATGTGCAAATTCCGAACGCGACGGTCTTCAAAAACGTCATCGTGAACCGCACGTCGAGCCGCAACTCCCGCGGCGAGTTTGCCATGTCGATCGGCTATGACCATTCGATCGCCGAGGCGCAGAAAGTCGTCGTGGACGTGCTTGAAGCGCACACGGCGATCCTCGTCGATCCGGGACCCATGGTGCTGGTCGACGATCTCGGCTCCTCGTCGATCACGCTGCGGGCCTACTACTGGTTCGACATGCAGCGCTATTCGCCGATCAAGCTGCGTTCCGCTCTCGTGCGCCAAACGCTTCGCGCGCTCGAGGATGTGGGCATCACCGCACCGGACGATGCTCGCGAGGTGATCTTCCCGGATGGCGTGCCGCTCATCGATCGCAGAAGAGAGGAAAAATCGCGCTCCGGCACCCGCGATGCCCCCGCGACATCGGCGAACAACGCTCGGGCGAACGGCCTGCCCTCGGACGGTGCGACGACCATCGAGCAAGACCGCGTTCACGCATCGGATGACGAAGGCGGCCTTGAAAGCGATACGGCCGATCTGCGGCGTCAGGCAGCCGCGGCCCGGACACCGGAGGGCGGTGCAAACCTGCTGGACGGGTAGGAGATGCGGCCCGTACATTGGTTATGTCGACGGTCGCTCACCGCTTGATAGGCCAGCAGGCAAGATTCCACGCGCGCGGCGGTTGACGCCACGAATCGCGGCGCGTATACGGGCGTCGATCAACGATTGGCCGTGGCCTCTCGGCGACGTCGTTCGACCACTCGATCGATGTCCCTTGCCAGACGCAGTCGTCGTCATCGTAGAACATCTTCGGATCATGATCGTGCGCGGTGCGGGCGATCCTCTGAGCCAGAGCCGACGCCTCGAGCATCAGGCTGAGCGCCGCGCGACACGCGCTGGCGCCGCTCGCGCTTAGTGGTATTGGCACTCACGAAACGGGCCGCATGTCAGGTGCGGCTGCAAACGGGAAGTTTTCGGCTGATGCCAACGATCCAGCAACTCGTCCGCAAGCCGCGTAAGTCGCCGGTGAAGCGCAACAAGGTGCCCGCTCTCGAGGCCTGTCCACAAAAGCGGGGCGTCTGCACGCGGGTGTACACGACGACGCCGAAGAAACCGAACTCGGCGCTGCGGAAGGTTGCGCGTGTGCGGCTGACGAACGGCTTCGAGGTGACGAGCTACATCCCGGGTGAGGGGCACAACCTGCAAGAGCACTCAGTGGTTCTGATCCGCGGTGGCCGCGTCAAAGACTTGCCTGGTGTGCGCTACCACATCATCCGTGGTGTCCTTGATACCCAGGGCGTCGCCAACCGGAAGCAGCGCCGCTCGAAGTAT
>JBCBJG010000099.1:0-10121 GCA_038523655.1 Pseudomonadota bacterium | reverse complement strand
TTGAACGCCGCGCGAGAGCGCAGCCCCTGTTCACGGGCTTCGGCGACGTACGGATCGTTCAACTGGCGTTGCAACCACCGCGTCGATGAAAGGCGCCGACCTTTGGCAGTTTTCACCCGTGTCGCGAGTGTGCGCTTGCCGTCGCTGCCAACCTTGGTGGTTTTGCCGGAACGTTTGGTTTCACCGCTGTTGTTGCCGGCACCGGCGCTCCCGGCACCAGCGTTGCCAGCGCCCTTGTTGCCAGCGCCCTTGTTTCCAGTACCCGTGTTTCCAGCGCCCTTGTTTCCGGAACGCTTGTTCCCGGCGCTCGTACTACCGGCCCGCTTGCTGCCGGCGCCACCGCGCGACGCGCTGCTTTTTCCTCCGCCGGACGCCGATCCGCTGGATCGACCGCGGGTTCCGCCCCGGCTCATCCGCGTCGGTTCCGCCGCTGCGACCGGTACACACCGTCCTCCGCCATGAGCGTCGCGAGGATACCTTCCCGCAGCCCTCGGTCCGCGACCCGCAACCGCTCGCACGGCCACAGCCGCATCATGGCCTCCAGGATCGCACAGCCCGCGAGGACGAGGTCCGCACGGTCTTTCCCGATGCATGGTTCCGCGACCCGCCCGTCGTAATCGAGTTGTGCGAGGCGCTCGGTAACCGTGCGCACATCGTTGCTCGCAAGCCAGCATCCATCGACCCGGCGCCGATCGTAGCGTGGCAACTTGAGATGGATGCCCGCGACCGTGGTCACCGTTCCCGAGGTGCCGAGAAAGTGCCGGTCCGCGCCGCGCGTGCGCTCCGCAACGCCGTGTTCGGCCTCAAACCCCGCGAGCAGGCTCGAGACGTACTGCACCATTTCCTCGTAGATCTCGGCGGTGACGAATTGCCCGCCGAAGCGCTCGGCCAGCGTGACCACGCCGACCGGCAGCGACGTCCAGCAATCGATGCAATCCTGCGCATCGACACGATCATGCACCGTGCGTCGGTTGCGCCGCCGTCGGCGCCGCAGATCGAGCCAGATCAATTCGGACGACCCACCGCCGATATCGAACACGAGTGCCCAGTCGCAGCGCTGGTCGATCAGCGAGGCGCATCCCGAGACAGCGAGTTTTGCCTCCGTCTCGCGACTGACGATCTCGAGCGAAATTCCGACTTCATCCCGTACACGCGCGACAAATTCTTCTCCGTTTTCCGCCATCCGACAGGCTTCCGTCGCGATCAATCGGGAGCGCTGCACATCTTTGCGGATCATCTTGTCGGCACAGACCTTCAGCGCGCCGATTGTACGGTCCATCGCGGCGTCGGACAGCCGCCCGCTGGCCGAGACGCCTTCGCCGAGGCGAATGATTTTCGAGAAGGCGTCCACGACGAGGAAACTGCGGCGCGACGGCCGCGCCACCAGAAGCCGGAAATTGTTGGTGCCGAGGTCGAGTGCGGCGTAGGTTCGCTCACCCCCGCGCAGCGCGGCAGATGTGCGTCGCCCATGCGCCGGGCGCCGTCGCTTACCGGCGTGGGTATCTGCACCAGGGTTCGCGCCAGATGCATCCCGCGTCTTCGGCTGTGCTGTCGTGCTTGTGTCCGGGCTTGGCCCGCCCCTTCCGTCCCGCCTCTGCGGCTTCGGCCCGCGGGCCTTCGGAGCAGTGTCGGAGCGGCTTTGATCGGTGGGCGAATGTCGTCGATCGCGCACGGAGGCGTTGCTCTGACCGAGCGCCTGTCCCTCACCAACCGTGGTCTGGACCGACGCTCCGGTGACCCCGGACGCACGCCGCTCGACCGGATCGGCGGGGCCCGCATCGTCGCGTGACCCGTCCAATTTCACCCCCAGCGCCTGGGCCCTGCGCCTCTCCCAATCGCGGGAAAAGTGCGCCGCAGGCGAATGCCGGAATCGATCTTGCGGTTACCTTAGGTCGTTCACCCGCTGTCAGCAAACGAAACGCGGTGCCGCCGCCTGCCGTCGCTGAGCCGGAACATGCGGCCGGTAAAGGAGAAGGGGAGGGGACGCATATCACCCCGTGACGAGCGCATCTGCGCTCGCGAGCACCTCGTCGAGGACATCGCGGGCAAAGCCGAGGTCTTCCTCGGAGATGTTGAGCGGAGGTGTCAGCCGGATCACGTTGGAGAAAAATGACAGGTACAAGCCGCGCGCCATCGCATCTTTCATGATGCGTTGCATCGGGGCGGCCGCGTCCCCCTTCGCGGCATACGGGACCAGCGGCGCGCGCGTCTCCCGGTTGCTCACCAGCTCGATGGCGAGGAAGAGACCGCGCCCCCGCACATCCCCGATCGAGGGATGTCGTTCAGCAAGCGCGTCGAGCATTGCGCGGAACGTATCGCCGCGCGCCGCAGCGGTCTCCACGATATTTTCCTCCCGATAGACATCGATCGACGCACTCGCAACGGCGCATGCGAGAGGGTGTCCGGCATAGGTGAGTCCACCCGGGAACATGTTCGACCGCAACCAGTCGGCGATGCCCTTGCGCACGGTCATTGCCCCAAGCGGCACATAGCCGGAATTAATCCCCTTTGCTGTCGTGATGATATCCGGCACCACATCCCAGTGCTCGCAGGCAAACATCCGCCCGGTGCGGCCCCACCCCGCCATCACCTCATCGAGGATCAGCAGGATGCCGTGGCGATCGCAGATCTCGCGGATTGCGGGGAGGTACCCATCGGGCGGGACGATGATCCCGTTCGTGCCGACCACGGTCTCGAGGATCACCGCGGCAACCGTCTCCGGCCGTTCGTACATCAACACTTCTTCAAGGTGGGCCCCCGTGCAGGCGCCACAGCTCCCAGGCACGTCCCGGCCCATCGGGCAGCGATAGCAATATGGGTCGAGGATACGGACAATACCCGCGTTCGCATGTCCGCTGATCAGGTGGTGACGGGGGTCGCCGGTGAGCGCGAGTGTGGTCGCAGTCGCGCCGTGATAGGACCGGAACCGGGCGACAACTTTTTCTCTCCCCGTGATATGGCGTGCGAGCCGTATCGCGTGCTCGTTCGCGACCGCTCCACCCGTTGTGAAGAAGGTCGATGTCAGATCACCCGGCATGACCTCGGCGATTTTCCGCGCCAGGGTGGAGCGCGCCGCGTTCCCCATGCCCGGCCCGATGTAGCAGAGCGTGTCCGCCTGATCCTTGATCGCCTGCACCAGCTTTGGATGTTGGTGACCGAGGTTGAGGTTCACCAGCTGGGACTGAAAATCGAGGTAACGCTTCCCATCGCTATCCCAGAAGCACGAGCCTTCCCCACCCGCGATGACTTTCGGGCGTGCACCCTGCACCGACCAGCTCTGGATGTAGTGGTCTACATGCGCGTCCTGGATCGCCTCGACGCCGTCCGTCAGACCGCTCAGATCGTGGTCGTCCATGCTTTCCTCCCTTGAAAGCGGGCGCGGTGCCGCGCGTGCTCCGTCTAGCAGCGTATTCCAGCGGATGACGGAGAAGAAACTCGGCTGAGGCAGACACTGGTCATGTCGGCGCACCATAGTGTGCGTCAGGAACGCCGAGCTGATCGAGGTCTGGCGCCACGCCGAGCCCTGGCCCGTCCGGCATTACCACGATGCCGCCTTCGTTGCGCACGCCGGCACCCGCGACCGGATCGACGGCGAGGTGGTCGTGGCAGAGCCATGACGCCAGCCGGTTTTCCTTCCGCGTCGATGCCGCAAGATGCAGCGCCGCGGTGTCCGCAAGCGCACTGCCGCCGACATCCTCGATATGCATTTGCCAGCCGACCGATACGCCGAAGTCGCGCACCTGTCGGGCCCGTGTTAGTCCCCCGAGCCGGTTCGGCTTGACCTTGACCCCTTCGCACGCCTCAGCCCGCCACGCCGCAAGATGATCCGCGAACGTCGTCATGCATTCATCGAGCATGAGCGGATTGTCGACCCGCCGCGCGACGTGACAACAGGCATCGAGCGTTTCGCACGGCTGCTCGATCCAGTCGCGCGCACGCACGCTGTTGAGCACCTGCACCGCGATCCCGGGCGTCCATGCGCGGTTGACGTCGAAGGTGATTTTCTCCCCCGGCGGAAGCGTGCCGCTAAGCGCATCGATCCGGGCAATATCCGTCGCCACGTCGCTACCGCCGATCTTCGCAGAGTGCACGCGATATCCCTTGCTGCGCGCCTTTTCGATCCGCGCGAGCATTTCGTCAGGTGTGCCGGTCGCGATGGAGGAATTGACCGGGATGACCCCGTCCGCCGCGCCACCGAGCAGCTGCGTCAACGACATGCCGGCCGCTTGCCCCGTGATATCCCAGCACGCGATGTCGAGCGGAGCCTTCGCGTACGGATGGCCGGGGAGCGTGACGTCCATCCGGGCATTCACCACGTCGAGATCGCGCGGGTCGAGGCCGAGCAGCGCGGGTGCCAGCAGCGTGAGCGCGGACCGCACGCCAGCACCATACGCCGGCAGATAGGTATGCCCCCAAGGGCACGCCTCACCCCAGCCGCTCAATCCGGCATCGGTATCGACGCGCACGAACGTGCTGTCGAGCGCATCGAACCGCAACCGCCCGCCGGAGAGCCAGTACGGTTCAACGAGCGGCATCTCGAGCGCCCAGACGGTGATGGCGGTGATCTTCATTGCACCGTGCCGTACTGGGCGATCGGTGGGCCGAGGCTGTCACGGTCAGGAACGACGCCGAGCCCCGGCGTATCGGACGCGAAAAGTTTTCCATCACGCGTTGCTGGCGGCGGCAAGCCGGTTGAACGTGTGTTGTAGTTATGCAGGTCGGTCGCGTTCACGAGGAACTCGGTCGGTGTCGATGCTGCAAGATGCGCCACCGCGGCGGTTGTTATTTCTCCACCCCACGTATCCTCGCAGACCACGGGGATCCGGTTCGCGAGCAGGAAGTCGCGCATCCGCAGCGTCTTCGAGAGCCCGCCTTGCTTGGAGATTTTCAGACAGACGATTTCCGCGCCGCGATCCGCGACGAGACGCTGCGCGCTCGCCATGTCGGTGATGCATTCGTCGAGCTTAAGCGGTTGCTCGGCGACGCGGCGGACCTGCTGGCACTCGTCGTAGGTTCGGCAAGGTTGCTCGAGAATGTATTCGAGATCCCGGGGTGCCAGGGCGACCCGGATCGCATCATCGACCCGCCACCCTTGGTTCGCATCGGCCATGGCTTTCTCACCCGTCATGAGCAGTGGCACGGTCTCTTGGAGCCGTTCGATATCGCCGGCCCAGTCTGCACCGACCTTGATCTGGAATTGCCGGTAGCCTGCTGCGCGATGGGCATCGAGCTCGGCGATCGTTTCCTCGACCGGTTTCTGTGGCGCGACCCGATACATCGGCGCGCCGTCGGTGAGTTTTCCTCCCATCAACATCCACAGCGGCTGCGCGCACGTCTGGCCGAGCAGGTCCCAGCATGCGATGTCGAACGGCGACTTTGCATAGTCGTGGCCCGTGATGGTCGCGTCCATGAGATGCCCGATACGCGCAACCTGTCGTGGGTCTTCGCCGAGCAGCACTGGCGCGAGCAGCCGCCCTGCAGCCTCCACCCCGTGCGAATGTGCGGCGATGTAGTTTTCTCCGCACGGACAGAATTCACCGCAGCCGCTCAGCCCGGCGTCGGAATGGATCACCACAACCGATGTGTAGGCGGTCTCGATGACGTTTCCCGCGCCCCACGCATAGGCACCTCCGACATAAGGCAGATGCGTGCGGTGGATATCGATGCCGGTGATCTTCATTGCGACCGACGCCCGCTAGCTCGACGGCTGAACGGCGACGACAAAGTTGCCTACGTGCTGTTTTTCGATGAACGCCGCCTGGCCGGCATGAAACGCCTCGAGCGGATATGTGGCCGCGACCAGCGGTTTGAGCGCTCCCGTTTCGATGTATCCGACAAGGTCGTCCATCACGGACGGTGCGATCACGGTCGATCCCGTGAACGTCAGGTCGTTCAAATAGAACGTTCGAAGGTCGAGCGAGACCAGCGGGCCTGCGATTGCGCCGGAGCAGGTATAGCGCCCGCCGCGCGCGAGAATATCGATCAGCGCCGGAAAAATAGTCCCCCCGACAATATCAGCGACGACTTCGACAGTTGGGCGCCCGGTTGACGCCTCAAGGGCACCTGCAAGATCGTCCGGCGCGCGATCGAGCAGGATGTCGGCACCGAGCGCGCGCAAGCTCTCATGTTTGCCAGGTGAGGCGAGCGCCACCACCCGCGCCCCCCGCATCTTTGCAAGCTGGATCACGGCTGAGCCGACGCCACCGGACGCACCCGTGACGAGCACAGTGTCATCGCTGGTCACCCCCGCGCGCTGCAGCATTCCCTCCGCCGTCGAATAGGAGCAGGAGAAGGTCGCGAGTTCCGCGGATGACAAGTCGCTCTCGATCGGCCGCGCATTGCGATGGTCGATCACGCAGTACTCGGCGTAGCCACCGTCGGCCTCGGAGCCGAAGTACCCCGCCGCATCCCGGTTCATCGGCTCAGCCCAGTCGCGCAACCAGTTGTCCGTGATCACCCGTTTGCCGACCAGTGAGGCGTCCACTTTTTCTCCCACGGCCACCACAACGCCGCAGGCATCGGCGCCCTGGATCCGCGGAAAGGTGATCGGTGCGCCACCCCACGTCGGGTCGTCTTCGTCCACGGTCTCGTAGGCGTCCCCCGTCGTCGCGTCGCTGACCGCTTTGGAATACCAGCCCGAGCGTGTGTTCACGTCGGTATTGTTCATCCCGCAGGCATGCACCTCGATGAGGACATCCTCGGGCCCGGGCGCCGGGGTCGGCCAATCGGTGTGCAGCGTCAGTTGATCGAGCCCGCCATGCCCGTGCAGCACGACCGCACGCATCGTCTCAGGGATCGACGCGGTCACTCCGCCGCCTCCGCAAGCGTGAGGTCGACGCGGGGACGCACGCTGGCGGGATCGTAGGCCGGTGTATGGCGGACCCGGCCAGCCCGCGGCTCGCCCGCGAGCACCACATCGACCGCTTGGCCGTCGACGTTCACCCAGGGCTTCACGTAGGCGAACGCGAGGATGCGATTGACCGTCGGGGCGTACGCAACCGACGCTGTCGAACCAACCACCTCGCCATTGACGAGGACGGCCTCGCCGCCGTGCCCGTCCCAGTCGCCGTCGGGCTCGATATCCAGGTAAGCGCAGACCCACGGCATGGTGCCGTTGCCCGCCGCTGACACGCTTGTCGCTGTTTGCTCCCGGCCGACAAAATCTCTCTTGTCGAGTTTGACGAACCGCATGACGTCGGCTTCCGGCAGCGTGACCTCGTTTGTCAACTCGCCGGCTCCCTTGAACATCTTTTCCATCCGCATCGCGTTCATCGCGAACGAACCGTAGTCCGCGATCCCGTGCGGCATGCCGGCCGCCATCAGCGCGTCGTAGATGTCCGGCAGGGCCTCGCGCGGGCCGTGCAACTCCCAACCGAGCTCGCCGGCATAGGAAATGCGCGCGGCCCAGACCGTGTGTCCTGCAATGTCGATTTCCTGGCCGGTAAGCCAGGGGAACGAGGCGTTGTCGAGCGGACTGGCGCTAACGGCGGCCAGCACATCGCGGGAGCGCGGCCCCTGTAGCGCAAGCGCGCCCCAGTCGTACGAGCGGTTGATAATCTCCACCTCGGCCTCGCCGGTGTAGCGTGCGAGGTGGTCGAGCAGCCGCTGCTCGAAGAACGCGGCGCACACGATGTAGTAGCGCGCATCCGCCAGGCGCATCACGGTCGCTTCCAGCTCGATGCGTCCGGCTTCGTTCAGCATGTGCGTCAGCACCGTGCCGCCGACGCGCCGCGGCAGGCGATTGGCGATCACCCGGTCGAGCAGCGCTCCCGCGTCTTCGCCGGAGACTTCGCAATTCGTGAATGCCGTCACATCCATGAGGCCGACGCGCTCGCGCACCGCCGCAACCTCACCCGCGACGATCTCGTGCACCGGCGTGCGGCGGAACGAGTATTGGTCCACGTTGGCAATGCCGTCTCGGGCAAACCAGCGAGGCCGCTCGTGGCCGAATACCTCTTCGAACACGGCGCCCTTGGCCGCGAGCCGCTCGTGCAGTGCGCCGGGTTTGATTGGCCGGCCGGCGAGCCGGTTGAAATGCGGAAATGGAATTTCGTGGCGCAGGCAATAATCCTCCTTCGCCTTCGTGACTTGCCACTCTTTGATCGCGTAGTCGCCGAAGCGCCGGGGATCGAACTCGCGCATCGAGATGTCGGCCGCGCCGTGCACCATCCAGCGCGCAAGCTCCCGCGTGAGCCCGGGCCCCCAGCCGATCCCGATCTGCGTGCCGCAGCAGCACCAGTAGTTTCGTGCGCCCGCGACCGGGCCGATCATCGGATTGCCGTCTGGCGGATGCGAGATCGCGCCGTGAACCTCGCGCTTGATCCCGAGCTCGGCAAGGACCGGCATCCGCTCCATCGCGTTCTCCAGCCACGGCATGATGCGGTCGTAGTCCGCCTCGAACAGCTCGTTTTCCGCGTCCCACGGGCAGTGATCGAGCCACACGGCATTTGGGTTGGCTTTCTCGTAGATGCCGATCAGCCCCGATTTTTGCTCCATCCTGATATAGCCCGAGACCTTCTTGTCGTCGCGGATGACGGGCAGCTCGCGTTCAAGATCGCGAAACGCGGGGACCGTGTCGGTGACGAGATAGTGGTGGGTCATCGACGTCATCGGCAGCGTGAGGCCTGACCACTCACCCATCTGCCGGGCATAGGTACCGCCCGCGTTGACGACATGCTCACAGGTGATCGTGCCCTGCTCGGTCTCGACTGACCACGCGCCGGATGAGAGCTGCGTGATGTTGGTCGCCCGGCAGCGGCGCACGATCTTCGCACCAAGTTGGCGCGCACCGGTCGCAAGCGCCTGCGTCACGCCCGACGGGTCGACATGGCCGTCATCCGGTGTGTGCAACGCACCCTGCACACCCTCCAGATTGTAGAAGGGATGAAGCTCCGCGATCCGCTGCGGGCTGACCAGCTCGATGTTGAATCCGAGCGCGCGCCCCACGCTCAACGTCTGGCGCAGCCAATCCATCTCGTCGTCGTCGTAGGCCAGCCTGAACGAGCCGCAGCCGTGCCATGTCACGGAATGCCCGGTCTCCGCTTCAAGCGCGCCGGCGTAAAGGCCGATGTTGTAGTCCACACATTTGCCGAGGCCGAAGCTCGAGGTGGAATGCGTGATCTGCCCCGCCGCGTGCCAGGTCGAGCCGGACGTCAGCTCCGCCTTTTCCAGTAGCACGATATCGGTCCATCCCTCGTGGGCCAGGTGGTAGGCAAGCCCGCACCCCATGACGCCACCTCCGACGATGACGACGCGTGCCTCGGTTGGGACCATGTTCGGCTCCTGTCAGTTTGGCGTTCGCGACGCCGGCACATCGGCGTCGACGTACGTGCACGATCGCATTTGCACTCCGGCGCGACCGCCTGTCTATCGCGGTTGCGGCGCGCCACTGTCTGGTTCGCGACCCGCTTCGAGCGAGGCCCACTCAGCAGCGCGTCGCGTGCCTCCCGGAGGCCGTTTTTGCCACCGTTTTGTCATGCCAACGACGCGTGCATCGCGTGCATATCTGATCGGCCAACCGAGCACTTCTCCTCGACGACGAAGAGGATCATCTCCCCGCCAGCGACAAATTTTTCTTCCCCGGCCCGACAGTCTCAAGGAGAGCGCAATGGCCACGTACCTCGACCTCTATGCAGCAACCCGCAGCACCCCGTCTTCGCAGAGTGTCGCTGACGCGAACCTCTCGTCCGCACGCCACCTTGGCTACACCGACGCGGGTGTTCGCAGGCTCTTCACGAGCATGTTCTCCGCTACGCGCTGACACGAAGCCGTCGGGGAGCTTTCCCCTGCTGGCAAGGCTGACACCGCCGCTGCTGGACTGAAGAGAGCGTTGGCTCTTTAGATCCCTCAACCGCCGCGGATCAGGCGCGCCACACATCAAGACGCAGTATCAAGGCCGGGCCATCGCGCCCGGTCTTTTTCGTTGGGGCAAGGCGCAGCAACGTCCCGAGGTTCGTCAGGGCGTTGATACCCGTACAGGGAGCCTTGTTCACCGCAGGTCACGCGCCTAGTGTCCGGCGCCGTAAGGGTGGTCTCACAAGCCATCCGCGCTGCGCACTCACCTCGCTGCCGAACGGAGCCTCCGATGGCGTTTCTCGCTGAAACACTCGCCCGCGTAAAAC
>JBCBJG010000098.1:0-10348 GCA_038523655.1 Pseudomonadota bacterium | reverse complement strand
GCTGACGGGTGTAAAGGAAGCGTGCGCGCGTGATATGTCACGTTTGCACCGCACAACGTCGACCGCAGCACACGGCTGATGACTAGCGCCGCGGCGATCACAGTGAGAACGGACGATGAACACGCTTCTGATGGACTATCTGCCGGTGGTGATCTTCATCGGTGTCGCGCTCGCGCTGGTGATCGCTCTGATGGTCGCGCCGTTTCTGATCGCGGTCCGCAACCCCGATCCTGAAAAGGTCTCCGCGTACGAGTGCGGCTTCAACGCCTTTGACGACAGCCGGATGAAGTTCGACGTCCAATTCTATCTCGTCGCCATCCTTTTCATCATTTTCGACCTCGAGGCGGTGTTTCTGTTCCCGTGGGCGATTACCTTCAGCGAGATCGGTGACGCTGGGTTCTGGGCGATGATGATCTTCATCTTCGAACTCGCGGTTGGCCTGGCCTACGCCTGGAAAAAGGGAGCGCTCGAATGGGACTGACGATACCGCCACTGCCGGCCTTCGAGCAGCCCGGAGAGGCCAGCCGACACGCCGCGACACCGGTTCAGCGCGAAGGCTTCGCGCAGATCAACGACGAGCTTGCCGACAAGGGCTTCCTCGTCACCACGACGGATGATCTGATCAACTGGGCGCGCACGGGCTCTTTGATGTGGATGACCTTCGGGCTCGCCTGTTGTGCGGTCGAGATGATGCAGGCGTCGATGCCGCGATATGATCTCGAGCGGTTCGGGTTTGCCCCGCGCGCCAGCCCTCGACAGTCCGACGTGATGATCGTCGCCGGCACGTTGACCAACAAGATGGCTCCGGCTCTGCGCAAGGTCTACGACCAGATGCCCGAGCCGCGCTACGTGATTTCGATGGGCTCGTGCGCCAACGGCGGCGGCTATTATCACTACTCATATTCTGTCGTGCGCGGCTGCGACCGGATTGTGCCGGTCGATATTTATGTGCCCGGATGCCCGCCGACCGCGGAAGCGCTGGTCTACGGAATTCTGATGCTGCAGCGAAAAATCCGCCGCACGGGCACGATCGAGCGCTGATCCCGGCGCCTCCAGAAAGGTTGTGGTTGATCCAATGCTCGATCCCGCCCTCGCCGACTTGAACGATTACGTCACACGCCGTCTGGAAGAGGCAATCGTCTCGACGAGCACGGCGCATGATGAGTTGACGCTCACCGTGGCACGCGACCAGATCGTCAAGGTTCTGCGCTTTCTACGCGACGACAAGCAGTGTGATTTCGCCTGCATGATGGACCTCTGTGGCGTGGATTATCCGGGCGATGAACGCCGCTTTGAGGTGGTCTATCACCTCCTGAGCCCGCGCCAGAACGCTCGCCTCCGGGTCAAGGTCCGCACCGATGCCGACACGCCGGTGCCGACCGTGACCGGCGTGTTTCCCACGGCCGACTGGTACGAGCGCGAGGCGTTCGACCTTTACGGCATTCTCTTCTCGGGCCACCCCGATCTACGCCGCCTGCTGACCGATTACGGTTTCCAGGGTCACCCGTTGCGCAAGGACTTCCCGCTGACCGGCTTCAACGAGGTTCGCTACGACGACGCTCAGAAACGCGTCATCTACGAGCCGGTGAAGCTGATGCAGGAGTTCCGCGACTTCGACTTCGAGAGCCCGTGGGAAGGTGTCGATTACGTGTTGCCGGGGGACGAAAAAGCCGACGTCGCAAAGGGGTGACGCCATGAACCAGCAGCTTCCCGGCAGCGCCTTCGCCAAGGTCGACAAGGCGACTTTCTACGCGTTCGCGGAGGAAAACGAGGGGCGCTTCGAGTATGAAGACGGCTATGTCGTCGAGCAGATGGACGGCGGGACGAAAAAACACTTTCGCCTGTGCGCTCGGTTCTTGCGCGCGCTTGAAGATCGCCTCGATCCTACGGATTGGATCGTGCTTGCCGGGCATGCTGTCGATCTACCGGAGGCTGTGCGTTTCCCCGACGTCGTTGTCGAGCCAGCAGTTACACCGGATGAGAGCCTTTTCACCGCAAAACCTGCGCTCATCGTCGAGGTGCTCAGCCCATCGAGCGTGACCCGTGATCTGGCCCGCAAGGCGGAGGAATATTGCGCAGTGCCCACGCTGGCGGCCTACGTCGTCGCCAGTCAGGATGAGGCTGCCTGCAAAGTCTGGGTGCGCGATGAAACCGGCCGCATGCCGGGCGAGCCAGAGGCGCGCGTCGGGCTCGACGCCACAATCCGCGTACCTGCTCTCGCCCTCGAACTCCCACTCGCCGACATCTACACCGGCATCGTCGATGCCAACGGATCCTGATTGCCATGCCTGAAAAAGACATCCGCAACTTCAACATCAATTTCGGTCCCCAGCATCCGGCGGCCCACGGCGTTTTGCGCCTTGTGCTGGAGCTGGACGGCGAGGTCGTCGAGCGCGTTGACCCCCACATCGGTCTGCTCCATCGCGGGACGGAAAAGCTGATCGAGCACAAGACGTACCTTCAGGCGATCCCCTACTTCGACCGTCTGGATTATGTCGCCCCGATGAACCAGGAGCACGCCTTCTGCCTCGCGATCGAAAAGCTCACGGGGATCGAAGTGCCGAAGCGTGGCCAGCTGATCCGCGTGCTCTACAGCGAGATCGGCCGCATTCTCTCGCATCTCCTCAATGTCACGACGCAGGCAATGGACGTTGGCGCGCTCACGCCGCCGCTTTGGGGGTTCGAGGAGCGCGAAAAGCTCATGAACTTCTACGAGCGGGCGAGCGGTGCGCGGATGCATGCGGCGTATTTCCGGATCGGCGGTGTGCACCAGGACCTGCCAGCGAAGCTCGTGGAGGATATTGCCGCGTGGTGTGAGCCGTTTCTGACGGTCTGTGATGAAATCGAAGGGCTGCTGACCAACAACCGGATCTTCAAGCAGCGTAATGTCGACATCGGTATTCTCTCGCTGGATGACGCGTTCGCGTGGGGCATGTCCGGTGTGATGGTACGCGGGTCGGGCGCCGCCTGGGACCTGCGCAAGGCCCAACCCTACGAGTGTTACAACGTCCTCGAGTTCGATATCCCAGTTGGAAAGAACGGAGATAATTACGATCGCTATCTCTTGCGGATGGAAGAGATGCGTCAATCGACCCGGATAATGCAGCAGTGTTGTGAGATGTTGCTGGGCGAGGAGGGCGCTGGCCCGCACGTTGCCGGCGATCACAAGGCCGTGCCGCCGAAACGCAGTGACATGAAGCGATCGATGGAAGCGTTGATCCATCACTTCAAGCTCTACACCGAAGGCTTTCACGTACCCGCCGGCGACGTCTACGCCTGCGTCGAAGCGCCGAAGGGTGAATTCGGCGTCTATCTCGTCTCCGACGGATCGAACAAACCCTACCGGTGCAAGATCCGCGCTCCGGGTTTTGCGCATTTGCAGGCGATGGACTTCATGAACCGCGGTCACCTGCTGGCGGATGTGAGTGCGGTGCTCGGCTCGCTCGATATCGTTTTCGGTGAGGTCGATCGGTGAGAGCGATCCGCATCCTCGCCGCGATCATTGTTACCTTGCTGGTTGCAGCCGGGCTGGCGTTCGTCGTTGCACCTGAGGTTGGGCTCGCGGCGCTGGATCACACGAGGCAGGGGCTGCCGTATGCCTTTGGTGGCCGTTATATGGGCCTCGCTCTCATCGTCGCGGTTTTCGCGTGGCTCCAGGATGCGCGCGCCCTTGGCGTCGTAGCGCTTGCGGGCATGCTGATGTCGGCGATCGATGCCGTTACTTATGTCTCCCTCGGTGAGCCAATTCGCGTCGTGCTCCCGCATGCCGCAGCGTTCGCGGTTACGTCAGCGGTGGCATGGCTCTGTCTTTCCCATGCCGGGCAAGTGAGGAGCGCCGAGTGATGGCCAAACCACTGCCTGAGCCCCAGGTGCCCACCGGTACGATGACTGTCGCCGAATTTCTCGCGTGGGCCGACGCGCAGCAAGAAGGGCGTTTCGAGCTCGTCGACGGCCGCATCGTTGCCATGTCTCCCGAACGCGTGCTGCACGCAGACACGAAGTTTAACGCCGCTGTGAATTTGCGGGATGCGCTCGAGAAAATTTCCTCCCCCTGCCGGGTGTATATTGATGGCGCAGGGATAGAAATTCCGGGTGGACAGATCAGGGTGCCTGATGTTGCCATCCAGTGCACCCCGCCCGATCCTCAGTCGCAGCTTCTAGACGCACCGGTCGTCGTGGTCGAGGTCGTTTCGCCGACAAGTGCGCGGCGGGATACGATTGCGAAGGTATCGGATTACATGAGCGTACCCACGATCCGGCACTACCTCATCGTCGACCCGGAAGAGCGGATGGTGGTTCGCCACAGCCGTGATGAAGGGGCCACCGCGATATCCACCGAGATCCATCGTGATGGCACAATCCTGCTCGCCCCACCGGGGATCGAAATTCAGCTTGAAGACTTCGCCGGGTCAGCCCGCGCGCCAGATGAGCAGGGCGAATAGGATAAGTGGCAGACGCGCATCCGGCATGAATGGTCAGATGCGCCGCCATCGAAGTTGAAAACACCACAGCCCAAGAGACGAACTGAACCATGGCCGTACGCCGCCTTCACCCCGAACAGCCGGAAACCTTCGCGTTCACGCCGGAAAACCAGTCGTGGGCCGAGCATACGATCGCCAAATATCCTCCGGGCAAGCAGGCGTCGGCGGTGATCCCGTTGCTGTGGCGCGGGCAGGAGCAGGAAGGCTGGACCACCGAGCCGATGATCGAGCAGATCGCCGAGATGCTCGGAATGGCCAAGATCCGCGTGCTGGAGGTGGCGACCTTCTACACGATGTTCCAGCTCTCGCCGGTCGGCCGAAAAGCCCACATCCAAGTTTGCGGCACGACACCATGCATGCTGCGCGGCGGCGAGGAGCTTAAATCGTTGTGCCGACGCCGGATCGCAGACGCCCCGCACACGCTTTCCGGCGATGGAAATTTTTCGTGGGAAGAGGTCGAATGCCTCGGTGCCTGTGTGAACGGCCCGCTCGTCCAGATTGGCAAGGATACCTACGAGGATCTGACGCCGGCCTCGCTTGAGGCGATCATGGAGACGATCGAAACGGGTGCGAAGCCTCGGCCGGGACCGCAGATCGCCCGCCAGCATTCGGCTCCGTCCGGCGGACACACGGCGCTGACCAGTGAACCGCGCGGGCCGATGGGCGCCGGCGGCTACGCCGGGCGAGCGCAGTCAACCAGCGGCTCGGAGTTGGCCGACGAGGCGAGCGAAGCGCGTGCGACCGGACAGCCGCGAACCCCCATCGAGACGGCTGACGCTTTTGTCGACCCCGGCAAGTCCGATGGCGAACTGAAAGATGCCGATGGCGAAAATCCTGCTCAGCCCGGCACGCGCTACAGGGTTCGCGACTGACATGGCCCAGGCGATGGACAAGCTGTTGTCGGTCACAAACTGCCGAACGGTGCTGTGGGCGCTTGGCGCCGCCGGAGCGGGCAGCTTGATCATGACCTGCTTGCAGGCCGGCCAGGGGCGCAGCTGGCCGTGGTGGCTGCTGTTCGCCATCGTCTTTCTGAGCGCATGGCTCTACACGTGGTTTTATTGCGGTCGGGAGGAAATTACTGGTCGCGCCGAGTATGGCGCGAAGACACGCACGAGCGGCGGTTCTGCCTCTCTCGTTGGGACCTCCGGGAGCCGTCAATCCGGCGCCGACGGAGCAGCGCGCGCGCAGACCGCACGCCGAGCCGCAAACCCGACGCACAACCCGCCGGCAGCAGATGCCCGACCGATCGGCGCGGCCGCGGGTGGCAGCGGCGGTCACTGGTCGAGTGCGCCGCGCAAAGGCGACGATGTGATCGACGCGGCAATGACGCGCGCCGGCGCGGACGATAATGAACCGCGCGCCAGGTCGTTGTCGCCGGAGCACAACGTCCACCCGACCGACGCGGCGAAGCAGGCCGCATCGGGCCAGGCCGACACCGCGGATGCATCCGCTCATGCGTCGATACAAACGAGCGAAAAGCCGGCCTCTGACACATCAACGGTGATCGCGACCGCCGCACTCGGAGACATGACGACGTTCGAGCCGGACGTTACCGATTTCTCGCCGACCGACACCATCGCATCGGCGCGTAACGCTGCGTCGGACGACGAGAAACGCGGCGAAACCGATGCGACTCGGGCCAGTGACCCGACGCCCGAACAGACCGGCAGTTCGGCGCGCGCGCAGGCGAAACCAGACGAGACGCCTAGCGACAAGGACGGCGCGCAGTCGGATGATGTCGCTGACAACCTGTCGACTGATGCTGCTTCAGAGATAAAGTCTGCGGAGAGTAAAACCTCCAGTGAGCCTCGCGCCGACGATGACGGGCAGTCGTCGTCGCGCTCGTCAACGCATTTAGGCGACAGCGAAGGAGCCGATGCGGCAGACGAGTCGGCGAGCGTCGATGCGTCGACGTCAGGCAATGGTTCCGAACGGGCTGGGTCAACTGCGAACGCAACGGATGAACAGAGCGGGGCGAGCAAGGGACAAGCACCTGCATCCGACGCAAAGACAGCCGGTTTGGGAGCTAGCCACACAGCGGAGAAACAGGCCGAGACCGACACAACGTTATCGGCGTCCAGTCCTGCTGACGAGGCCAGCAAACCTCAGACATTCGCCGCGCCGCTCGAAGGTGGTGCCGACGACCTCAAGCGCATATCTGGGGTGGGACCCAAGCTGGAGCGGTTGCTGAACGATCTTGGCGTCTACCATTTCGAGCAAATCGCGAACTGGGACGCGGACAACATCGCGTGGGTCGATGGGCATCTGAAGTTCGTCGGCCGGATCGAGCGCGACAATTGGGTGGGCCAGGCTGCTGATCTCGCCGAGCAAAATGACAAGGCCGACAAGGCTTGATCCCGACGACGACCAGCGCGCTACAGGTGCTACCGTCTGTACGCGCCTTGATGTTCGGCGCGGCGACCAGCCTCTGCGCACCACGCATCGCAGAGCTCGAGGAGGCCGGCGACTACTCCGCCCGCGAGCGTCACATTTGGGCAGAACGCGATCAGCACGTCTACACAAACGGTCAGAAGCTCGGCCCCGCGACAGTTTACGCCATCAAAGAGACGACCGCGGCGGTGGAAAGCGCGATCAAAGCACGCATTTACAATCCAGAGACGGCAGCTGATCACCATGTCGCGCGGTTCGAAGCCACGGGTGCCGACGTGACGAGGCTCGGCGCGTTGATCACAGACTGTCGTCGCACCCTGGGGTCGATGGTCTCCGCCAAGAAGAACACCACACTCGCACGAAAGAAGCCGAACTGATGCTTAAAGACGAGGATCGGATCTTCCAGAACCTTTACGGCATGCACGACTGGCGCCTGAAAGGCGCTGTCGCGCGCGGCGCGTGGGATCACACCTCCGATATCCTCGCGAAAGGCCGCGAGTGGATCATCGAGGAAGTAAAGGGCTCGGGTCTGCGTGGGCGTGGCGGCGCTGGCTTCCCGACCGGGCTCAAGTGGTCCTTCATGCCGAAGGAAGTCGGCGAGCGGCCTCACTACCTCGTCGTCAATGCGGATGAGTCAGAACCCGGAACCTGTAAAGACCGGGAAATCATGCGCCATGATCCGCATATTTTCTTGGAAGGGTGCCTCTATGCGTCGTTCGCGATGCAAGCGCATACCTGCTTCATCTACATCCGCGGAGAATACATCCGCGAGCGCGAACGCCTGCAGCATGCCGTGGACGAGGCCTACGAAGCCGGCCTAATCGGCAAGAACAATGTGCACGGCTGGGACCTCGATATCGTCGTCCATCACGGCGCAGGCGCCTACATCTGCGGCGAAGAAACCGCGCTGCTCGAAAGCCTCGAAGGCAAGAAGGGCCAGCCGCGCCTCAAACCGCCGTTCCCGGCGAATGTCGGCCTCTACGGTGCGCCGACGACCGTAAACAATGTCGAAAGCATCGCCGTTGTGCCGGACATTCTCCGACGCGGTGGGGAGTGGTTCAAAGGCTTCGGTCGCCCAAACAACCACGGCACGAAGCTGTTTTGCATTTCCGGCCACGTCGAGCGGCCGTGCAATGTGGAAGAGGAAATGTCGATCCCGTTCCGCGAGCTGATCGAGAAGCATTGCGGCGGGGTGCGGGGCGGCTGGGATAATCTCCTCGCCGTCATCCCGGGCGGGTCTTCGGTTCCGTGTCTGCCGGCTGACGTGTGTGACGACCTGCCGATGGATTTCGACACGTTGCGGGACCTTAAATCAGGGCTCGGCACCGCTGCTGTGATCGTGATGGACAAGTCGACCGACATGATCCGCGCGATCGCCCGTTTGTCGTACTTCTACAAGCACGAGAGCTGCGGCCAGTGCACACCGTGCCGGGAAGGCACCGGCTGGATGTGGCGCGTGCTGGAGCGCATGGCACGTGGCGAAGCGGAAAAACGCGAGATCGACATGCTGCTGGACGTCACGAAGCAGGTCGAGGGCCATACGATCTGCGCGCTCGGTGACGCTGCCGCCTGGCCGGTCCAAGGTTTGATCCGCCACTTCCGCCACGTCATTGAGGAGCGCATCGACCAGTACTCCTGGCGCGCTGATGCCGATGGCGCTGTGCGGGAGCCGACATTGCAGGCGGCGGAGTAGCCGACCACACGGAACGTTCGCGGCATACTGAAGTTGTTGGCGGTGTAGGTTGCCGGCAACGATTCCCACGTCCGGGCACTCTACGCGCACTGCTAGCGGCCCGGAGCGTCCCGTGAAAGTTGCCGCCGTCATCATCAACGTTTTCCTCCCCGGCGTCGGCACGCTGTTCGTCGGCAAGTTTTTCGCGGCAATCGTGCAGATGTTTCTGTACGTAATCGGCCTCGTCTTCACCTTCACCTGGATTGGCGGGATCATCGGCATTCCGCTGTGCTTCATCGTGTGGGTGTGGAGTATTTATTCCGCTGTAAGCGCGCCGGACTGAGCCCCGCCAATGTAGGCCGGCGTGCCATGCCAGCGTGCCAGATCGGCTTGCCGGGTCAGTGATTCGGCCGGGCGTTGCAGCGCGACGGCGTTTCGGGGCGACGGCGATAACCCAGAGCGACGAACCAGGGCCGGCGTTTCAGTGCGACAGATCGCTCGCCTGGCGCTGATCTCTCACCTAGTCTCCACGGAAGCGGGCGACCCCGCCCGACAGCGGGAGATCATTGATGATTGATTTGACAAATACGCGCACGATGGTGGTCGGCGGCAGCAGCGGCATTGGGTTCGAGATTGCGCAGCGCGTGGTTCGCCTGGGCGGCCACGTGCATCTCGCCGCGCGTGGAGAGGAAAAACTTCGTGCGGCGCAGGCAAGGCTCGCGCATCCCGAACTGTCCCACATGCACAGCGTCGATATGCAGGACGATGCCGCGGTCGCCGCGCTGTTCGACGAGCTCGATGACGTTGCGCTCGATCACCTCGTCATCACCGCCTCGAGCGCGGTCCACGGCCCGTTCGCCGAGGTGCCGGTCAGCGACGTCATCGCCATGTTCGCCTCGAAATTTTTCGGTCCCTACCGCCTCGCCAAAGCCGCTTTGCCGACGCTTGCCGACGGCGCATCGGTCACATTTTTCTCCGGCGTGCTCTCTCGGCGCCCGGGCATGAATACGAGCGGCCTCGGCGCAGTGAACGCGGCCATCGAAGGACTGACACGCGGCCTTGCGCTGGAGCTTGGCCCGAAAGTCCGCGTGAACTGCTGCTCCCCCGGTATGGCGCGTACCGAGGCGTATGCGCACCTGAGCGAGGAAGCGCGTGAGGAAATGTATCGCGCAACCGGGGAATCGCTCCCTCTCGGACGTGTCGGCCTTCCAGGTGAAATCGCCGATACGGTCCTGATGATGATGGCGAGTACCTTCATGACCGGCCGCGTCGTCGACGTTGATGGCGGCCACATGGTGCGTCAGTACGCAACCCGCTGACGTCCGGCCCGTTTCACGTGCCGCCGCACGAACAATCGACGGCAGGCACCTGACCCCACGCCGTCCGGGAAACATGAGAGAACGGCAGGGCATTCCGTCGAAAGAGGAGAAAGCCATGCGGCAAGTGCTGCTTTTTATTATTCTCCACGTCGTCTTCGGCGGCTTGCTTTACGGCGGTTGGCGGCTCGTGCGCAGCCTGTCGCGCCCGTTCCGCCTGATTGGCATCGCGTGCCTCGTCGTTGGCGGGCTCGGGCTTCTCATCCTCTGGTACGGCGCGTATGTGTAACGGCGGTCAAGCGGCCAGCGGAGGCGACGCCAAATGCATCTCGCGCAATTGAATATCGGCCATCTGCGCTATCCGATCGATGACCCGCGCATCGCGGATTTCGTCGCCAATCTCGATCGCATCAATGCCGTCGCTGAGCGCAGCCCGGGCTTCGTTTGGCGTTTCAAGGACGACACGGGAAACGCCACCGGCATTCCGC
>JBCBJG010000097.1:0-10466 GCA_038523655.1 Pseudomonadota bacterium | reverse complement strand
TGCCTACTCCCTTAGCAGGGGAGCGCCTTCGACCACTCGGCCACCTCTCCGCGGACGGTTGTGAGGATTTCGCGCGGGCGGGTCAATCGGCTTTTCCGCCATCTTGGCGTGCACGCGTTCCATGACCGCGAGGCCGTCACCGATCACGCAGCGTTGCGGCTTTCGGCGGTGCGTGTCGGACGGCGGGTGGGGGGCGGCATCCGGCAGTCGCGGCGCACCAGGGTTTTCAGCGTCCGTCCCTCGAACGTCTCGCGGTCGGTCTGCAGATCGCCATGTCCGTAGATCGCGCGACAGGCGATCCCAAAGCGGGCCTGGAGCGCGGCGACCAGATCGCGCCCGGCTTCGATCTGACGGCGGGTGACGTACTCGCCCGTGCATGTTGTCGGCCGCCACCAAGTGTTCGGGCGCAACAGGCGATCACAGCCGCCGACAAGCGACACGCCAATGGTGTTGCCTGACCACAGATGGCGGGCCGTCGCGGTGCGCTCACGACGCCGCGGAGACTTTATGTGGTTGGTACGCTTGCTGAGCGGAGCGCCCTGCACAATCCGACCGTCACGGCCGATGTAGAAGTGGTAGCCGAACGAGGCGCCACCGCGCGAAAAATCCCGCAGATGACCGTAACGGACCAGCGCGGCCACCGTCTTTGCGGAGGTAAAATGGACCACGATGGCGCGGGGCTTCTTCGCGCCGCGGGTCGCATAGCGTGAGTAACGGGCGTCCGGCTTCGCATAGTAGACAATCTCACGACCGGGAACCGTCATGCGCTCGTCGGCCGATGCTTGCGACGACCACTGCGTTGGTGCGTCGAGCACGCCGAGGAGCGCGCGGCCGGCAATCTGTTCACTTGCATAGAAGGTGAAGGCGGCGACCGTCGGGGCGAACAGCGCAAACGAGAGTGCGATGGCGTTCAGGATCTTGGTTGTTATCCGCATGCGCTTTGATTTCCGCCGAGTTCGGGCTGCTGCGTGCCCAATCCCTGCGGCTTAGGCGGGGAGCCCGGCGATTCCGTGACCGTGCTGCAGGGTAGGCGGCGGGTCGGGTTACCCGTCGCGCAGGCCCTTGTCGCTGGTGAACGGATTGAAGCAGACAATTGTCTGCGTCTCGCGAATACCCGGGATCGTCTGCACCGTGTCGGTGATGAAGCGCCCCACGTCGGCATCGTCAGCGAGATTGAACATGCAGAACAGATCGTACTCGCCGGAGACGGAATGCACGTGCGGTGCCTGCTCGATCTCGGCGAGATGCCCCGCGACCTCGTAGGTGCGGCCGAGTTCGCAACGGATGAAAACCAGGTAGGTCCGCATGTCGGGCTCCGTGAGGTGCGCGGCGCCGTAGCGACCACGCCGGTGGCGCATGACGCAGGGATCGCAGAAACCGCCCATCGGTGCAACGCGCAGGAGTTGCTGTTCCCACCGGCGCTGGGCGCGCGACTGCTCGGCCTGCAAAGCAAAGGACGCGGAAAAGAACAAACCACGATCGACTATGCACTAGTGTCAACTAAAATTGACAATTATAAGTGTCATTTGTCGTTATTCCGCATCGAGGTTGGCAACGGAGCGCGTCATGGAGCTCGTTCGAAAATCCGACGGCGATAATCCGACACCACTGGTGCGGAAGCTTGCGGCAAGCGTCCTGCTCACGCCTGAAGAGGCGGACTATCTCGAAGGGCTCGAATCCAATCTCGTTCGATTGAAGCGCGGGGAGTGCCTCTTTCGCGACGGCGAGGACATCGAGACGGCGTATCTCGTCGTGTCCGGCTGGTTCTCCCGGCATCGCGTTACGGGCACGGGACGGCGGCAAATGATTGGAATTACCCTCCCCGGCGATTTCCTCGCGCTGCGGGTGACGTTCGAGCGCGAGATGCAATTCTCCGCCGAAGCGCTGACCGACTGTGAAGTCGCGGTGATCGAGCCGATGCGCCTGATCGAGACCTACCAGCGGTTTCCGATCATCGCGTCCGGGCTCGACTGGTCGACTGTGCGGACCCTCAACATCCTGGGCGAGCACAACGTCTCGCTCGGCGCGCGGCAAGCAACGCATCGTATCGCGCATTTCTGTCTGGAACTCTGGTGCCGGCTCGCGCTCGTGAATCTGGCGGAAGAAGACGGCTTCGCGCATCCGATGACCCAGGAGCAGCTTGCCGCCACGCTTGGGCTGTCCGCAGTTCACACCAACAAGATGCTGCGTGAGCTGAGCGATGAGGGGCTGTTGCGGTGGGGCCGCGATTTCGTGCGGATCGATGATCTCGCGGCACTCGCGGACTATGCGGATTTCGACGTTGGATTTCTCGATACCTTCAAGGTGACCGCGAACGTGCCCGGCGCAGCTGCTGCGCGAAACCATGCGTCAGAAGGGGACGGTTCCAGCTTTGAGCGGCGTCTCCATCGGTCGACCGTGGCGCACCAACGGGGCTGAGCCAATGGCCAGGCTGGATTGGAAGCGCCCGGCTGCGCTGATGCCATTCAGACTTGGTCATTTTTGTCGCACCAGTTGAGACGCAATGCGCTACACTTATCTGTCGTGTTCAACGCGTGTGCACTGTGGTGCACAGAGTTCGGAATGTTGCTGCGCAGGTATTGCGCGGTACCTCTTTCGCCTGACGGGACGCTTTCAAGAGCCGGCGGGTGAGATCTTGGATGTGTGATGGAACTCGTAGAGACGGCGACTGGAGTAGACCCGAGCCCACTGGTGCGAAAGCTTGCGGCCAACGTTTTGCTCTCCCCGGAAGAAACCCGCTTCATCGAAGAACTGCAGACCAACGTCGTCGAGATTAAACGGGGCCAAAAGCTCTTCCAGGAGAACGACGACCTCGCGACCGCTTTCGTCATCGCGTCGGGCTGGTGCATCCGCCAGCACACGACGCCGCGGGGCCGACGGCAGATCCTCGGGGTCTCACTTCCCGGTGACTTTCTCGCACTGCGCGTCAATTTCCAGCGTCAGGCGCGCTACACCGCGCTCGCTCTGACGGATCTGCGCATCGCAGTCATCGAGCCGATGCGCATCATCGACGTCTATCAGCGCTACCCTGTCATTGCCTCCGGCCTCGACTGGAGTACCGTGCGGGAAATGAACATTCTGAGCGAGCACAACATCTCGCTCGGCGCCCGTCACGCCCCGCACCGGATCGCGCATTTCTGTCTGGAGCTCTGGTGTCGGCTGATGCTGATCGGCGAAGCTGACCAGAGTGGCTTCGACCACGCCCTGACGCAGGAACAGCTTGCGGACACGATGGGCCTTTCCGTCGTGCACACCAACAAGATGCTCCGCCAGCTCAACGACATGAAGCTGATTAACTGGGGCCGAAATCGCGTGGAGTTCACGGATATTGACGGTGCGTTCGAGTATGCGGATTTCGATCCGCGTTTCCTGCACTCGTTCAGGCTGACCCACTCGATCGCCAACAACGACGAGGGAACGTCTGCAAACACCGACCATCTGGGCATGGCGCGGGTGGTGAAGCCTTATCACTCGCCCGAATAGGTGTTTGCGACAGCCGGCCGTGGCTTAGGCGGTCTCTGCTCGGGCGTGCGCTGCAAGGACGGATGCAAGCGCGGCCGACGAGATACGCGCGGCGGGCGGATCGGCGCGGCTTGTGAGCAGGATCGGCACCTTCGCGCCCATGACGAGACCGCCCGCACAGGCGCCCATGAACTGTGCCATCATCTTAAAGAGTGCGTTCCCGGCCACGATTTCTGGCACGACGATAACATCCGCCGCACCGGCGACGGGAGACGTTACGCCCTTCACCCGCGCTGCATCCGCAGAGACGGCGAGATCGAAGGCCAGCGGCCCGTCGACATCCGCGTCCGGTAGACCGGTCTTTGCCCAGGCGGCGATCTCGGCTGCCTCTTCGCTCGACGGGATTTTCGGGCTCGGCACCTCGGTTGCCGAAAGCAGCGCCACCTTCGGGCGCTCGACGCCGATTGCCTGCTGCAGGCGCACGGCGTTGGCGGCGATCGCCTTGCGGGTTTCGATGTCCGGCGCCGGGTTGAGCGCTGCATCAGTGATCACCAGCCCGCGGTCATCGCCCGGGACGGTCATGTAGAACGCATGCGTGAAGGGTGCGCCGGTCCGCAGACCCGCATCGCGCGACAGCAGCGCGCGCATGAAGACGTCAGTATGAAGATGCCCTTTCATGACGGCCTGCACGGCGTCATCGGCAGCGCATTTTGCCGCCGCTGCGGCCGCACCTTCTTCACCGGCTGCGTCGACGACCTCGACACCCGATAGAGCGAAGCCCGCCGCGTCAGCCGCCTGCTCAACCTCGCTGCGCGCGCCGACGAGAACCGGTTCGATCAGCCCGGCCGCCACCGCATCGCGGACACTCTCAAGGACAACCACGTTGACCGCATTGACGACCGCTGTGCGCACAGCCCCGCCCGACGCTGCGCGCGCGACGAGCGCCTTCGGCACCTCGGCTGCGCGGGGTGAAACAAACATTTTTATTCTCCGTGGTCGGACTGCTGTCGCTTCATTTGACATGCGTCGGGGGAGGACGCAAACCGGCGCCAACCCGCATATGGACCGACGAGGACCGCCACCCGTGACCGCTCAAACCGCAGAAGCACCCCGACCGCAAACTGATCCTGCTGACACCCCGGCACACGACGTGGTGGCCGGCCTGATCGCACGCGGTCGCACGGCGATGGCAGCACTCAAGGATGCGTCGCAAGAGCGGATCGACGAAGCGGTCACCGCCCTCGCCTGGTCGATCTACAAGCCGGAGAATGCCCGCGCCCTCGCCGAACTCGCGGTCGAGACGACGGGGCTCGGTGACGTCGACAGCAAGATCACGAAAAATACGCGCAAGACGTTCGGGACGCTGCGGGACCTGATGCGGGTGCGCTCAGTCGGGATCATCGAGGAACTGCCGGAAAAAGGCCTCGTGAAGTACGCGAAGCCCGTGGGAGTTGTTGGCGCGGTGACACCGTCGACCAACCCGTCGGCGACGCCGGTGAACAAGGCGATGATGGCGCTGAAAGGCGGCAACGCGATCGTCATCGCGCCATCGCCGGCTGCCTGGATTGCAACGAATGCAACGGTCGAGGGGATGCGGTCTGAGCTCGAGAAAATCGGCCTCCCGGGTGACCTCGTGCAGATCCTCCCTGCGCCGGTCAGCAAGGAGAGCACGCAGGCGCTGATGGAGCAGTGCGATCTGATCGTTTGTACCGGCAGCCAGAACAACGTGAAGCGTGCCTATTCGTCCGGACGGCCGGCGATCGGTGTGGGTGCCGGTAATGTCCCGGTCATCATCGATGCGAGCGCCGATCTTACAGACGCAGCGGAGAAGATTTGCGCGTCCAAAACCTTCGATCACGCGACGTCATGCTCGTCCGAGAACAGCCTCGTGATTGTGGATGAAATTTATGACGCTGCAATCGACGCGCTGCGGGCGGCGGGCGGCTACATGGCCGATGGCAAGGAGCGCGAGCGGATTGTCGAGCGGCTCTGGCAGGGCGGCAAACTCAACCGGCACGTGATTGCACGGCCGACCGATGCGCTCGTCGATGTGTTCGAGCTCGACGGTGCGGCGCGGGGATCGAAATTCGTGATGGTCGAGGAGGAAGGCGTCGGCCCGGACCATCCACTCTCGGGTGAAAAACTCTCCCTCGTGCTCACCGTCTATCGGGCCCGTGACTTCGCGCACGCGAAGGCGATCGTGACTGAGATCGCGGAATTTCAGGGCAAGGGGCATTCCGTCGGTATCCACACCGGCGAGATGGCGCATGCCGAAGAGCTGGCGCGCGACATGGAAACGGTGAGGGTCCTCGTCAATCAGGCGCATACTTTCGGCAACGGCGGCGGGTTCAACAACGGCCTGCCCTTCACGCTCTCGATGGGCTGCGGCACGTGGCAGGCGAACTCGATCAGCGACAACCTCAACTGGCGCTGCTTCATCAACGTGACGCACCTCGTCACGACCATTCCGGAGGATAAACCGGAAGAGGATGAACTGTTCGGCGCATACCTCGAGAAGTGGGGGGCATAGCCGGCAGCGCGCGGCGACCGCGCCAGCGAGCCGCTTAGCCGTTTTTCTACACGGGACTAGCTCACCCGTTTGCGCAGCGCGTCGGTCAGCAGTTCCATCGCGAGGACGATCGCGAATATCGCGATGATGATCGTGGCGGCGCGGTTGTACTGGAACAGCTCGAACGCGGCGGCGAGTTCCTGGCCAATGCCGCCGGCACCCACGAGGCCCAGCACAACGGATGATCGCACCGCTTTCTCGAGCGCGAAAAGGCTGGAGTTGATCAGCGACGGCATCGTGGCTGGCAGCACGGCCGCGAACATGATGTCGAGCTTGCGGGCACCGATCGCCTCGAGCGCCTGTTGCGGCGGCTTTTCCGCGTCCTCGATCGCTTCGGCAAAGAACCGGCCACAGAACCCCATCGTGTCGACGATGATCGTCATCGTGCCGGCGACCGGACCGAGGCCGACAGCAACGACGAACACCAGCGCCCAAACGAGGTCCGGGACGGTGCGCAGGAACGATACGAAGATGCGCGGGATGGCGCGGAACATGCCGAGCGGGGAGATGCCTTTTGCTGATAACCAGGCGAGTGGGAGGCTGAGAATGACGCCGATGACCGTGCCCGCGAGCGCAATCTGCAAGGTCTCCATGAGCTTCCAGAAAGTACGGAGCAAAAAGCCCGGCTCGACGGAGGGAGGCCAGGCCCGCTCGAGCAGGCGGATAATCCGAGGCCCGCTGTCGCCGAAACGTTCAGGTGATGGGCGACCTGCGCGATCGAAGCGACGATGAGTGCGAGAGCGATCGCGAGAATCGTGAACTGGACCGCGGATAAACGGGTAAAGCGATCGGGAACGGCTTGGTGTGTCACGGGCAGTGCGGAGTGAAACCGGTCCACGGTTCAGGCGCCGTAAATGCCGGCGATATCGCCCGGCGTGAGATCATCTGCCGGCGCTTCGAAGGCGACGGCGCCATGGCGCATCGCAATCACGCGATCCGCATAGGCCAGCGCATGCTCGACGTTGTGGGTCGTGTACACGAGCGACACTGCGCCGCCCGCGAGAGAGCGAAACAACCGCATGATGTCGGTGCCGGCTGCCGGATCGAGGCTCGCGACCGGCTCATCGGCAATCAGCAAGGCTGGCGCGTGGACAATCGCTCGGGCAATCGCGACGCGTTGTGACTGGCCGCCCGACAACGTCCCGGCGCGATCATGGGCGCGGTCGGCAAGCCCGACACGATCGAGCCCGTGCATGGCGTGTGCGCGCAAGTCAGATGGCGCGAGCGTCTGATGCCACGCGCGCGGCCCATAGCCCTGACCGAGCGCACCATGCACCACGTTGCTGAGCGCGCTCAGGCGGGCGACCAGTCCGTGAAACTGGAAAACGAAGCCGATGTTACGGCGCAATCGCCGGCGCTGGCTGGCCGTTGGTTGGCGCGAAAAGCGCTCACCAAAAATGTCGACCTCTCCGCCGCTCAGCGCCTCGAGCCCGACGAGACACTTGAGCAGCGTGGACTTGCCCGCCCCGTTCGCCCCGACGATCGCGACGGCCTCGCCTCTGCGCACGGTCACATCGATCGACGACAGGATGTCGGCGCCGCCGGGCGAAAAGCGCTTGGTCAGCCTGGTCGTTGCGATGATCGGCGGTGGCGCGATCGCCTCCGGCGAGGTTGGCGCCAACTGGCGTTCGGTATCTGCCTGACCGGGCGCGGTGTCGATGCGTCCCCGCTCGGCGAAATCTGGCCGGGTACTCTCGTCGGCCGCATTCGCGCGCCCGTTGTCATCGGGGGATGGAAGATCGGTCATCCGGAGATCGGCGATCAAAGGCGAAGGCACGAGCGCGCTCCAGATATGGAAAAAACGACCGGCCGTCGACATGGTGTCGCGGCCGGCCAGCAAGGGAGAAGAGGCGTTGTCCGTGGCGGACTAGTCGCCGACGAAGTTCGAGAAATCGCCGATACCGATCGTCTCGTACATTGAGCGAACATAATTATAATCCGCATCATCGATGTTCGTGAGAAACGTGCCGCCGGCATACTTCTTGTTGTCGTCGGACGTGATGACCGCGGAGAGCAATTCCTTGCCGTGCTTGGCGAAGGCGTTCTTCACCTTCTCGATGACTTTCGGATCCACACCCTTGCGAACGACAAGGATATCGTTCGGGAGGTCACGGCCGCGCGCCACGACCGAAAATGCCTGGTCGAGAAATGCCTCGCGGGCCTTATGCAGGTGTCCGTAGTTCATGCCGACCGCAGCGATGTCGCCGCGAATGAGGGCTTCGAGCGCGACATTGCGCTTGACGATCTGCGGGTCGTCGTCCGATCCGTATTTGAGGCCGAGGTCGGCCTGCTCAGCGCGCATCGCCTCGACGGCCATGGTCCGATTACTGACGGGGAAGAATTCGGCGTCGAGTCCGGTCAACTCCTGCAACTTGTCGCGGAACGGGCCAAACTCCAGTTGGAGTGTCTCGAGACCTTCGACGTCGGTCACCGCGAACGTAATTTTCTCCGCGGCGAACGCTGCTGGTGCGGAGAGCAGCGAGAACGCCGTTATCGCTGCGGTGGCTAGCCCGGCCAGAGTTTTCGAAAAGCGCATCTCGACTTCCCATCGATGAGTTCATAGGAGGGACGGCGCGAACGCAGCGCCGCCGACGCTTGTCGGGTAGGCGGTGGACTTCTCGATCACGTGACGGGAAAGAATCGGGAATATGACACGCGTGCACGACAGCGGATTTTGCCTGCAGGGCGGGCGGGTTCTGAGCCCGGATGTCGGGATCGTCGTCGCCGATGTGCACGTCCGCGATGGTTGTATCGTCGACGCGCCCGACGCCGACGCACGTCGCGTGGATTGCAGCGGGCTTATTATTCTCCCCGGCATCATCGATGTGCACGGAGATGCGTTCGAGCGGGAAATTCATCCCCGTCCGGGCGTCAACATCGATGCCGATATCGCGATGGCGAGTGTGGACCGTCAGCTGATCGCAAACGGGATCACCACCGCGTTCCACGGCCTCACGCTATCCTGGGAACCCGGGCAGCGGAGCCGGGCACAGGGTCGGGCGTTCATGGCTGCGCTCGAGGCTGTGCGCCCGCAGCTGGTCGCCGAGCACCGCGTTCAACTGCGGTGGGAGACGTTTGCGCATGACGCGATGGCCGATGTCACCCAATGGCTCGGAGCGGCACCGACGCCAGCACTCGCCTTCAACGACCACACAACGGCAACGTTGGAGAAAGTCGCAGCGGGCAACCACAAAAAGCTCGACCAGTGGGCGGCGCGGGCTGGGCTCACGCCCGCCGCGTATCTGGAAGCCGTAGAGGAAGCAGCAGCAGCGGCACCTCACGTGCCCGATGCAATTGCTCACATGGTCGAGGCGGCACACGCCACCGGCGCGGTGATGCTCTCGCACGATGAGAAGACGGTCGATGCCCGCGCCGCGTCGCGTGCGCTCGGGATCGACGTCTGCGAGTTCCCGCTCGAACGGGCCGTGGCCGCATACGCGATCGCTGCCGGAGAACATGTTATCCTCGGCGGACCGAACGTCATTCGCGGTGGTAGCCACACCGGCGCCCTCACCGCCGAAGACGCGATTGTTGCAGGCGAATGTACCGTCCTCGCCTCGGACTATTATTATCCGAGCCTTCTGCGCGCTGCCGAGCGGCTGGTGCGGCGCGATGTGCTTCCACTCGCGCGGGCTTGGGCGCTCGTATCTGCGAACCCGGCAGCTGCGATGAGGCTTGATGATCGCGGGGAGATCGCGGTTGGCAAGCGGGCCGATCTTGTCGTGCTCGATGCGGCTGGTGGAGCGGAGACGCCGTGGCGTGTGGTCCACACACTCGCCGCGGGACGCCTCAGCAGTTTCGCCTGACGGAGACCTCAGGGCTCACAGGCCGGGCAAGCGGCAAGGTGTTTTTCGCTCCGGTTCTCTCAGTCGCCCGACACGCCGGATCGGCATGCCGCTCCGCCGATGATTGGCCGTATGCCCCGCTCGACGTCTGCGCCACGCCGTCTTGCGGATCACGGGACGCGTCCGCATAACGGGGCGCCACAATCCCGACCGTCACGGACGTATCCCATGAATTTCGAAGAACACGCCGGCAAGCCGCTCCTGCGCGCGGCCGGGATCGCGACGCCACCCGGTGAGGTCGTCACCGACGTGACGGGGGCCCGCGCCGCCGCTGACAAACTCGGTGGGCGCTGCGTGGTGAAGGCGCAGGTGCCCACCGGCAAACGCGGTAAGGCGGGCGGGATTGCTGTGTGCGGGTCGTCCGAGGAAGCGGCAATGGCGGCCGAACGCATCCTCGGCATGACGATCGGTGATGCGGTGGTCGAGCGCCTGCTGGTCGAGGGGCAAGTGGCGATTGCGCGGGAGTTTTATGCAGCCGTTCTGAACGACCCCGAGACCAAAGGCCCGCTGCTGCTGTTCTCCCCGGAAGGCGGGATGGATATCGAAGAGATCGCGGCTGAGCATCCAGATCGGTTGGCGCGCATTCCGGT
>JBCBJG010000096.1:0-10648 GCA_038523655.1 Pseudomonadota bacterium | reverse complement strand
GCGGATGCGTTGTCGCTCGCGCTCAGCCGTTTTCGATCCTCTCGACCTGGTGTCGCGCCGACCTGAGCGTTCTCACAGGCTTGAAAGCCGCCGTGCCCCGGCGCTTGCCGATAACCGCTTTCGGGTCGCAGGCTGAGCGCTGGTTCGCTACCTCACTTTGCGTGTGATCCCGGATCACGTCCCCGTACGAAGAGGAGGTGCGCATGCAGCTCGGTTTCCAGGCGCAGGCTCACGATCGGCTCGGTAACGGCGTTGCAGCCGGCATTGCGCCAGCGCCCTGCGGCGACATGCTCGACGACTATCGTCGCGTCCAGCGTGGCATCGCGTTCCTTTCCGCCGCTTGGCGCGCGCAACCAGATCTCGACGCGCTCGCGCAGGAGATGGAGCTGAGCGCAGGGCACTGTCAGAAGCTTTTCAAACGTTGGTGCGGGCTCAGCCCAAAAGAGTTCGTGCAGGTGATCACCATCGATCACGCACGTGCGTTGCTCGCCGGGTCGGCATCGCTTCTCGATACCGCGCTCGATGTGGGGCTTTCCGGTCCCGGTCGGTTGCATGACTTGTTCGTCGATCACGAGGCGATGACGCCCGGTGACTACAAAAACCGGGGGGCCGGGCTCGAGATCCGCTATGGATTTCACTCCTCACCTTTTGGCCTTGCCCTTCTGATGGTGACGGAACGAGGCGTGTGCGGGCTTGGGTTCTGCGACGGGGAAGGCGAAAGCGCCCTGGCGACCGCGCTCGAGGACATGACCCGGCGATGGCCAGCGGCGACGTACATCGCGGATGCGGAGGCGACGGCTGCTGCCGCGGCGCAGATTTTTTCACCCGATACGTGGTCTCAGTCGCAGCCGATCCGCCTCGTGTTGATCGGTTCGGACTTCGAGATCGACGTTTGGCGGGCGCTGTTGCGAATTCCGGCGGGGCGCGCGGTGACATATTCGGACATTGCGGAGCATGTTGGCCGGCAAGGCGCTTCGCGGGCGGTTGGAAGTGCCGTGGGGCGCAATCCGATCTCGTTCGTCGTGCCGTGCCACCGGGCGATGCGAAAGGACGGCAGCCTCGGCGGATATCACTGGGGTCTGACGCGCAAGCACGCGATTATTGGATGGGAAAAAGGCCGGATGGTCGCGCCCAGCGGTTAAGCGCCGCGCCAGATCATGCCTCTCAGACGAGCAGAGACCGGCCGGTCATTTCCTCCGGTTTCTCGAGTTCCAGCAGCGCCAGCATCGTGGGCGCGATATCTGCGAGGCGGCCGTCGATCAGTCGCTGGTTCGCTGTTGCGCCTACCAGAACGATCGGGACCGGGTTCACGGTGTGCGCCGTGTGCGGGCCACCGGTTTTCGGGTCGACCATCATTTCGCAGTTGCCGTGGTCAGCCGTGAGCAGCATCGCGCCGCCGGTGTCGTCGATCGCGGCGATGATCCGGGCTAGGCAACGATCAACCGCGGCGCAGGCGGCCGTCGCCGCCTTGAGGTCACCGGTGTGGCCGACCATGTCGCCGTTTGCGAAATTGACGATGATGGCGGCGTGACTGCGCTCGGTGATCGCGGTGACAAGGTGATCGGTGATCTCGTGCGCCGCCATCTCCGGTGCCAGATCGTAGGTGGCAACCTTCGGGGACGGGCACAGATGTCGCGCTTCGTCGGTAAATGGCTGCTCCCGCCCGCCATTGAGGAAAAAGGTCACGTGCGGATATTTTTCCGTTTCTGCGAGACGGAGCTGCTTTACGCCCGCAGCCGCAAGGGTCTCGCCGAGCGTGGCGGTGATCCGGTCCGGTGGAAAAAGGGCTGGCAGAGCCGCGTCCAAGTTGTCGCTGTAGGAGACCATGCCGACCTGCGCAGCGTACGCGACGGTGCGGGTACGCTCGAAGCCGTCGAAGGTCTGAGCGAGGAGGGCGTCCAGCAGTTGGCGCGCCCGATCGGCCCGGAAGTTTGCGAAAAGGAAGCCGTCGCCGTCGCGCATCCCGCGGTCGCCGACGCCGGTGATCACGGTTGCGGGGATAAATTCGTCGGTCGTGTCTGCGGCGTAGGCGTCTGCGACCGCTTGTGATGCGGTCTCGGCGGATGCGCCAGTGCCCTCGACTAGCAGATTATGCGCGGCGCGGACGCGTTCCCAGCGATGGTCGCGGTCCATCGCGAAATACCGACCGATCAGCGTGGCGATCCGTACGCCGGGAATGTCGGCGATCGCGGTCTCGAGGCGGGAGACATCATCTGCGGCGCTCGTCGGGGGCGTATCGCGGCCATCGAGGAAGATGTGCAGATGCACGGGGACATCGCGCGATGCCACGATCTTCGCGAGGGTCAGAAGATGGTTCTCGTGGCCGTGAACGCCACCGGGAGAAGCTATGCCCGCAAGGTGACAGACGCCCCCGCTCTCACGCAGGCGCTCGGTGAGGTCAACCAGCAGCGGGTGGTCGGCGAGTGATCCTTCAGCGATCGCATTGTTGATGCGCGGCAGGTCCTGCCAAACGATGCGGCCGGCGCCGATGTTGAGGTGACCGACTTCGGAATTGCCCATCTGGCCCGCGGGCAGGCCCACATCAGGTCCGTGACAGACGAGTTCAGCGGTCGGGCAGTCGGCGACGAGCCGGTCCCAGGTCGGGGTGTCGGCGAGCGCGATGGCGTTGGCCGTGCGGTCAGCGCGGTTGCCCCAGCCGTCGAGAATGCAAAGGACGACCGGCGCGCGTGTTTCGCCGGCGAAGGTTTTTTCACTCATGCTTCGCCCAGCCCGAGTGTGTCGAGGCCGAGGACATCGAGCATCGAGTGCATGCCCGGTTTGCGGCCGCGACCCCACAATGCCGCCCGTACAGCGCCGTTTGCGAAGATCTGGCGGTTTTCTGCGCGGTGGGACAGTTCGATCCGTTCGTCTGGGCCGGCAAAGACGACCGAGTGTTCGCCGATGACGCTGCCGCCACGCAGCGTCGCGAAGCCGATCGCGTTATCCGGGCGCGCGCCGGTCTGTCCGTCTCTGGCGCGCACGGCGACGTCGTCGAGCTGAACCGACCGGCCTTCGGCGGCAGCGTCGCCAAGCATCAGCGCGGTGCCGGAGGGGGCGTCGACCTTGTGGCGGTGATGCATTTCGAGGACTTCGATATCGAAGTCTTCTCCCAACGCCGCGGCGACCCGGCGGGTCAGAGCTACGAGCAGGTTGACGCCAAGGGACATGTTGCCCGCCTTCACGATCGTCGCGTGCCGAGCGGCGGCGCTCAACTGAGCCTCTTCGGCGGCGTCGAATCCGGTGGTGCCAATGACGTGGACAATGCGTGCTTGGGCAGCGAGCTCCGCATGCGCGCAGGTTGCCGCCGGGGTCGTAAAATCGATGACGCCGTGAAGGTCCGTAAACAGATCAAGTGGCGTGTCGGTGATCGTGATCTGGCGCGGGCCGATGCCGGCAAGCTCACCGGCGTCCGCGCCGATGTGTGGCGAGCCGGCAGGCTCTGTCGCGCCGGCGAGTTGGCAGTCGGGATGCGCGTCGACGGCGGCGACCAGCGTCCGGCCCATCCGGCCGGCGGCGCCCATGACGGCCAGTTTCATTTGCGACACGGTGACGTTCCCTGCGAGCGCGACGGATGGGCCTCGCGCGTAGCGCATTCCGCGTTCTTCCGCAGCATTCGATTGTGCAGTGCGGTCTAGCGCGGGTCGCCCGCCCGTGAGGAGCCACGAAACGCATAGGCCCGGGTTCGCACAGAGCGCTTGCCGGTTTTTTGCTCTGCCTCTGCCACGGTGATGCCGCCGCGTGACTCGTAGAAGCTGCAGGCACCGGCGTTGTCCTCAAGCGCCCAGACGACGACGTCGCGACGGCCGTTTGCAGCAAGGCGCGCGGTGACGGCGTCGAACAACTGTCCGCCGATGCCGAGCCCTTGGAAATGCGGGTGGACGTACAGCTCGTAGATTTCGCCGTCCGCCGATCCCTCGAGGCGGCGGCGACCGAAAACAGCATAGCCAACGAGACGATCGAGATGCTCGGCAACGAGCAGCCCGTCACTGCGCTCAACGAACCGGGCCCAGTAAGCGGGGCTTCGTCGAGCAATCATGTCGCGGAGATAGCTGTCGGGAAGAATGCCGAGATACGTCGCGCGCCAGACCTCCGCGAACACAGAGGCCAGCGCCCCGGCGTCAGATTTCCGTGGGCGTCGAACGAGGGTGCTGCCGCGCATTATGTGAGCCGCGTCATCATGAATGATCCTCATGTGGGGTCGTGGCATGCTGTGTGAACGACACCACGTAAAAACGGCCTGCGTGTTCCAGTTGCTGGACTGGCCGGGTGCGGCGGGCGGGCCGCGTGACACGATCCCGGAACGAGATGGAGAGAGGAACCCCGAAACATGCCCCAGACTTCACATTTCAGAATCACCGCGCTCTTTGCTGCAATGGTTGCGGCGCCGATGGCGATCGCTCCGTATACAGCCGCCGCTGGGCCCGACGAAGCAATCATGATGGTGATCGACGCGTCTGGTTCGATGCGGGGAAAGATCAACGGTCAGACGAAAATGTCGATCGCGAAATCCCGCGTGGCGGAGGTTATTGCCGGATTATCGCAGGACCGTGCCATCGGGGTCATGGCTTACGGACATCGTCGCCCCGGGGACTGTAACGATGTGCAAATGCTCGTGCAGCCTGAGAAGGGCGCTGCCGGCGCTGCGGCCGATGCCGTCCAGCGACTGCAGCCGAGAGGAAAAACACCGCTGGCAGCCAGTGTCCAGCGCGCGGCGGATGCGCTGCGTTATCGCTCTACGGCGGCCACGGTGGTGGTCGTGACGGATGGAATCGAAAGCTGCGGGGGTGATCCCTGCGCGCTTGCCGGAGCGCTCGAGGCGAACGGGACATCCTTCACCGCGCATGTGATCGGCTTCGGCCTTAGCCAGTCCGATGGAGCGGCGGTGTCGTGCCTCGCGAAAAACACCGGCGGCGTTTACATCTCGTCGAACGACGCGGAAAGTCTGAAGGCGGCGCTCCAGCAGGTTGTTGCGCAGCCGGAACCCGAGCCGCAGGCAACCGCGATTTTCACCGACGACTTCGACGGCGGTGCGCTTTCCGACAACTGGGAAGTGGTGAACGAGGATGCCGAGGTCTACATCGTCGAGGACGGTGTGCTGCTCGCATCGACCGGCGCACCCGGCATGCCGGGCTACAAGAAGCCGAACAATATTTTCCGGCTTAAGGACAAGGCACCGCGCGGAGACTTCGATCTCTCGGTCGCGTTCACGGCGGAGTTTCAAGCCAACACTGCGTTCGTTTCGGTTGGCCTTTTCGAAGATGCGAAAAATCTCGTCATGGCCGAGCTTTATCGCTCCGGCACATCGAATGACGACTTGGTCTTGCGGGTCACAAAGATCATCAAAGGCAAGAAGGCGTCACAGCAGGTGCGGGTTGCGACCGGTTCGTGCTGTCCACGATCTTTCGACATGAAAGAGGTCATGAAAAAGATCGAAACCCGCGGTGGTCGACTGACGATCCAGAAGCGTGGGCGCAAGTACGCCGCGCGCGTTGACTGGAACGGCTGGACGCCGAACGATAAATCGCCCCAGACGGTCGTCACCGACGAAGTGGTCGTGCTGCGTGCTCCGGGGCGTCCGGCATTTAACGCCGGCTCATGGCGGGATACGTCCACGACCATCGTCTATGCTGATCGGTTCGAGATTTCCGCGGTCGAATAACGGTGACCTGTCGGCCGTTGCTCACGCGGCGGCCGACAATTCCTCGAAAGTGGACCGATATTCCGTGATTGCGGGATCGAAAATAATGTCGGTTCGACGCAGCGGTCGCGCCAAGGTCAGGCCGCCGAGCGAGCGGGCCCGCGATAGGGCGACATAAGCCTGGCCGTGGGAGAAGGTGCCGCGGCCGAAGTCGACGTGCACACGATCCAGCGTCATGCCCTGCGCCTTGTGGATCGTGATCGCCCATGCGAGGCGAAGCGGTAGCTGGACGAATTTGCCGGCGACCGTCTCGACGATTTTCTCCGCCGACTGGTCCCAAGCGTAATTCACGTTCTCCCAGGTTTCCGCCTCGATCTCGTATTCCTCGCCATCGATCTCGACGAAAACGCTGTCGTCCTCGATCTGCGAGACGGTGCCGAGCGTGCCGTTCACCCAGCGGCCCTTGCTGTCGTTTCGCAGCATGATGACGCGCGCGCCTTCCTTCAAAACGAGCGCCTGTTCGGTCGGGTACGCGCCCTGCGAAAACTCGCCGGATACGAGTGCTTCGACCTTTACCGCTTCGCCAGGCAAGCGGGAGAGAAATGCTTCGTTGATGCCCATCGCGGCCTGATTGGTCGTGGTGAGGACGACTGTCTGATGCGCATCGGTACGGGCGTTCAGATCGCAGACGCGGCTGTTCAGCATATCAACGGCATATTCATCGAGCGCGCCGTCGCGCACCGCGTTGAGCACGTTGACGAACCGCTCGTCGCTCTGCCGGAATACTTCGGAGAGCTCGATGCGCGGCACGTCGAGCTGGGTGAATACAGGCGCGTTGAAGAAGTAAGGCCCGCCGTAGGTTTCCTGGAAATAATGCTGCATTTCTCCGCGCTGCACGATCGGCGGAAGCTGATGCAGATCGCCGAACATGATCACCTGCACCCCGCCGAACGGCGCGTCAGGCGCATTGCGTGTCTTGCGGAGTGATTTGTCGATCGCATCCATCAGATCGGCGCGGACCATCGAGATCTCGTCAATCACGAGCAGGTCGAGGTTGCGGATGATGCGGGCGTTTCGCGACGTGCGGATCAAATCGGGTGTGATCAGTTTCGGGGGCAGCGTGAAGAACGAGTGGATGGTCTGACCGCCGACGTTCACCGCGGCAAGGCCCGTTGGCGCGACGACGGCGAGCTTTCCCTGCACGGTATCGCGCAAGACCTTCAGAAGCGTGGACTTGCCGGTCCCCGCGCGCCCGGTCACGAACAGGCTCGTTCGATCGCGCTTGATGGTCTCGAGCGCGCGGTCGAACTCGTCGGTCATTCGGATGGTTGCTGGGTGGTCCATGGTGGGAGAGTTGTCGGAATTCGCGAGGGACAGCAAGGTGCGCCAGGCGATGAGGTGCGGAGGAGTTTACGCGGATGACCACGGTTCGACTGACGCTCGATGAAGCTGGCGCGCTTGCGCACCGTGCGCTGGTGGCAAACGGGCTCGATCACGCAAATGCCCAAGCGGTTTGCGATCGTATGATGCAGGCGGAGCGGGACCGATGCCCGTCGCACGGGCTGTTCCGGGTGCCGTGGTATGCGAAAGGCGTGGCGTGCGGTCGGGTCAACGGTGCGGCGGATCCAGTCGTGTCGCGGCTCGCGCCTTCTGTGCTCAAGGTCGATGGTGATCGTGGATATGCGCCGCTCGGCCAGGCGCGAGGGCTCGGCCCGCTCGGCGATCTTGCCCGGGAGACCGGGATCGCGGCGCTCGCCTTCACCAACATGTTTCACATCGCAGCGATGTGGCCCGAGGTCGAGGCGCTGGCGGAACAAGGATTTTGCGCGTTCGCTTTCACTGCAGCGTATCCATACGTCGCTCCGGCCGGAGGAAAATCGCCGGTCTACGGGACCAACCCGATGGGCTTTGCGTGGCCCCGGCGGGACGGGCCACCGCGCGTCTTGGATCAGGCCTCGTCTGCAATGGCGCGGGGGGAAATTCAGATCGCCGCGCGGGACGGACACACGTTGCCGGAGGGAACCGGGATCGGTCCTGACGGGGCATCGACGACGGACCCGAATATCGTGCTCGAGGGCGCGCAGCTCGCCTTCGGGGGATACAAAGGGGCTGCGCTTGCGATGATGATCGAGTTGCTGGCCGGGCCGCTGATCGGCGAACATCTCAGTTTCGAAGCGAAAGAGGACGATAGGGGCGCGGGCGGTCCGCCGAAGGGTGGCGAGTTGATCCTCGCGCTCGATCCCAGGCATTTTGGTGATCCGGACGGTTTTATCGATCACGGCGAGGCGCTGTTTGCGCGGATCATGGCCGAGGAGGGGCCGCGACTACCGGGCATGCGCCGGTATGCAGCGCGCGCGGAGACGCCGACGACAGGAATCACGATCCCAGAAGCGCTTCACCGTGAGATCGTGCAACTCGCAAGCGGCGCGTAATCAGCCGGTGCCGTGTAACCGATCACGCGTGCAGGCGCGGGTCGGCAGATCAACGATCCGCCGAGGGCTCCGCGTCGCTGCCTTGTCCGAGGGAGGTGATGGTGGTTGCCGGTTGCGAAGCCTGTTTCAGGGCATCGATCGTCGCCGACGTGCTAGCGCTTGCCGGACGCGCCGGCTCGACGACGGGCTGTGCCAGCGCGGGCTCGGCGATCATCGGCCCGCCAGGCACTGTCCCGTCAGGCACAGGTGCGCGCATCGCCGGCTCGCTTATCGGTGACGGGGAAGCAGATGCGTTGTTGGCCATCGCCTGGGGTGTCGGGGTTGCTTGAGATGTCGCGTCGTCCGGACGCGGACCGTTCCATTTAAGGCGCCCGTCGTAGTGGGTGCCCATCTCGATGCCGATACCCTGGTGGAGAATATCTCCCTCGACCTTGGCGGAGCGGGTCAGCTGCACGGTGCGGGCGGTGATCGTGCCTTCAACGCTCCCGCGCACGGTCACCGTCTCTGCAACGATTGCACCGCGCACACGACCCTGCTCACCGATTTCAACGGAGCTTCCGGTTACCTCGCCCTCGATCGTGCCTTCAACGACCAGGCGCTCTTTCGATGCGAGGTCTCCGCGGATCAGGATGTCGTCGCAGATCAGGGTTTCGCGCTCGAGTGGTCGGCTCGTGGTGGTCGCGAACTGAGGCGTTGGCCGGCGCTGTGCGATGGGCACCGGCTCCGCTTCCTCGATGGTTTCTTTCGGTGATTTGCCGAGTGAAAATGAGCGCATGCCGCGTCTCCCCCGTTACGAGGCAGGATCGCAGCTCAAGCCCAACAAAATAACGTCCCCCGACTTCGTGCGGTGTCACATGCAACTGAGGCGGCGTTGCGGCAAACTGGCCTGATGCAGCCGTCCGGGTACGTACGTTTTTCGAGGGCGACGCGAAAAACGTACTAACTGCAGAACGATCGTCCGGCTTACTCCGCAGCGGCGGCTTTTTCGGCGCGTTTGCGGACGTGAGGGTCGAGGTGGCGTTTGCAGAGGCGAATGTTCTCCGGCGTGACTTCGACGAGTTCGTCGTCGCCGATGTAGGCGAGTGCGCGCTCGAGCGTCAGGATCATCGGCGTGGTGAGCCGCACGGCGTCGTCCTTGCCGGCGGCGCGGATGTTGGTGAGCTGCTTGCCCTTCAGCACGTTGACCTCGAGATCGTTGCCGCGTGTGTGCTCGCCGACGATCATGCCCTGATACACACGGGTCTGCGGCTTGATCATCAGAGGTCCGCGATCCTCCAGGTTGAAGAGCGCATAGGCGACGGCGTCGCCGTCGTTCATCGAAATGAGCACGCCGGTGCGGCGTCCCTCGATCCGGCCCTTGAAGGGCGCGTAATCGTGGAAGACGCGGTTCATGATCGCGGTCCCGCGGGTGTCTGACAAGAGTTCGCCCTGATAGCCGATCAGCCCGCGCGTCGGGACATGCAGCGTCACGCGCTGTCGCCCACCGCCCGAGGGGCGCATGTCGATCAGCTCGCCTTTCCGCTCCGATAGTTTCTGGACCACGGTGCCGGTGAATTCTTCGTCGACGTCAATCGTCACTTCCTCGATCGGCTCCAGGCGCGTGCCCGTCTCCGGGTCGTCCTGCAGGACGACGCGCGGTCTCGACACCGTGAGCTCGAACCCCTCACGGCGCATGGACTCGATCAGGATCGCCAGCTGCAATTCCCCGCGGCCTGCAACTTCGAATGCATCCTTGTCGCCCGTCTCGTTGACCTTGAGCGCAACATTTCCCTCCGCTTCCCGCAGGAGCCGCTCACGGATCACGCGGGACTGGACTTTCGATCCCTCGGTTCCGGCAAGAGGGCCGTCATTGATGCGGAACGTCATGGAAAGCGTTGGCGGATCGACCGGGTCGGCGGCGATCGGCTCGCTCACGGAAGGATCGGTGAGCGTGTCGGCAACGGTCGCCTTCTGAAACCCGGCGATCGCAACGATGTCACCGGCCTCGCCTGCGTCGATGGGCTGGCGCTCAAGGCCGCGGAAGGCGAGGACTTTCGAGACGCGTGCGGTCTCGAGCTGTTTGCCGTCCGCCGACAGGGCTTTGACCGATGCGTTCGGCGTAACGCGGCCCGAGGCGATCCGTCCCGTCAGGAGTCGGCCGAGGAACGGATCGCTCTCGACGGTGGTTGCGAGCATGCGAAACGGTCCGTCGCGCATCTCAGGTGCGATCTCGGGTGCCGGCACGTGCTCCAGCACGAGGTCAAAGAGTGGTGCCATGCCGTCGCCGTTGTCCTCCGGCTCGCGCGCCATCCAACCGCTCTTGGCAGAGCCGTAGAGGATCGGGAAGTCGAGCTGTTCGTCCGATGCGTCGAGTGCAGCGAACAGGTCGAACACCTCATTGACCACCTCGTCGTGGCGCTCTTCGGGTTTGTCGATTTTGTTGATCGCCACGATCGGGCGCAGGCCAATCTTGAGCGCCTTGGAGACGACGAACTTGGTCTGCGGCATCGGCCCCTCGGCGGCGTCGACCAGCACGATGGCCCCGTCCACCATGTTGAGGATGCGCTCCACCTCACCACCGAAGTCGGCGTGTCCTGGC
>JBCBJG010000095.1:0-10681 GCA_038523655.1 Pseudomonadota bacterium | reverse complement strand
GTCAGGCCCCGTTCCGCTGGTGGCAGCGCGCCCGTGGCGCACGGCCGGCGCTCCCTGTGCTCGCGGCGCACGCCCGCTACCTGCACGCGCTTGCGATTGCCCAGATGTCACCGCCACTGCCCGGCCGGCGACCAGGAGCACGCTCGCTTGCCGTTTATCTCGCGCACGTGACGCTCGGCGTCTCGGTGCACCGGCTGGCACGGGTCTCCGGGCTGACGCGCAAAAGTATCCGGCGGGCAATCGCGACGGTCGAAGATCACCGCGATGACGTCGCCTACGACGCCCACGTCTCCACCGCAGAAATGAGGTTAATCCCATGACCGACCCGATGGTCACTACCTGGCTCGCAGGCCTGACAGCCGTCGCCGCAATGAACCTGGCGCTCGCCGCCGTCACCATGATCGGCCTCATGCGCGTTTCGAACGGCCTCGCAGGGGTCATCGAAATGTGGCGCGACGTGCGCGCTGTGCAGACGCAGGCCGGGCACATGCTGAACCTGAAAGACCAGGCGGTCATGTTTCTCGAGTGGCTGATGGCGACCGGACAGACCGGCGATCTGCCGTGGAGTGACGTCGTGATCCTGCACGCGAAATGGTGCGCGATGCAGCGGCTGCCCGAAGCGCAGCGGCTGTCGCCGAATTATCTGAGCGTGCGCTTTCAGGACCTCGGCATCCGCCAGCGCGAGGTCCGCGACGCGACGCGTAAGTACAAGATGGTGACGGTGCCTGATGCGGGGGACGCGGCAGCGCATGCGCTTGACCCGTTGACGAAGCCCGTCCCCCTCGCGGCCGCTGCCTGACCATGTCGGCGCCCCTGTTCAAACAGCGGGGGGCGCTCACGATCGGCGGCATCACGCTGGGCATGCTGCTCGCCGACAATCCGAGCGCAACGATCGTCCTCGGCTGCCTCGAATGCGGCGCTGACGGGTCGCCCATACGTGTCGACGCGCTCGTTGCGCGGTTCGGCGAGCGCGCCAGCATTCAAGATATCGCCAGCAAAAGCCGCTGCAAAACCTGCGGAGGGAAACCATGACGAGACCGTTTGCCAGCGCCAACGACGAGGCTGTCGAGGCGGCTGATCCGCAGCAGACGTTCGAAATGATGCTCGACGAGGTGCTGATCGAGATACGCACCGTGCTGCTCGCGAAAAACCGGGCCTATGGGAACTCGGTGCTCGACCCGATCAATATTTTTTGCAAGGGCGGGCCGCTCGCGCAGATCGACGCCCGGATCGACGACAAGCTCTCGCGGATCAGCCGCGGCCATGCCGCGGACGAGGACGTCGAGCTAGATCTGACCGGGTACCTGCTCATCCGCCGGATCGCGCGCCAGTTCTTCCAGGCGGACAAACGATGAGCGCGCGTCGCAACGATTTGCCAGCGCTCAAAGCGGTGCTGCAGGCCCGCATTCGCGAGCTTGTGCGCGAACTTGCGCCGGAGGGCTCGGAGCGCGGCGGGATCTGGACAGCGAAAAACCCCACGCGGAACGATCGAAACGCCGGCAGCTTCGTGGTCTGGCTGACCAAGGCGCCGGGCGCCTGGAAAGACTACGCGACACAGGACAAGGGCGACGTGATCGACCTGATCGCGTACTGCACAGGCCTCGCGATGAAGGACGCAATTGCCTGGGCTCGCAAGTGGGCGGCGTTTGAGGATCTGCCTGACAGCGCGCGCGCTGCACTGGCCGAGAAGCAGGCTGCAGACCGCGCGGAGCGTGAGGCGCGCGACGCAAAAAAAGCCGCGAAGGATCGGTCGCGCGCCAAAGCGTGGTGGCTGTCTGCCGAGCGGGACCTGATCGGCACGCCCGTTGCGCGGTATCTGGCGCGCCGTGGCATCGCGCTCGAGGCGCTGGACCGCACACCGTCCGCTCTGCGCTACGTGCCGGACCTAATGCACCGCGCGACGGGTGTGTCTGGTCCGGCAATGATGGCGGCGCTCGTCGACGATGACGGGATCTGTGCCGTGCATCGCACCTGGATCACGGGTGCGGGCGCAAAGGCCAGCGTCCTCCCCAACCGCATGATCTGGCCGTCGTTCCGCGGCGGGTCGATCCGTCTCTCGCGCGGGCTCTCACGGAAAAGCCCTGCTGCGGCGAGCAAAGCCGGCATTCGCGAGACGCTGGTGCTCTGCGAAGGCGTCGAGGACGGGCTCTCTCTCGCGCTCGTCGCGCCAGAGCTACGGATTTGGGCAGCGGCCAGCCTCGGCAATCTCGGCGCAATCCGCCTGCCGGAGTGCTGCGCTCAGGTGATCGTCTGCGCGGATAACGACTTCGGCAAGCCTGCCGCGGCCCGCCTGTTGGCCAGCGCCGTGGGCGCGCTCGAGGCGCAAGGGCGCCCGGTGGAGGTGATGCGCAGCATGATCGGCAAGGACTTCAACGACCAGCTCAGAGGGGTAACGGCATGACGCGGATCAGCGTGACGATCGTGACGGAAGACGCCGCGGAGGGCGCCAACCTGCTGCCGGTGGCAACGCAGTCTGTAACGCTGCTGCGCCGAGCGCTCGGCAACACTGATGATGTGAAATGGCGCCGCTGCACGCGGGCCGGGAAGTGTGTTTACCACGTCGAAATCACACCTAGGGAGGCGCTCGATGACGCCGCTTGAAGAGGACACTACGGACACGACGCTCGCGATACAGCACGCCGACGCGGCGCTGGTGCTGCGCAGTGCTGCGCAGCAGATTGCATGGCTTGCCGGCGCCACTGCATTCAAGACGACAGCGTCAGACGACGGGCGGACCTGCCCTTTTGCGCTCGATAAAGACGATCCTGGCCTCGTCGACTTTGTCGAGCTGGAGGAGTGGGTTGCGCGCCAGCCCTCTGCGCCCCTCGAGGCCGTGGTGCGGCAGGCTTTCGCTTTGGGCCTTGTGGGGGATGACCTCGACGCGGTCCTCACCGTGGACAGACTGACGGCCTCGGTCTGGATCGCATTTGACGTTTGGTTGCTTACGTATCGCGCCCTGATGGCGCGGGTGACAACGCTCGAGCGGTATCATGCCGACATCGAGCGGCGAGCCGCGGAGGCTGAGCGGCGAGCCACGGTTCTGCGGTCGCGGATGGCGCGCAAGATCGGCGATAAACGCGAGCTGCGGCGCCGTAAAAAGCTCGGTCTGCCACCATGCGACGGCGACGGCGACGTGTCGGCGGAGACCGAGGCCGTTGCCGCCGAGCCGAGCATCGACAACCAGGTCGATCAGGCGTTCGCGGCGCTCGCGGCACACGTCGGCGAGCAGTTGACCGCGCCAGCGGACGGCGACGGGCCGCCAGTCGCTCCCGACCCACCGAAAGCAAAGAAAAAACCGCGCAGGAAGGCCGCCAAGGTGGCTTCCGCGGACGCTTAGGCCGCCAATCGTCGGGGCGATTTCGTCGTCCTTGAGGTGCGATCGAGGCGGCGGCCTCCTAGGGGTAGCTGTAATCGCACCACACGAAACGCTGTCGGGCTACTTGGTGGTGCCCGGCAGCGAGATTTTACACGAACGGCTGGGGGGCCGCCGGTGGCGAATAGCATTGGTGCAAGCGCAATTCGTGCGCAGTTAGACGAGGCGCAGGCGAAGCTGGATAAGCAGGCCGCCGTGCCGTACGACCCGCCGCCCGGCCTGCCGGCCGTGATCGCCGGCGAGGAGGTCAACCCCGGCGAATGGCGTGGTGCCGCTGGCAAGCTTGGCTTGCCCCGCGAGTGCCCGGTCATTCCGCTCGGTATCAACTCCGACACGATGTACTACCTGGACACTGTGGGCCAGCTGATTGCGCTCGAGCCGCCCTACAGCAAGGGGCATATTCTCGCGTTGTTCAAAGGGCGGCCTAACTACCTGTACTGGGCGTGGCCGGGCTTCGACAAAGAGGGAAACCTTACGCGTTGGCGCGCGGAGCGGGCGCAGGAAGACCTGCTCGCGGCGGCGACACGCTGCGGGATGTGGAACGCTGCCGACAAAGTGCGCGGCCTGGGCTGCTGGCGCACGCCTGACGGCCGCCTGGTCTGGCATCTGGGTGACGAGCTGCTGATTGGCGGTGTATCTGAGCCGCCGGGCGTGATCGACGGGTTTGTGTACCCCACGCGTCCGACGATCCCGGGCCCCTGGCCCCAACCCGCAGAAGGCGAAAAATCTCCTGCGAGCTTGCTGCTGACGCTGCTGCGATCATGGCAATGGGAGCGCCCGGAAGTCGACCCCGTGCTCATGCTCGGATGGATCGGCGTTGCGTTCCTCGGGGCCGCGCTGGACTGGCGTCCGATGGTTTTCGTGACGGGCGACAAAGCCTCCGGCAAGTCGACGCTGCAGGACGTGGTCAAGGCGTTGCTCGGCGACTGGTTGATTAAGTCCGCGGACACGACGGCCGCGGGGATTTACCAGCGCGTTGGGCAGGACTGTGTGCCCGTCGCCGTCGACGAAATGGAAAGCGACAACGACCCACGCCGCGCGGTTGCGCTCGTGAAGCTCGCGCGGATCGCTGCGTCTGGCGACGACATGCTGCGCGGCGGCGATAGCCACAAAGGCACGGGGTTCCAGGCGCGCAACGCGTTTCTGTTCTCGTCGATCAACGCGCCGCCGCTCGAGCCGCAGGACGTCTCGCGGATGGCGCTCCTGCGTCTGCGGCCACTCTCGCGGGATGCCACGGCGCCGGAGATTGACCCTGGGAGCCTGGGGATATTCGGCCGCCTGGTGATGCGCAGGCTCGCCGACAATTGGCACGCGTACGCGGAGACGCGCCGCCAGGTCGACGAGGCGCTGCACGCCGGCGGCATGGACGGGCGTGGCAAGGATACTTTCGGTACTTTGCTCGCGGTGGCTGCATTGATCCTCGGTACTGAGGCCGAGGATCTCGACGTGCCATTCGGCGATGATCTGAGCGCGTGGGCCGAGCTGCTCGACGTGCGCAACATGATCGAATTTGAGAACGCGCTGCCTAACTGGCAGCTCTGCCTCAACCACTTGCTGAGCGTGCCGGTCGACGTGTGGCGCTCGGGATCGCGGCATACCGTGGGCCAATGGCTAGAGGCGTTCTGGGACAGCGATCCGAGGGCGCCGAGCGACAAGGACAGCGTGTCATTCGAAGAGCTCAAGCGCGTGCTCGCGCAGGCGGGTCTCGGCATCGTACGTGACGATGACGACCCGCTGAATTTCTGGCTGCTCGTGCCCAATCTCGGCCCGCTCATCGCCCGGCTGTACGAGGGCACGAAGTGGGCGGGGTCGCTTACGTCCGGCGGATGGTCACAAGCGTTAAGGCAAGGCGATCGCGAGGAATTCTGGCGCACCTGCAACCGCAACATCGCCGGCGTGCGGTCCCGCGCGACGATGATCTCGCTGATGGCGCTCTACGGGCCCGACGGGATCATGCGTGATGACCGCGATCACCTGCGAGAGGGCGCGGCATGAGCGGGGATTTCACGCTGAAATTGACGTCCCCCCCGGCCCTTCCCGACCTACTGCTGTTCAAAGAAGTCCTGAGGGGCTTCGGTTTTGGAACGGGTCGGGGGGCAGGTGTTCCAATGGTGTTCCAGCGCAAGACGCTGATATCACTAGCGAATTTTATCACTGGAACGGTTGGAACGGTTGGAACGGTGTTCCAGCTCATGCGAGAGCGCGCGTGCGCGCACGTGAAGACAGATACGGGTGTTCCAAGCGTTCCAACCGTTCCAACATGGGGATTATTGTTAAGTTTCAATAGCTTAACACTGGAACACCATTGGAACGGTGGCTGGTGCAACCGTTCCAATATTCGCCAACCTATTGAATATTGGGGGTTTATTCGTGGGTGACGGTGTGAAAGCGGCTGTCTCTGGGCATGCCCCGAACCCTCCGCGCGCCAGCGAAGAGCAGCTGACGATGCTGCCGTCCGGGCCTCTGCCCGCGTCGTCGCCTGAGCTGGCGGACGCGACGGCGCGTGGGCCTGGGCGGCCGAAAGGCTCGCAGAACAAGGCGACGCAGGAGGTCGCGGCCTACTACCTTCAGCGGTTCACCTGTCCGTTGGAGTTCCTGCTGCGGACGATGTCGACGGATACGAAGATGCTCGCTGAGGAGCACGGCGTAGACGCGGAAAAGGCGCTCGGGATGCGGGTAAGCGCGGCGCAGTCGGCGCTGCCGTACCTGCGCCAGAAGCAACCGACTGCTGTGGAGCTGCCGCCGGGCACCACGCCGGTGCTGGTGCTCAATCTGGGGGGAAATCAAGGTAGTTCGATGCATGGATCGGCTGGCGCCGGAGCGCCGGGAGCCGACGCCGCTGCCACCCTGACGCTGACCGCCGACCCGATCCGGACCGAGCTGACCGAGGAAGACGAGACCGATCAGGAAACCGAGGAATTTCAACGCTTTAGCGAGGCCGATCCGACACAGTCGGACGGCAAACAGTCGGACGGGTCGTGATTGTGCTTCTAGAACAACACGTTAGCCCCGTGAGCCACACTGATATGAAATCAGTGGGACGTGCCGCCCCCCGCCGCGCCCCGCTGGCGCGCGCGACCGCGAAGGGCCCCACCCCTCTCGCGGCGCGCGCGCACCCGAGGCCCCCCCGGAAATCGCGCGCTGATGTGCGTTTAGGGGTATGGGCATGCACCGATCGGCAGAACCAGAAACCGATCTGTCGACTTGATGAGGATGGATTGTCCTGGCGCTCGGGGGTTGGGGGGTGCTGACGGAATATAATCCCCCGGGACCCATCGCGCAGGCGTTCCTGAACGATCGCGAGACCAAAGTCCGCGCACTGATGGGGCCGCAAGGATCGGGAAAAACGGGCACATGCGCTTTCGACCTGCTGTCGAACGCCGCTCAGATGCCTGTCTGCAAGGACGGTGTGCGCCATTTCCGGGCAATCACCGTGCGCGAGACGTACAACGACCTCTACGCGACGACGATCCCGTCCTGGTGGGACTGGGTGCCGAAGTCGATGGGGCGCTGGGATGGCCCGACAGGTCGCCCGGCGAGCCACAAGCTCGACTTTGAGCTCCCGGGCGCCGGCCCGCTCCGTTTTGAAATGCACTTCCTCGCGCTCGGAGATCGTCGCGTCGAAGATGCGCTCCGCGGATATGAATTTACCGCCGCGTGGCTAAACGAAATGGACTTGGTCCGCCCAGACGTGATGACCTACGTCGTCGGACGCATCGGGCGTTTTCCTCCGCAGCGTTGGTTCGCCGAGCGCACGAACTTCCGGCGCTTCGTGATCGGCGACCTAAACGCTCCGGACACCGACAACTACTGCTACACCGACTTCGTCGAGCATCCGAAAAGCGGATACAAATTGTACCGGCAGCCCGGTGGCCGATCGCCAGGCGCTGAAAACCTGCAGAACCTTGTGCCCGGCTACTACGACGACCAGGCGGAGCTTAATGCGCACCAGCCATGGTGGATCAAACGCTTCATCGATAGTGAATTCGGATATTCGCGCGATGGCCGCCCGGTCTACGAGGAGTTTAACGATGAGGTGCATGTCGCGCCGCATGCGTTGACCTACCGGCGCGGCATCCCCGTGCGCATCGGTCTCGACCAGGGCTTCAACGCCGCCGCAGTGTTCAGCCAGTGGATGCCTGACGGGCAGTGGCGCGTCATTCATGAGATCGAAGCGTTGGGCTCTGGGCCCCGCACATTCGCGCGGTTGATCGCGCAGCACCTGGCCGAACACTGTGGTGATTGCCCAATCGAGCGGATCTACTGCGACCCCGCCGGGTTCGCGGGCAGCAGCCGGGAGGGCGAGAACGACCTGCAGGCCTGGGCGGAGATCCTTCAGCGCGAGCTGCAGATGCCGATTTATCCATCGCCATCGCAAGCGATCGCGGTGCGTTTGCAGGCCGTGCGCGAGATGCTCACGCATCAGATCGACGGGAAATTCCCGTCGTTCCTGCTGTCGCCAGCATGCCCGCGTCTGCGGCGCGGCTTCAACGCCGACTACCGCTACCGTCAGCTTGCGGTCGGCAAGTACGCCCGCCTCGAAAACCGCCCGGACAAAACCAACGGTTTCTCCGACGTGCAGGACGCGCTGCAGTGCGCGGTTCTCGGAGCGAAGGGGCGGCATGGTGTGATCGACGGCAACAGATTGACGCCAGCATCCGGCCGCCGAAGCCGCGCTGCGCCCGCACGCCGACCGGGGGATTTCGATGTTTTCAGCGTCTGATCTCGCGTCCCCCCCGGCGCAACTTCGCGTTACCGCGACGGTCAACGCAACGGATGTTGTCGCGCTTCTTCGTGACACCGGACAAACGAAAATGCCGATCCGGAGGTACACCGCCTTGGTCATTCAGTCGACGAGCGGCACCCGATACGCGGTGCATGCGCCGTCCCTGACCGACGCGCCGATCCTGCTGACGGGCGCGGTGCAGCGTGATGGCATCGGGCATGTCTGGTTTCAGATCGGCCGCCACCCCGGCCGGCTCGTCGGCGCCGTAATGCGCCTGGCGCGCGCGCTGGTCGCGCAGCACGTCGGGGATTTCCCGCACGGTCTGCAGGTCCACGTGGCACCGGGGCATCGAGCGGGCGAGCGCATTGCGCGGTTTTGCGGGTTTTGCCCGACGCCGATGAATTTTGGTCCATTCCGGATCTGGGAAAGGAGCGAGTAATGGCAGCAGCTTTGCCTGCGATCGCGATGGTCGCAAGCGCTGGCGTCTCCGCTTATGGCGCGGTCAAGACGGCGAAAGCGCAGAAAAAACAGGCGCGCCAAATCTCCGATCAGGAGGCAAAAACCGATCGCCAGCTGAAGGCGTTGAAGCAGACGCGTGCCGGCGGCAAGCGTGGCCTGCTCGCATACCGCGAAGGCGACGACGCGCTCGGGAGCACTCTCGGCTGATGGCCGATATGCAGGCCATCCGGCGCCGCGAGAAGCGTGCGTTTGCCCGGCGGGACGAATGGGCCCCGCTGATCGACGACGTCTATCGGTATGTGCTGCCGTATCGGGAGGGCCTGACCCGGTTCGGGCGCTCCACACAGTCGCGCGGCCAGGCGCGGGTCGATCATCTGTTCGACAGCACTCCGACCAGCACGGCGATCCGATTTGCCGGCCGCATGCAGAACGATATCACGCCGCCGTTCGTGAACTTTGTTCAGCTTGAGGCCGGCCCGTTGCTGCAGGCGGAAATTGATCGCAAGGGGCTCAACGAAGAGCTCGCGCAGGCAAGCAAGCTCGTTCAGGGCGTGTTGTCGGGCGGCGCGTTCGAGATGGCCAGCCATGAAATGTATCTCGACCTATTCGCGGGCACCGGTGCAATGCAGGTGCGCGAAGGGTCGGACGAAACTCTGGCGGATTTTGTCTCCACACCGGCGTTCGAGCTCGGTCTGGAACCAGGTGCGAACAACGAAATCAGCGGCGTTTTCCACGAGCGCGGGTACACTTCCGACGAACTGCGGGAGACGTGGCCGGACGCGAGGTTCTCGGCCGAGCTCGAAAAGCGTCTATCCGACGCCGACCAGGCGGAGGGCAAAACCATCCGCGTGGTGCAATACACGCGGGCCATCCCGCGCGCAGAACGCAGCTCGAAAGGCGCCCGCTACCGCCTGACTGTCTACGCCGGCGATATCTCCGACGACCCACCGATATTCGAGGAAGAATATCTCTCCAACCCCTGGACGATCGCGCGCTTTCTCCGTGTCCCGGGGGAGGTTTATGGGCGCGGGCCCGGGATGTTTATGTTGCCCAGTGTCCGCACGCTGAACAAGGCCCGCGAATTGGCGTTAAAGCAAGCTGCCTATGCGCTGCTCGGTTTGTGGGTCGCGCGAGACGACGGTGTTTTCAACCCGGACACGGCGACGATGGCGCCCGGCGCAATCCTGACCGTCGCAAACGGCCCCGGTCCGCTTGGGCAGGTGATCAAACGGCTACCGATGGGAGACGGCTTTGACGTGTCGATGTTCGTCGTCGACGACGAGCGGATGCAGATCAAGCAAGCCGGGTTCGACAACGCCCTGCCGCCGGAGGCGGGCGCGGTGAGGTCGCCAACGGAGATCCTCGAGCGGAAAGAAAAGCTCGCCCAGGACTATGGCGGCATCTATGGCCGCCTCGTCATGGAAGTTGTGCGGCCGACAGTCCAGCGCACGCTCGACCTGCTCGGCAAGCGTGGCTTTCTCGAAATACCGCATCTCACTCTCGACCAGCTCGTCTACCGCGTCGTTGTGCGTTCGCCGGTTGCGGCAGCGCAACAGGCGAGCGCAGTGCGCGCCTACGTGGAATGGCTCGAAATTCTCGGTCTCGCGATCGGGCAAGAGAACCTGCGGTTTCTGCCGCGCGTGCAAGAGGCAATGATCGACATCGCCCGCAACCTGCAAATCGACGAGCGGCTCATTCCTTCGCTGGATGAGATCCAGAAAATGGAGCAGCAGCTCGCGGCACTTGCCCAGGCGCAAATGCAGCAGGACCAGGGCGACGGCCCGATGATGAACGGAGCCGGCGCATGATCGACCTAGGTGGCGACGACCAATTTTTCCCGGTCGATGACGCGTCTTCCCGTGAAATGGCGGTGCGCCGCGAGCAAGCCTTCTCGGTGCAGGACGACATCCTCGCCACGTTTACGACGCCGGCCGGCGAGCGGGTGCTTGACTGGTTGCGAAGCCAGACGGTGCACCGCCGCCAGTGGGCTGCAGGCAGTCAACTGCGGATGGATCAAATCACGGCGCTCGGGCTGCACCAGCAAGGTGCGAATGACCTCGTCGCGCTGATCGAGATGACGATGCAACAGGCGCGCAAGCGCCAAGATGAAGGAGGGTGACGAT
>JBCBJG010000094.1:0-10769 GCA_038523655.1 Pseudomonadota bacterium | reverse complement strand
TACGCGACGTCGACCGTGACGTCGCCCTCGGGCAGGTCGTCTTCGCTGACATCGCCGAGCCGGGCAGAGGTCTTCTTATTTTCGTCGCGCTCGACGAGGACGGCTTTGATCATGGAATGCTCGTGTGACGGGTAGGAACCGGAAGCGCTGGATGCGCCAGATCGCCACTGCCTGTCACGTGCACGGCGCAAGTTCAATACCCCGGCCGCAAAGCCCTCCGAATGCGCCGCAGATCACGTTCGCCAACGGCGAAATCGTCTGGACACACCGGCGTATTTGCGTCGTCGCGCCCGCGCGCGTCAGACGAGGAACGCCTTGCCGGCCATCCAGAGCGCCATGCCAACCATCAGCACATTTTCAAGTAATGAGACAAAGCCGAGCGGTACGTTGCTGTCACCACCGACGCAGGCGCACTTCAGTTCGCGTTTGTCGAGGTAGACGGCCTTGAAGACCGACGCGGCGCCAATGCCGCCGATGACGAGCGCGATCGGCACGGAAAGCCATGTCAGAACGCCAGCGAGCATCAGCACGCCCGCGGTACCCTCGGCGTACGGGTAGATCTTCCCGTATGGCACCCAGCGACGCGCCAGCAGATCGTAGCTCAAGAACATCGTGGCGAATTTCTCCACGTCCTGGAGCTTCTGCAGCGCGAGGAGACACATCGCGGAAGCGATGAACCATCCGAAAATATGCGGCGTGAAAAGCGTTCCGGTGGCGGTGATCGCTATCGCTCCCGCCATCGCAAAGGCCATGGCAAACAGCGCGATCACCGGGCGATATGTGGTCTCGCCGGCCTTCAGGCGGTCGATGCCGAGCGCGTCCTGAAGCCCCTCGTACCCGCCGACACGCACACCATCGAGCCAGATCTGCGGGGTCGTTCTAACACCGTGTTTCGCCTTGAATGCGTCTACCTCTTCACGCGAGGTCAGCGGGTGGTCGGTCACCTCAATCCCGCGGCGCTCTAGCAGGCTTTTGGCCTGCAGCCCGAACGGACACAGATGGTCGTCGCCAGCCATGCGGTAGAGTTCGGCGCATCTGGCGGAACGTGATTTGCGTGCGACGCGGCGAGCGTCGTCGGGCACGAGTTCAGCCGGCAGAGAAATCGCCATCGGGATCACATCCTCTGGTTCGTGAGGGAGCGCCGCGGGCCGCCGACCTCTCCGGCGTCACGCAGCACGACACGAGTGCGGCTGTGACGTCGGTATCCCACGCCGTATACGCAAGGGCGCCCTAGGTACGCGTGTCAGGTACGCGTGCAGCCGGGTGCGCGATCAGCGGCCGGGTGAGCAAAGAGCCGCGCTTGCGCCGGGCAGGTAGCACCGTCATGTTGGCGTGGACGGCACGCAAAAGAACGAGTTTCATACCCCCGTGAGCGATACGACAGCGCCGGGCGCATACGCGTCGCAAGACGCTCAGAGCACGCCCGCGGGCCGCGATATCGTTCGCCCGCTGCTGGCACTCTGGCCCTACCTTACACCCTACAAATGGATGGTCGGCGCGACGATCGTCGCGTTGTTCGTCTCGTCGGGCGCCACCCTGACGCTGCCCGTCGCTGTGCGCCGGCTGATCGACTACGGCTTCGGGGCTGAAGGCGCAGACGGGGCGAGCGTCGACATCAACGTCTACTTTATCGGTTTGCTCGCGGTCGGCGCGGTCCTGTCCGTAGCGAGCGCATCGCGGTTTTTTCTCGTGCAGTGGCTCGGGGAGCGGATGGTCGCGGATCTGCGGCGGGACGTGTTCGCGCATCTAACGACGCTCAGCCCCGCCTTTTTCGAGCGCCAACGGGCCGGTGAACTGATGTCCCGGCTGACGGCAGACACTACGCAAATCAAGTCTGCCGTTGGCGTCGCAGTCTCTCAAAGCCTCCGCAATGTCGTCATGCTGGTCGGTGCGCTCACGATGATGATCGTGACCAGCGGCGAGCTTTCTGGCCTCGTGGTGATCGCTATCCCCCTCATCGTCGTGCCGCTGATCGCGTTCGGGCGCTCGGTGCGCCAGCTCTCCCGGCACGCGCAGGACACGTTGGCCGACGCGTCGGCGCTCGCGACGGAGAATATTTCCGAGGTCCGCACGCTGCAGTCGTTCGCCAACGAAGGCGTGATGCAGGAGCGCTTTGCAGGCGCGGTTGAAGAAAGTTTCCTCGCTGCCCGCGCCCGTATGATCGCCCGGGCGATCCTCACGTGCAGCGTGATCTTCCTCACGTTCGCAAGCATCACCGGCGTGCTCTGGTATGGCGCAAGCGCCGTGGTTGCCGGAACGATTTCCGCCGGGACGCTCGGCCAGTTCGTCCTCTATTCGATCTTCGCAGCCGGCGCGCTTGCCGAGCTTTCCGAAGTCTGGGGCGAACTGCAGCAGGCGGCCGGTTCCGCCGAGCGGCTGATCGAACTGCTCGAGGTTACACCGACGATTGTCTCTCCTGCGCATCCCGTGGCGCTCCCCGCCCGGACGACGAAAGCGGGGACCGAGCGCGGGGCGATCGCTTTCGACGAAGTCAGTTTCAGCTATCCGACACGGCCAGACGACAAGGCGTTGCACCGCGTCTCGTTCTCCGTCGCCCCGGGGGAGACCGTCGCGATTGTCGGGCCATCCGGCAGCGGGAAATCGACGATCTTTGCGCTGCTCTCGCGCTTTTACGACCCGACCCACGGCGTCGTACGGCTCGACGGCGTGAACATTGCGACGGCGCGGGTCACCGACGTGCGTGGCAGGTTGGCGATCGTTCCGCAGGAGGTGGCCACGTTCGCCGATACCGTGTTGGAAAACATCCGTTACGGACGCACGGATGCGAGCAAAGCGGAGGTTGAAGCGGCGGCCGTGGTTGCGCGGGCCGATGCCTTCGTCGCGGATTTGCCCGACGGGTACGACACCATGCTCGGCGAGCGCGGTGTTACACTCTCGGGCGGGCAACGCCAGCGCATCGCGATCGCCCGCGCCGTACTCCGTGACGCACCCGTGCTGCTGCTCGACGAAGCAACCAGCGCACTCGATGCCACCAACGAGGCGGAAGTGCAGAGCGCGCTGGATGAGATCATGGAAGATCGCACGACGCTGGTCATCGCGCACCGGCTGGCAACCGTGCGCGGCGCCGACCGTATTCTCGTCCTCGACAACGGACGGATCGTCGAAGAAGGCACGCACGCGGCGCTCAGCGATGCCGGCGGTCTTTATGCGGAGTTGGCCGCAAAGCAGTTCGGCGATTGAGATCGTTGGGGGCGGTGATACCTGGCGTCTCTCGCCGATCACGACACTCGCGCGTTGACTGAAATTCTGCATAAGTAGAACCCGACGTGAGGCCGCGAGTTTTCCGCAGCGTCTGTGCAGGCATGCGCCAGAACGCGTCTGCGTCGGGGGGAATTCCAGTGAGTGAGCAGACCGGCACAGCAGGAACGTCGAGCGCGGCTGCCGACGATCGATCGAGCGCACAGATAGAGGCTCAGGACCCCGCGTCGCCCACTGTCCGAACCGCGGTTGAAATCAAGACGAACGCAGGCGGTCTCGATGTTCTGGCGACGGTCTACGCGTTCGCGATGGCGCTCGGGCTGACACAGGTCTTTCTCGGCTCGCGCGAGTTTTTCACGCGCGTGCAAGACGGCACCGTCGGCGTCGTCGATGAGAAAACGCTGCTAATTTTTCTCCTCTTCGCCAACATCGCGTTGCTCGGGCTGCGGTTCTTCTGGGTACCGCGAAACCTGCAAAGCCTCGTGATCGCAGCGGCGAAGTTCCACGCGATCGCACCCGATGCGGAACGGGCTAAAGGCGACCTGTCTAATCTCGCGATCGCGTTTCATCTCATCATTATTTTTCTCCACGGTACGCTGTTCTACCTGATCTGCGCCGAGTTCGAGTACGTGGTCTTCGCGGTCTCATCCAATCTGCCGCTCAGTTCATCGATCTTTGCCGGCTACGTGGCGATGCACAGTGCGCTGTTGCTGATGAACTCGGCATGGATCGCGCTCGCACGTCGCCAGGAAATTCGGCTGGAGCGGGCCGCATCCGATCACGAAGCAGCAGAACAGCCGGCCGCCGGCAACGTGTGGTGGCGGAACAATCTCGTCGCTGGCCTGGCGGCGTTGGCTCCCTTCGCGATCGTCGGGACGTGCAAATCCGTCGAGACTGCATGTGTGCGCGAAGCGGTGCAGACCGAGGCAAATCTGATCGACCTGCTGCCGACGTCGCCGCACATGTTTGCGACCATCTACTATGACGCGGTCGCCGTGCTCGGCTCGCTCGGTGTGCAATCCGAGCACTTCGCTGTGTGGTGGGTGCTGATCGTCTTTGCCGTGAACAGCGCCTACGATCTCTTGAACGCCGGTCGGTTCTACGTGTTCTTCAGGGACGTGGAATGGAAGGATACGGTCGCGTCGGAACGCTCACGTGCCCCGATTTCCTGAACCTTTCCTTGACCGTCACTGGGTCCGGCGGAGCATCAACGTGCTGTTGGCGGTGACGAGCTTGCTCGCGTTTCTCTTCGGGCTGGCCTCCGGACTGCCGCGTGAGCGCGATGCCAATCTCGTGCGAATCGTGGTTCCGCTGCTTCCGCCGCAAGTCACCATCGATGGCAGGGGACGGGAGACGGAGATTATTCGCGCGGCGTTCGCGGCGCAGGCTCCGCAGGTCCGCGTCGAATTTCATGTGATGCCGTTCACGCGGCACTGGCAGGCTTACCGGGACGACGAACGATTTACGGCCGTATCCACCGTGCCGCGAGACGTCGAATTGGCCGGCGCACGCTCCGATGTTTACGTCCGGTATCAGAACGGAATTTTCTTCCGCCGCACGGAGTTTCCGAACGGGCTCGGCGCATCCCCGCTGCAGCAGCTTGGTCAACTCCGACTTGTGAGCTTCGCCGGCTCGACCGTCGTGCTGCCGCAATTGCGCCCGTTGAGCGAACGCGCGCGATTTTACATCGAGCGGGCCGACCAACGCGCCCATTCCGTCATGTTCGCGGATCGGTTTGTCGACGCGGTGATCGCGGATGAACTGATTTTCGATCACTACACGCGGGAGGGAATTGCGCAGGGGGCGGCGCTCGACACAAACGCGATCGCCTTTGCGCCGATCTTCTGCCCAACGCCCTATCAGCTCGTTTTCCGTGATTTTGCTCGGCGCGAGACGTTCAACCGTGGGCTTCAGAAAATCAAAGCAAACGGGGTCCTCAGGCGCATCAACCGTGCGTACCGCCAACAGCGTTCAATCGGGAGAATTTCCCAACCACCGCGAGGCTGTCCTTCATGAGGGAGACTAAACGATGCGTATGCTCGCACTGAATTACCTCCTGCTCGCTGCCGCAACGTTCGCGCCGATCCTGACCCTCGGGCGCGGTGATACCCCTGATGGTCTGGTGAGCGTCGTCGCGTTCGCGTCACTCGGCAGCCTGATCGCCGTCGCGCTTTCCTTGCAGGACCACTGGCTGGCACGCACGCTTGCTCACGCGCCACCGAGCGCCACAGGGCATGTCCGCGCGCAGAAGGCTGTCTTGATCTTGCTTGCAATCGGCGGCCTGGCGACGGCGGTGCGTATGTTTTCCTACTTCGACCAGTTTCAGCTCAGGCTTGGGACGGAAACGCCGTTCGTGATCGTCACGGCCGCATGCTGGATCGCAGTGGTCATCACGCTGCTCGTTGGCACGTTCCGGCTTGTTGACAGTATGTTTTTTTCTCCTGCCAAGGGGCTCGCAGAGCACCATCAAGCACCGGCGTCGCAGTCACCGTCTGCGCACGCTGACGACTGACAACGGCGGTCCTTTCTTGCACAACGGGCGCGCCGGGCTCCGCTTGCGCGTTAACCTCCGATCAACCGTTCTCCTGTTGTTCTCGTTCGGTAAGCGAATCAGTGCGATCCTCGGTAGACTGTGGGTCAGCGCGACATCCGAGGGGGCTCAGATGGGGACGGTGCGGATACTCGGGATCGATCCGGGGCTTAGGCGGACGGGGTGGGGGATCATCGAGGCATCGGGCTCGCGGTTGAGCTTCGTTGCCTGTGGGCTCGTGAAACCCGACACCGACGCCGATCTCGCGACGCGGCTCGCGGGAATCCATCACGGGCTGCAGGAAGTGATGGCGTTTTATGCTCCGGCCGAGGCGGGCGTCGAAGAGACCTTCGTCAACACGAACGCACGCGCGACGCTGAAACTTGGGCAAGCGCGCGGCGTGGCGATGCTGGTGCCGGCGCTATCGGGCGTGCCTGTCAGTGAGTATGCGCCGAACCTTGTGAAGAAGACCGTGATCGGCGCAGGCCACGGCGACAAAGCGCAGATCCGCGCGATGCTCGGGCATCTACTGCCCCGCGCGCGGCCGGATAGCGAAGATGAAGCGGATGCCCTCGCAATCGCGATTTGCCATGCGCATCACCGCACGACCCATGCGCTCGTCGCGGCCACAGCGCCTGTGAGATCGACGGCACGTGCGCCGCGGCGGACCAAGCCGGTCGCCGCCTGATGATCGGAAAACTCCGCGGTACCGTCGATGCGCTCGGCGACGATTTCGTCATCCTCGACGTTGGCGGCGTCGGGTACGAGGTCCACTGCGGGACGCGGGTGCTCGCAAGTCTGCCCGCCATCGGTGAAACCTGCACGCTGGCCATCGAGACCCACGTGCGCGAGCAGGAAATCCGCCTCTTCGGGTTCGCAAACGAACTGGAACGACGGTGGTTCAGGCTGCTGCAATCGGTGCAGGGCGTCGGCGCGAAATCGGCCCTGGCATTACTCTCCGTTCTCACGACCGCCGACCTGACCAACGCAATTGCGTTGCAAGACAAAGCGATGGTGGCACGCGCGCCGGGCGTCGGGCCCAAGGTCGCGCAGCGGATCGTCACCGAGCTGCAGAACAAGGCGCCAGCGATCATCGGTACCACCGGAGAGGCTGGCGCTACCGTCTCTCCCGCAGGCGGTGCGGGCAACGATCGCGGCGTCATCGATGTGCCGAGCGGCGCGCATGCCGCAGATGCCATCTCGGCGCTCGTCAACCTCGGCTACCCGCAGGCGCACGCAGCGAGCGCAGTGTCGGCGGCGATGAAAAACGCACCCACCGACGCGACCACCGAAGATCTTATCCGGCTAGGGCTCAGAGAGCTGGCGCAGGCTTGAGGCTGTCGGTTCAGTTGGTGGATGCAGGTACGGCGCGTGACGGGCTCAACCCGGCAGCGGTTCCTTCCGGCGCGACGGCTTCTACCGCGCCGCCCGCTTCGCACGCGAGCGGCTCGCGCGCCCGTCGCGGTGCGCGCCAGCCGGCTGCAACTGCCTCCGCCTCGGTGCAGAACCACCGTTCCCCGCGGGCGCGCGTGACCGTTGTCTCCGCGTAGTACTGTGATCCACGCACGTGGTAGATGCGGACCTTGCGTGAATTAATGTTCCCTTTGATCGTGCAGCCCGGCGGACGTTCGGGTGCGTCAGGGAGAGAGCAGTCGGCGCGGTCAAGCCGGGACAGCCGGCCTGCCACGTATCGGCCGGCTCGCTCGAAACCTTTCGCGCGGGCATCCCCTTCGGAGCAGAACCATTGGTCGCCGCGCCGCGGCTCTACTTTTGTCTCCGCGTAGTACGGCGTGCCGAGCACGTGGTAGCGCTTGGCGTCGCGAGAGACATTGCCCTTGATCGAACACGCCCGCGACGGTGCGTCGTCCGGAACAATGAAGTCGGCCGCATCGGCAACCGCGCGGCGCAAGCGGGATTTGGCTGCAGCTGCGGGGCGAAAGCCGGCTGCGACAGCCTCGCTCTCGGTACAGAACCAGCGCTCGCCGCGACGGTTGATTTTCACCCGCGCATACGACCGGTGGGAGGGGAGGTAATATCGGCGCTTGCCGCGCGAGACGTTGCCCTTGATCAGCGTGGCGGGTGCGCAGTGGGGTGGCTTTGCGCGTTCGGGTGGCGCGGCTTCGAGCCGGTCGCCTGGAGCCGTGCAGAACAGAGACGTCGCAACGAAGGCGACGACATAAGCCGCCGGTCGCCAGCGATCTCGTTCGATACCCGTGCGTTCACGCGCAACACTCATCGGCCGGGAGGCTACACGGATGGTCTTGCCCCGCCATCCCGATCAAAACGTGAACAGATGATTTGCTGGTCGCGCCCCGGATGCCAGAGAGCCGAGGCCAGCGAGGCAAAATGACAAAGCGACGGGACGGGGGGAATAAAGCCTCAAATGTCGCGGCTCTCAGCTCAGCCTTCGCGTAAGCTGGTCAGGGCGGCGAGGAATGCGTCGGCATAGCGGTCAGAGCTTGCGGGCAGGTCCGCTCGGTCGGGGCCAAGCTGGGTCTCGTAGTTCACGACCACGGTTTCGGCGCCTTGGCGGGTGGCAACGTGTACATGCCGGACGGTAACGCCCATCGCGCTGCGGCACATGCTGACGACACTTGCCTGTGCGCCGTCATCGAGCGTGCGTTCGACCAGCGGCAACGTCAGCACGCTTTCCTCGCACTCGTCGGCTCTGATCGACAGACGCGCGGCGTACGAGCGGGCGCTCTCGGCCTGCTGGGTGATCATGGCGGCGCCGCTCGAAATCGCGTCCGCATAGCGCCACTGGAGCACACCGCCCTGGTACGCGGTGACGCGCAGCTGTGGGCGCGCGATCTCGCGGGAAAAGGCCGTGGCGATCGATCGAAGCTGATCTGCATTAGAGAGGTTCGGCAGCGCGGGCGGCGCACCGACGGGCCGAGCCGTGACGCCGAGAGTTGCCGGGCCGGGGAGTTCGGGGGTCGGAACGCCGGGGAGCGCGGCGATCTCAGGTTCGGCGGCGGCGTTCGGGCGCAGCTGGCTCGCCGGAAGGTTCCCGCAGCTCTCGACGGCCTGCATTGCCGCGGCCGCGCCGTCGATCGGGAAACGGGCGATCCGCCGCCCGTTCATCGTCACGGACCAGCCGGAACCGGCGGCGACACGCGCCCGGGCGTCCTCACCGCTAAGAGCAAACATCAACTCGGACTTCGCGAAGCGGACGTTGCCAGCGAACAGCGGACCGCGGTCGCTCACGACCTCGAAGGCCGCAATGCCTTCGCCGCGCAGAAACTGCTCTGTGCCACGGATGAGCACGAAGACGCTGTTTGGCCAGGCGATCACGCTGACGCGCAGCCGTCCGTCGCCTTTGTTGGCGGTGAATTCGCGCTGCATCGAGCACGCCAAAAGGCGGCCCTCGGCGTTGCTGCGGGACTTGATCGTCCAGCCGTCGACGACCCGCGTCGTGAAGGCGGCGTAAGCGGATGCCGGCGCAGCGCCGTGCCCGACGAGTACGAGCAGCGCTGCCGTGACGATCACGGCACATGCCCGCACCGCGCGCTGCCCTATCCACGCGTCTTCCCGCACGCTCGTTCCCCGCATCGCCCCCGCGTCGACCACAGGGAAGCGAATCTGCAGGGAACGGTCAAGCCGGGCCATGCACCTGCGCGCGGTTGCGCACGCCCGGGCGCTGTCGAGCTTGGCGGCGGGTAGGGCAGCTGCGCCGGGGTGCGACGGCCGCGAGGCGGGCCGTCGATCAGCGGCCGACGTCAGCGCCGCCGGAAAGCGCCGGGGAAAGCGTCCGAATACGCGTCTCGACCGCCGCGAGGCGGGCCGCATCAGCCAGCGTGTCAATTCCGTACGCGCATTAAGTCTCGCTTAAGCGTTGTCGCCTAGCGTCACCGACAGAGACACGTGAGTCAGTTGTTTCGGTCCTGTTGTTTAGCGTCGCGGACCGGGCGTTCATGAGGACCTAGTACATGTTCTGTCGCAGTACGCTTACCGCCGCGGCCGCACTCCTGCTCGGCGCAACGAGCCTGGCGCAAGCCACTGAAGAGTATCATGCCGGCCTGAAGGGCGGCATTCACGACGAAGCCATCGAGACAATTCTCGTCCCCGAAGCGGTGTCGATGCCGGAGACCGTCTCCTGGTATCTGCGGGCCGACTTCGGTTACGGCTTCATGACCAACACTGATATCGAAACGGGCGCTACCGGCGTGATCGATCCGGAAGGGGTCGAGTCCTGGTCGTTCGGTTTCGGCCGCTACCTCGCTCCGAACTGGCGCTTCGATATTACTGGCGACTTCCGCAAGGATGAGCCGGTCTACAAACGCAGCGGCACGTTCTTCGAGAGCTTCCAGCGTGTGGGTGACGTGCGAGTCGCCAGCCCGGTGGACCCGACGCAGGAAATCATCGTTCAGGACGTGATCACCTTCCGGATTGAAACCGAAGGCAGCGAAACGATCTCATTCCAGAACCATACGGTCCTCGCGAACCTGTACTACGACTTCGACAAGTGGAACGGCTTCCGCCCTTATGTCGGCGGTGGTCTCGGCATGTCGATCTACGAGATCGAAACGCAGCGCAGCGTGAACTACACGAACTGTACCGCGACGGCCGGTCCGGCCATCGGCCCGCTGCTGAACTGTGACATCGAACAGGCAGACATCGCCCGCGCTTCGGCGGATCGCGCCGAGGACAACCTCGCAATTGGTTGGGCAATCTCGGCAACCGCCGGTGCAAGCTTCGAGCTTCGTGATGGCTGGCTGGCAGACGTCAACTACCGCGCGACCTACTCCGGTGCGAACATCGTGACGGTCGTCGGCGGCGTAGGTGACGATATCGACATCCAGAGCAAGCTCGACCAGGAAATCCGCTTCGGTCTTCGCTACGAACTGTACTGATCAACACCGCGAGCGACAGCTGATCCGACACCATTACGGGCTCCGGGAAACCGGGGCCCGTCTTGTTTTGTGGTCTGCGTTTGCGGCATGCCGGGCCTGACGCATGCACCATCTGGTTGGCCCGCGCGATCCTTTCCGATAGACCCCGCAGTGGGACACGCCACCCC
>JBCBJG010000093.1:0-10806 GCA_038523655.1 Pseudomonadota bacterium | reverse complement strand
GCTCGCCGCAGGGGGTGGGGCAACGTCGGCGAGCGGCACGCTTACGATCCACGAGCGCGCAAAACTCGACCGCCGCGGCCTTAAGGCATTCCGGCTCGATTTACTGGGTGTCGGCAGCCGGACGCGGGTGAGCAGCACCAACCTGAAGCTCACGCCCACGATCTCGAAGCGCCTGACCAGCGAAGTGGAACGCTGGGCGATCGGCAGCACCGAGTGCCTGCATGTCGATGTAACGCCACCCGCGCCACAACGCACGCCGGGCCGCCCGCGCATCGCGCAGCGCCCGTTCTGATCGTCCTTGCACCAATGCGGCCGCGCATACCGCCGCGCCAACATGGGGCGAAACGGCATCGATGGGCACTGCAGTTGTTCTGGCCCGGAAACCAACGAGCGCCGCATGCTGGGCATGCGGCGCTCTGCTTATGGGCCTCGCAGCAGTGCCGCCGACCCATATCTCGATATCTCTGATCCGCGTGACAGCATCATGACCGTCTGCGCGAGCAGTCGCGGCACCACAGGCGTGTGCTCAGGAGCGGTAGTCCTGGACCCGCGTGGCGCGCAGTCCGGCAAGCCCGTGCTTGTCGATCGAGCGCTGCCAACTCAGGAATTCGTCCACCGTCAGGCGGTAGCGTTCGCACGCCTCATCGAGGCTCAGCAGGCCGCCACGTACTGCCGCGACCACCTCTGCCTTGCGCCGGATCACCCAGCGTTTGGTATCCGGCGACGGGAGATCCGCAATCGTGAGCGGGCTTCCGTCCGGGCCGATGACATAGCGCGCGCGGGCGCGGTAGGGCTGCTCGGTCATAATACTCAACACCTGACCTTTACCTTCGCTAACCACGCTACAGGGTTGCATTTAAAATCCCCTTACGCGGCATGATGAACGGCGTTGAAAGAACCGTGCCAGATATGGAGAATAATATGGCTGGCCACTTCGCCATCGAGCGCTCGCAAACCCCATGCCACCGCCAACGTTCGGATCGTGTCGGCGTGTCACCGGCGGATTGAAACGTGACCAGTCAGTGTTCGGAACCGCCCTCGGCTCGCCGAACGAGAATGGGCCACCCTCCCGGGTGGCCCGCTATGCGTCCCTAGTAGCCAAAGCGTTGGTGAACCTTGCCGATGCAACGCGCAGTGGCATTTTTCAGGGTACGCGACGTGGCACCCTCGCGTGCCAGTTTATCACCCGCGATGCGGCAACGCTTTATCGCTTGGCGGTAGAGCCTCGCCTCGTTGATCTCTTTCTGGGCCGCTTCCAGTTTCCGCTTGTAGCTCTTGGACATGCAAACGCCCTGCACTTTGAGGCCCGACGCGCATTTCTGCGATGTTGGCCGCGTTGTCTTGCGTGACCTGGGGGTGGTGTTCGCGCGTCGGCGGTTGGTGCTGGCGCGCTTGCGGCTTGCCTTGCCGCGGCGCTTGAGCGTTTTCCGCTTGAACGATTTCTTGAAGGACTTTTTGCCGAAGGAGATGCTGAAGTTCAGGCTTCCGGCCTCCGCCTGAGTGACGGGAGCTGCCGTGGCGCCGATGAAGGCTGCGGTTGCTGCGGCGATGAGCGCTTTGTTGAACATGGTCGTGATCCCCTCGGGTTTGTAACTGCGTCTCTGTTCGTGAGACCAGTGATAGGGGAGCCCGGAATGCTCGAATGTGACGCCAATCACGAGACTTCTCTTTTTCGTGATCGCGGGTGATTTGCGGTGAGAACGCGGGCGATCACCGAGGGTGCGTTGCTTCAACACGCCGGCACTCCCCAGAACACTTGATCGCCTGAGACCTACGCCGATATGTGCTAGGCATCCGGCCAGAGCCGCCGGCAGGCGCGCAGAATGCAGCGCGCATCCGCGCCCGAATTGCTTTGACCACCTGCAAACCTGAAGCACCGCCATGACGGATCTCACCTCCAACTATGACTGGGTCCATGAGATCATGGGTCTGCACGGCGCACCGGCTGACAACCGGGTCGTCGTTGCCATGTCTGGCGGCGTGGATTCCTCGGTCACAGCCGCCGCGCTGAAATATGCAGGATACGACGTCGTCGGCATCACACTTCAGCTCTACGATCATGGCGCAGCCATCGAGCGCAAAGGGGCATGCTGCGCCGGCACCGACATTCACGACGCGCGCCGCGTCGCCGCAGAACTCGGCATCCCGCATTACGTGCTCGATTACGAGGATCGCTTCACCAACGCGGTGATGGAACAGTTTGCGGACAGCTACCTCGCCGGAGAGACGCCGATCCCGTGCGTCACCTGCAATCAGACGGTGAAGTTCGAGGATCTGCTCACGACCGCCCGCGACCTCGGTGCCGATGCGCTCGCCACCGGGCACTACATCGCCTCGCGCCGGGCCGGTAACCGTCGCGCGCTCCATCGCGCCGCCGACGCCGATCGCGACCAGAGTTATTTTCTCTTCGCGACCACCGATACCCAGCTCGATTTTCTCCGCTTCCCGCTCGGCGACCTGACCAAGGCCGAGGTCCGCGGACTCGCCGACCGTTTCGGTCTGGTTGTCGCGGCAAAGCCGGACAGCCAGGACATCTGTTTCGTGCCAGACGGCAGGTATGCCGATGTCATCGAGCGGCTGCGCCCCGGCGCTGCGGAGCCGGGCGACATCGTGCACCTCGACGGCCGCATTCTCGGTCGGCACGACGGCATTATCCACTACACGATCGGGCAACGCCGCGGTCTCGGGGTCGCAACCGGCGATCCGCTGTATGTCGTGCGCCTCGAGCCCGACACGCACCGCGTCGTTGTCGGCCCGCAGGAAGCGTTGCGTATCCACGAGGTCTCGCTTCGCGACGTCAACTGGATCGGCGCGCTACCGATCGGTGAGATCGCTACCGAAGGGATGGAAATTGCCGCGCGCATTCGCTCGACCCAACCGCCCCGCCCGGCCCGTCTGCTGGTCGACCCTGAAACCAACGCCGTTTCCGTCCGCCTCGATGCCGGCGAACTCGGCGTCGCTGCCGGCCAGGCATGCGTCATGTATGCGAGCGACGACCCGCGCGCAGAGGTGCTCGGCGGCGGATGGATCGCCGCGACGTATCGCGCGCCTGTCGCGTCCGCCGCACAACGCAGCCCCGATGACTTCATCATGGCGCGGAGCGCCTGAGACGTGCCGAAAGATGACGCGCAGGCGGATAGCACGCACGCGGGTGCCTTCGAAACGCAAGACACACTCGGCTCACACGCGCATCGCACAGACCCACGCAACGCCGACATCCTGATTTCGATCAACGGCGCGCTTGTACCGCGGGCCGAAGCAACCGTGTCGGTGTTCGATTCCGGCTTCATCCTCGGTGACGGTGTCTGGGAAGGTCTGCGCGTCATCGACGGCGGGATCGCCTTCCTCGACGCGCACCTGCGCCGGCTGTACGAAGGCGCGCGCGCGATCGACATGGACATTGGCGTCACACCCGACGCACTCGCAGACCGACTTTTCGACTGCCTCGACGCGAACGCGATGACGGACGGGGTGCATATCCGCCTGATGGTCACGCGCGGCATCAAGTCGACGCCATATCAAGACCCACGTGTCACCATCTCGGCCGCGACGATCGTGATCATCGCGGAGTATAAATCACCCGCACCCGAGAGCGAGGCAAACGGCCTCTCGCTGTTTACCTCCACAATCCGGCGCACGGGTCCGGACCAGCAGGATCAAAAGCTCAACAGCCATTCCAAGCTGAACTGCATTCAGGCCTGCATCCAGGCGACCAAGGCCGGCGCTGACGAAGCTCTCATGCTCGACCCGCGCGGCTTTGTTGCCACGTGCAACTCCACGCACTTCTTCATTGTCCGTGACAGCACCGTTGTCACCTCGTCTGGCATGTATTGCCTCGGCGGCATCACCCGCCGGAATATTCTCCGCGTATGCGCCGAACTCGGCATCGATGCCCACGAACAGGATTTTTCTCTCGTTGACGCGTACGGCGCGGACGAGGCGTTCGTGACCGGCACGTTCGCGGGCGTCACACCGGTCTTCGAGATCGACGGTCGCCAGATCGCGCCGGTGCTGGCGGCCGCATCGGGCGCATCGACGGAACTGCCGGGCCCGATCACCCTACGGATCGCCGCCGGCTACCGCGCGCGTGCCCGGCGCTCTCTCTGGTATCGCGGCATGCGGCTCGACGGAGCAAAAACCGGATGACCCGCCCGATAAAGACCCGGAGAACAACCGAGAAAACATCCCAAGCAACGCCCAAAGCAAAACCAACGAGCACGATCCGGCGAATCGCCATGTGGTCAGGTCCGCGCAATCTGTCGACCGCGATGATGCGCGCTTTTGCGAACCGGCCAGACTGCGCCGCCGTCGACGAGCCGTTTTATGCGGCGTACCTCCACGCGACCGGCGTCGTCCATCCGATGCAGGAAGAAATTCTTGCCAGCCAGCCGACAGACCCGGCTGTCGTCGCCGAGGCGCTTGCCGACCGGGCCGTCGCGTCCGCCGCGTCCGCGGCACTCCAGTACGAAAAGCACATGACGCATCACATGGTCGACGCCGTGCCGCGCCACTGGTTCGCCGACGCCGATCACGTCTTTCTCATCCGCGCCCCTGCGCGCGTCGTCGCGAGCTATGCCGCCAAACGCGATACCGTCACGCTTGCCGACCTCGGCTTCGAGCAGCAACGCGTGTTGTTCGACGAAATCACCGAACAGCGCGGCATCCGCCCGTCGGTCATTGATGCGGACAACGTGCTGGCAGATCCACGCCGCACGCTCAGCGCCCTCTGCGATGCACTCGATATTGCGTTCGACGAGGCAATGCTCACCTGGCCCGCCGGCCGCTGGCCGTGTGACGGCGTATGGGCAACGCACTGGTATGGGCAGGTTGAGCGCTCGACCGGGTTCGGCGCTGCCCGACCAAAGCCGGCACTCGACAACCCAGCACACCGCGCACTGGCCGCAGCAGCAGAGCCCGCATACGCCCATCTTGCCGCGCACGCCGTCTAAGCATTGCCGCGCGCTGAGCCCGATGCTCCCCGCTCCATTCTACGGCCATCGCCGGAGCCCCCAACGCAGGCGCACACCGCAGAGTTGACAGCCGACGACCGCCCTTCATATACCGGCGCTCCGACGCCTAAAGGGCGTCCGGCACCGGTCGGCGGAGTAGCTCAGCTGGTTAGAGCAGCGGAATCATAATCCGCGTGTCGGGGGTTCAAGTCCCTCCTCCGCTACCAAAACTCCCTCACGTTTTCAGCAGGTTACGCGAGCAGCGAAGAGAACAGAGTGGGATCGCCTCCACAGGAAAAGAGTCTCACGTGAGACTTTTCTCGACTTACGCGCTCGCGGGTCCACGACTTGAGAGTGAACGTCCTGCCACCGGCTGGTAAAGGCGGTGTTTGTCCGGCTCGAGTAAGAAGAGCCCGGGCTGCAACGGGGATGCGGCGGTGAGGCCGCCGTCGACGGTGAAGGTCTGGCCTGTCACGAAGGCGGCATCGTCGGACGCAAGCCAGACGGCAACGCGCGCAATATCCTCCGGCATGCCGAAACGGCCAACTGCGTGACGCGAAAGAGCATCGGACTTCGCGGCGCCAGGGTCATCGGCCGTCGCGAAGGCGGCGTCCGCCATCCCGGTCATGATCTAGCCCGGACAAATGGCGTTGCAGCGGATGCCAGCGCTCCCGTGGTCCACCGCAATGGACCGTGTCAGCCCGTGCACGAATGCCTTCGACGCGTTGTAGAGCGCCATGCCAGGATCCGCGACATGTCCTGAGATCGAGCCGATGTTGATAATCACGCCTCCGCCGCGCGCTGCCATGGCGGGGATAAATGCACGGCACGTCAGGAACACGCCTTTCGCATTCGTGCCGATCACCGCGGCGAAATCGTCATCCGTGCTGTCGACCACCGTCTTCTCGACCTGAACCCCGGCGTTGTTGACGAGGATGTCTACCGGCTCGCTCGCATTCAGCAGCTGCGCCACATCCTCGCTGCGGGAAACATCGACGGTTTGCCACGCAACCGCTTCCGCGAGATCGCTCGGACGCGCACCTCGCCCGCAGGCCAGTACCGAGGCGCCCCCTGCAGCGCACGCATCGACGATTGCCCCCCCGATGCTCCGAGTGCCGCCGGTGACCAGCGCATGTCGGCCCACAGGTCGCCCGGCTCCTACTTTTGGCAGGTCTATTTCTCTCTCGCGCGCGCCCCGCCGCCGATCGCCGCAGAAAAAAGCCTCCCTCGCGGATCTCTCTCTCCGTGCAGAAGAGTTTTTCCCTCCCCGCCCGTTACAGACGCATCTGCTGGACTTGCGCCGACAAACCACCGTCAAGTACCCAAAGCTGACCGGCCGCGTAGCGCGCCTCGTCGCCGGCCAGCCAGTTCACGAGGTTGGCGACATCGTCCGGGGTCCCGTAACGACGCATCGGATGGACATCCCGCACAGCCTGTTGCAGCGTATCAATCGTGCCGCCATCGCCGCCTGACCCATCGCCCTCGAAAAAACTTTGCAGCATCGGCGTATCGACATAACCGGGACAGAGAGCATTGACCCGGATGCCTTCCGGTCCGTGATCACACGCCATCGCGCGCGTCAGGCCATGGACGGCGCCTTTCGTTGCGCAGTAGGCGGCGAGCCCTGGATCGGCAATGAAACCGTCGTAGGATCCGAAATTGATGATCGATGGCCCGCCGCGCGATGTGGCAACCGCCGCGCGTAGCAGTGGCAGCGCGTGCTTCGAGACAAGAAAGGTGCCGGTCACGTTGACCGCGAAGGAGCGATTCCACTCCTCCAGCGACGTCTCCTCGATCGTCTTTTCCATCTCAATGCCGGCAGCATTGACCAGGATATCCAGCTTGCCGTGCGTCTCTGCGATCAACGCGATGGCTGCCACGACGTCCGTTTCGCGCGCGACATCAAGGCGAATAAACTCCCCGGGCGCCGGCGACGCGCCGAGAGAACCGCTATCGGTGAGATCTGCCGCGTAGACAACCGCGCCCTCCCGGACAAAGCGCGCGCAGATCGCCCGGCCGATACCACCCCGCCCACCTGTGACGAGCGCGACTTTCCCGTCGAGCGCATCGCTCACGTGCGATCGTCTCCATCCCTCAGCGGCACGCGATATTTCTCCGCGGCTGCGGTCCAATCCATATGATTACGGACATACTCGTTGGCCGCGTCTCGCACCGGCTGATAGTCCCAGGACGTAAGCGTCCCCGCAGCCGTCATCGCTTCGTAGATCGCCCGCCGCGACTTTTGCGCTGCGATCACGTTGGCGCGGATTTCAGCGCTGTTCCAACGCCCAGCAACCTCTGCCCGGAAGGCCTCTGCGATATCCGCGAAGGCCGGATCGTCCGCGAGGTTCGCGCGCTCAGCAGGGTCCCTCTCGAGATCGAACAGCATCGGCGGATCGACATCACAGTGGATATACTTGTAACGACCACGGCGGATCATGAAGACGGGGCTCGGCGTCATCTCCGCGCAATATTCTCCAATCGCCTCGTCGATCGGATCATCGTCGCCACGGAGCAGCGGCATGAGCGAGCGGCCGTCGACGGGTTGGCCCATGGTCGGCAGATCGTTCTTGGACGTGGCTGCGATATCGAGGAAGGTCGGGAGAATATCGACGAGCGAGCAGGCGTTACGTGCGGTCCCTTGCGCGACGCCCGGGCCAGCCGCAACCAGCGGCACCCGCGCCGAGTGCTCGAAAAAGTTCATTTTGTACCAGAGGCCCCGCTCGCCGAGCATGTCGCCATGATCGGCGGTCACGAACACAACCGTTTCGTCCAGCATCCCCGTCTCGTCGAGCGTGCGCACCAGCTCGCCTACCTTGCTGTCAAAGTAAGAGACATTCGCGAAATACGCGTGCCGCGCGCGCCGCACTTCGGCATCTGTGACGTGGACTGTGCTCGCTTCGATCCCGTCCATCAGGCGGCGGGAAAACCCATCCTGTTCGTCGGGCCCGGGAACATTTTCAGGCATTTCGATCGCCGCGTGATCATAAAGATCCCACCACTCCGGCCGCGCCACATACGGATCGTGCGGATGAATAAAACTCGCCACCATGCAGAACGGCCGCGAGCGATCGCGCGCATACTCGAACAATTGCCGACGCGCCGCGAAGGCGACCTCTTCGTCATAATCGATCTGGAATGTCGTGGCTGCCACGCCCGCCTCACGGACGGTTTCCATGTTGTGATACCACTTGTCGATCCGCTCATCGGGCAGTTCCCAGTCCGGCGTCCAGGCGTAGTCGGACGGATAAATATCCGTCGTGACGCGTGTCTCGAATCCGTGGAGCTGATCTGGACCGACGAAGTGCATCTTGCCGGAAAGACAGGTCTGGTACCCCATCTGTCGCAGGTAATGCGCGAATGTCGGGACCGACGCCGGAAACTCGCTTGCGTTGTCGTAGGCAGCGATCCGCGTGACCAACTGCCCGGACATGAAGCTGAACCGCGACGGCGCGCACAGCGGTGCGTTGCAGTACGCCGCATCAAACCGCATGCCGCGCGCCGAAAGCGCATCGATATGTGGCGTCTTCACCAGCGGATGACCGTAGGCGCCGGTGAATTGGGGCGCGAGCTGATCGGCCATGATGAGGAGAATGTTCGTCACCAGCTCTTCCTCAGTGCGCGCCGGCCGCGGCTTGGCCGTAGGCGTCGAGGACAAGGCCGTGGAAGTGGTGCTCGGCATGCTCGCTCTTGCCTGACCCGTCCGGGTCGTGAACGATCCGCCCCTGCGTGAACGCGGGCGTACGCATGCCGCGCTGCACGCTCTCGACAAGGTCGATGTCTTCCTGCTGCAGCACATCGCGCACGTAGGCGATCGCCTCCCACTCGGATGGGATCGGCTCGGCTGTCTCGAAGTAGAAGTCGTAGGTTTCGCGCGTCGTGTTCTCATCGATGGGGACGATGTTCATCACGAGAAAATTTCCCCGGCCGGGGTATCGCAGCAGACAGGTCGTCGGCCACAGGAACCAGACGGCGTGATCGTCGACCGTCGCCCCCTCGACGCTGTAGGCGGTATTTTCTCCCGCGGCAGCTTTCGCCATGTGGCTCGAGTAGATCCCGTGCGTGGTCACCTTGTAGGTGTCCATCTTCAACATGGAGCAAAAGTCCTTGTGTGCGGTTGGGCAGTGGTAACATTCGAGGAAATTGTCGACGACGTTCTTCCAATTGGACTTGATCGTGAATTCCAGCCGGTGCGTGAATGTGAGATCGTCGACGTCCGGCGCGAACGCCATGATTTCATCCCGCAGCGCGCCTGATTGCTCGGCAAGGGGCGCAGCGTCCGGATCGAGGTTGACGTAGATAAACCCGCAGAATTCCTCGACCTGCACGGCATCGAGACAAATATCTTCCGTCGAAAAATCCGTCAGATGCTCGGTATGCGGCGCCCGTCGAAGCTGACCGCCAAGATCGTAGACCCACGCATGATACGGACACATGATCCGCGTCACCTGGCCCTCGCCGCACAGCAGCTCATGCGCGCGTTGCTTGCACACATTGTAGAACGCGCGCAATTCCGACCGCGAATCCCGCACGATGCAGATCGATCGGCCCTGCACATCGACGACGACATAGTCACCCGTCCGCCGCAGCTTTTCGGCATGGCAGCACCATTGCCAAGACCGAAAGAAGATTACCTCCCGCTCGACCGCCAGCCAATTCGGATCGATGTACGCCTCGGCCAGCAGCGGTTGCGATTTTTCGGGCCGCGGATGATACCCCTGCTGGATGAGCCGAAGATCGGACGCCGTCAGCAACTTGGTCATCGCGCACCTCGTAGATGTCGTGTCGTCGTCGTACACTGGCCCGCGCGGGACAGTGGTGACGGTTTCGGATCGCCAACATCGCAGCGAAATGCGACCCGGCCCCGGTCTGAGGTCAACCTGTCCGCGGTTAGCCAGTCTGACGTGAGCGTGCCCTGTCTAAGCCGGTCTGCCTTGAGCCGGTCTGGTTTGAGCCGGTCTGGCTTGAGCCGATCTCGCTTGAACCAGTCTGGCGCACCGACACGGTGCGACCCACGCAATCCATGGCGCCCAGATCAGTTCACTCAGTTCACCGCGCCCGGCCCACTCAGCCCGCCCATGTCGACGAGGAAGTCGGCGATCTGCGCCACGCCGTCGTCTCGCTTCAGGTTCGCGAACACGAAGGGTTTCCCGCCACGCATCCGTTCCGTATCCGAGCGCATCACGTCGATATCGACATCAACGTGCGGCGCCAGATCGGTCTTGTTGATGACGAGAAGATCGGATTTCACGATCCCCGGCCCGCCCTTGCGGGGAATTTCTTCTCCCTGTGCGACGTCGATCACGTAGATCGTGAGATCTGCGAGATCAGGAGAAAAAGTCGCCGCCAGATTATCCCCCCCGGACTCGATCAGGACGAGTTGCAGCTTTGGGTGCCGCTCTGACATTTCCGCGATTGCCGCGAGGTTCAACGAACAATCCTCGCGGATCGCCGTGTGGGGACAGCCGCCGGTTTCAACGCCGATGATCCGGTCGAGTGGCAGGATCTGCGCGCGCATGAGGAACTCGGCATCTTCGCGCGTGTAGATGTCGTTCGTGATCACGCCGAGGTCGACCTGATCGGCGAAATGGCGCGCGAGCGCTGCCGTCAGCGTTGTCTTGCCGGTGCCGACCGGCCCGCCGATGCCCACCCGCAAAGGGCCGTTGAATGTCGTCATGAGCGGAACAACCTCGTGACCTGAGTTTCGTGTTGCAGCGACGCGATGTCTGCCATGAACGCAGCCGCGCCGATATCCGCTTCGCAAACGCTGCGCGCCGCAATGCAGACTGCGCGCAATGGGCCCATAAGCTGCGCCAATACACGCTGGCCATCGAACTGGCCGGCAACGCCGAGCCGG
>JBCBJG010000092.1:0-10934 GCA_038523655.1 Pseudomonadota bacterium | reverse complement strand
GGACAGCGAGACGATCCGTGACAAGACGTGGGAAGCCTACAAGGACGATCTGTCGACACGGCTGAAGCCGAACGCCTGGCAAGTAATCATTCAGACGCGATGGCATGAGGACGATCTGTCGGGACGTCTTCTGCCGGAGGATTATGATGGGCGTTCCGGCCCCGTGATGGGAACCGACGGCCATGAGTGGTTCGTTGTCAATCTCCCGATGCTCGCCGAGCATGCGAGTGACCCGATCGGGCGGGCGCCCGGACAGCTGCTCTGGCCAGAATGGTTCAACGAGGACGACGTCGCCAAGCTGCGCGCCGACACGTCGCGGCAGCGCACATGGTCAGCGCTCTATCAGCAGCGGCCGACGCCAGACGACGGAGATTATTTCAAACGCGAGTGGTTCCGCTGGTACGATACACCACCGGAGCACCTGCGCACCTACGGCGCATCGGACTATGCGGTGACGGCCGGTGGTGGTGACTACACGGTGCACGGCGTCGCCGGTGTCGATCCCGACGACAACGTTTACCTCCTCGACGTGTGGCGCGGTCAGACGCAGTCCGATGTCTGGGTTGATGCGTTCCTTGACTTGGTCCGACAATGGCGGCCGTTGATCTGGGCTGAGGAGCAGGGCCAGATCATCAAGTCGATGGACCCGATCATCACGAAGATGATGCGGGATCAGCGCGTCTATTGCCGCCGCGAACAGATGGCGTCACTGACCGACAAGCCATCGCGGTCACGTTCGTTTCAGGCTCGCGCCGCACAAGGGAAAGTTTATCTCCCCCGCAATGCGCCGTGGGTCGATGTGCTGATGGCCGAGCTGCTCGCGTTCCCCGCGGGCAAGAATGACGACCAGGTCGACGTGCTCGGGCTACTTGGCCGCCTGGTCGATGACATGACGGGCGGGCGCTTGCCGAAGAAAGAGGTACGCAAGCCGGACCTCTGGGAGCGCGCCGAGCGCCGCAGTCGCATGCGGGAAACCGATCAGCTCAGCGAAAAGGGGTTCTAGATGGACGATTATGCGGCCATGGAGACAGACCTGTCACCGCGCCGCGCAGCGTCCATCACGAAGGAAGAGCACACGTGGGCCGTGCAGGCGTTCGAAGACGCAGCCGAGGCCCGCCGGACCAACCGTCAGAACCAGCAGCGCGATCGCGACTACTACGACAACAAGCAGCTGACCGAGACGGAGATCGAAGCCCTCCGCGAGCGCGGGCAGCCGGCGACGATCATCAACCGCATCGCGCCAAAAGTCGATTTCCTCCTCGGGCTCGAAACGCAGCAGCGTACTGACCCGCGTGCATTCCCGCGCACACCGCAGGACGAGGAGGCCGCCGAGGCCGCGACAGACGCGTTGCGCTATGTGAAGGAAGCGCAGGACCTTAACGACACGTTCTCGCTCGCGTGGGAGGACATGATCATCGCTGGGCACTGCACCGCCGAGGTCAACATCAAGGAAACACCGCGCGGCATTGATGTCTGGATTACCCACCACCCGTGGGATTTTGCGTTTGCCGACCCGCACAGTCGCCGCCACGACTACACAGACGCACGGTATCTCGGCGTCGTCAAATGGATGGATCAGGACGACGCGGCGGAGCAGTGGCCGCACGCCCGTGAGGAACTCGACGGCATGTTTGCCGAAGAGCGTGCGACTGATTTCGAGGACAAGCCCGAATGGAAGACTTGGACGCTGAGTGGCAATCGCCGGCGCGTCCGCGTGGTGCAGATGTGCTGGCGCAAGGGCGCCACGTGGAAGTGGGCGATTTTCTGCAAGGGCGTCGTGCTTGCCGGCGGTGACGTGCCGTTCCTTGATGGCGATCAGGAGCCGGAATGCCCGCTGATTATGCAGTCGGCCTACATCGACCAGGAGGGCAACCGATACGGCGCCGTGCGCAAGCTGATCGGCCCGCAGGACGAGATCAACGCGCGGAGATCCAAGCTGCTTCACATGCTCCACAATCGCCAGACGTGGGGGCGCGAAGGCGCGGTTGATGACGTCGACGAGGTCAAGCGGCAGCTTAACCGGGCCGACGGCCATGTGGAGATGAATGGCGAGTTTGGGGCTGACTGGGGCTTTCTCGACAGCAGCATCCAAATGAACGGTCAGGCCGAACTTCTCCAGGAGGCCAAATCGGAGATCGACCTGATCGGCGCAAACAACGCGCTGCAGGGCAAAGACGGCGGCGCGGCGTCTGGCCGTGCGATCCAGGCCAGCCAACAGGGCGGCCTCGTCGAAATCGCAGTGCTGACCAACCGCCACCGTGCGTTCAAGAACCGTGTCTACCGCGCGGTATGGAACCGGGTCCGTCAATACTGGACGGATGAAAAATGGGTGCGCGTTACCGACGACGAGGAAAACGTCAAGTTCGTCGGGTTCAACCGCACCATCGACAAGGCCGACAAGCTGATTGAGGACGCCGAGCGTCAGGGCATGCCGAAGCAGGAGGCAACCGCCCGGCTGCAACAGGCATTGCAGGAAAATCCAGCGATTGAGGCGGACCTGCGTACGCAAGTGACCGTCAACGTCGCCGCTGAAATGGACATGGACATCAACGTCGAGGAGGTTCCTGACGTCGTGTCGCTCCAGCAGGAACAGTTCGACGAGCTGTCGAAGCTGCTAAGCTCGGGCATGCCGCTGGAAGATCCGCGGATGCGTCTCCTGATCATGTCCTCGTCGCTGCGTGACAAGTCGAAGCTGCTCGAGCAGCTCGACGGTCAGAAAGCCCCGACGCCGGAGCAGCAGCAGGCGCAGCAGATGCAGCAGGCCATGGCGCAGGCGCAGATCGAAAAGGCCATGCTCGACAACGAGAAAATCAAGGCCGAGATCGCCGAGATGTCAGCGGATAACGATGATGTCGATCCAGCCGCGCAGGCCGCTGAACCGAACGAACAGGCCATGTCGGAAGCGCAGCTTCAGCACCAACTGCTCCAGAACGAGCAGGCGCGCCAAAACCTCGCGATAAAGCAGGCGCAGATGCTGTCCGACATCGCTTTGCGCGAACGCGACATGGCCGAAAAGCACGCGATCGCGCGCGCGCAGGTCGCTGCATCGCGCAAGGCCCACGAGATCCAAGACAACAGCAAACCGTCTACCTGAGGGCGGTTTTTCTTCCTTTCCCAGTGAGTGCCGCCGCCGGGCAGCGGGCGCAATCGTGCCGCCGACGATACGGGCGTTGACGAGGGCAAGACATGACCAACGACACAATGGATGACGTCGACTTCAAACCCACTTCTCTCGACGACATGGTCGAAGACCTCGATGCGCCCGATGCGGCGCAACAGGTCACGGGCGATACGCCGGTTGAACCGGCAGATGGCACGCCGCCGGCGCCAGAGCAGACAGTTGCGACACCCGAGGAAGACACGTCACCGGACATCGTCGGCATGCGTCAGGCCCTGACAGCCGAGCGACACAAACGACAGGCTTACGAACAGCAGATCGCAGAGATGGAGCACCAGCTCGCATCTCAACAGCAGTCGCACGAGAGCGACGCTGCACGTGAGTTTGAGGACCTGGCATTTCACGATCCTGCCGCTGCGATCCAGCAGCAGGTGGAGGCCATGCGCCAAGAAATGCAGGGCGCCCTGCTTCAGCAGGCTGCAGCGCAGTCGGAAGCCATGATGCGCTCCACGCACGCCGATTACGACGAGGTGACCACGCCGCTCTACGAGATAGCAGCGGCACACCCGACGCATCCGGTCGTGCAGCAGATCCTTGCCTCACCAAACCCTGCACAGACTGCATATGAGACCGCGAAGAACCTTCTTCGTGTCGCGGAAATGCAGCAGCCGGACTACCGCGAAAAGCTGAAAGAAGAGGTGCGCCGGGAGCTGCAAGGTCAGCCCGCCCAAGGCGCACCACAAGCCGCCCCGTCGCTCGCGCCAACCTCGTTGGCGTCGATCCCTTCGGCAAATGTCGGGCAGCGCCCGGCGTTCCAAGGGCCGACGTCGTTGGACAGCATCCTCGACGGATAAAAAAGGCACCACATCATGGCTGATACACAAGCCGCCACTGGCCTGACGCGCCAGGAATGGGACGACAAGTTTTTCCGGGAGTACATGCAGGAGAACCGGTTTAAGCCCTACATGGGGCAGAAGACGAACTCGGTAATCCAAGTCAAAGAGAACTTCAGGCAAAAAAAGGGCGACCAGCTGCATTTCGCACTCGTCAACCGCCTGAAGGCTGACGCCACGACCGGGTCGGACGTGCTTGAGGGTAACGAGGAACGCCTCGACACCCGATCGCATGCGCAGCGGATCAACAAGCGCCGCCATGCGGTACGCGTCTCCGCTATGGAGGAGCAAAAATCGGCGATTGGTTTGCGGAACGCCGCCCGTGAAGAGCTGCTCGATTGGGCAATGGAAGACACGCGCGACCGCATCATCGAACAGCTCGGCGCCGTAACCGGCGTGAACCCCGCCAACAACGGCGTCGGTTCAATCCCGCTGCCGGTGGCAACCGCCGCACAGCGGGATGCGTGGACCACGACCAACGAAGACCGCATCATTTTCGGCAACGCGAACGCCAACTTCTCCGGCACGCACGGCACGGGGATGAGTAACATCACGTCGTCGATGTCGTTCACGTCGGGTGTCGCCTCGCAGATGAAGCGGATGGCGCTGGCGGCACAGCCGAAAATTCGGCCGCTGCGCGTGAACGGCGGCCGCCGGTTCTTCGTCGTCTTCTGCGGAACCCGTACGTTCCGCGACATCAAGCAGGACCCGACCATCACCAACGCCCAGCGCGACGTCGGCATACGCATGCAAAACAACAAGCTGTTCAAGGGCGGCGACATCGAATGGGACGGCATGATCTTTCATGAGATCGATGACATCCCGCTCTACGCCGTGGCCGACGGCATGGGCAACACCACGGATGTCGAGCCGGTCTACCTGTGCGGCGCGCAGGCGATTTCTTATGCCGGCTGTGAGCGCTGGACGAGCGTGACAGAAGCTTTCGACTACGGCGACAAGAACGGGGTCGAGATCCACTGCATCGACGGCTTCGGCAAGATGCAGTTCGGCACGGGCACCGGTGACACCGACGACAAGAAAGACCACGGGATCGTCACGGGCTACATGGCTGCCGCACCTGACGCCTGATGACGTAATGGCAGGGGGCTGTACGTCCTCTTAGCCCCCTGCCACTTTGGAGTTTCCCGACATGAAAATTCGCACACGCGCCGACCACGCCGTTCACTTCCACGGCATACTGATCACGCCGGAGGGGACGGAAATCACCGACCCGACGATGCTCGGGAAGCTACGCGATCACCCGCAGTTCGAGGTCGTTGAAGAGCGGAAGAAAAAACCGTCACAGCAGGCTTCCGATGGCGATCACGACGCTTGATCTCGTAATCCGCGCAATGCGCGATCGGGGGATTCTCGGCGCAACCGAGGTGCCGACGGCGCTCGATGCGGACTACGTCAAAGGCGTATACATCGCCGATCTCGAGGAGCTGCGCGACAACAACATTGCCTACTGGCCGGAAGACCAGGTGCCTGACGCAATCGTGCGTGCGCTGTCGCATCGGCTCGGGTTGCTGATCGGCGATGCATTCGGGTTCCCGCGCGCGAGCGAGATGGAGATCGAGGCGAGCCTTCGCCCGCTCCGCAAACACCTCAGCAAACGCGCGTCTGGTGAGCCGGTTCAGGGATGTTATTTCTGATGCTGCGACCGCTCAATTTCGGTGCTGGCTCGACGCCTGGGCAGGAGCCCGACGAGGGCGGAGCAATCTTCACCAACGTCTATGTCGAAGCGGCAGCTGGCACGGCCAAATCGCAGACGGTAATCCGATGCGTAGAAGGCCGCCGCCTCTGGTCGGAGGTGTCGCAGGGTGGGCCATGTCGTGCACTCCTTGTGCACCGGGAAGCGCTCTACGCGGTCATTGGTCGAAACGTGCTGCGCTTCGACCGCGATGGCACAGCGACGACACTCGGCGGTTTTTCGGCCGACGGGCACGCGACCATGGCGCTCAACCGCGCAGGTCAGATCGCGATCGTGGCGCCCGGCGATTACAAGCTGATTGTCGACGATGTGCTGGTCGACGTCGCTGACCCTGATCTGCCGCCGCCCGTCGATGTGGCTTTCCTCGACGGCTATTTCATCTTCACGCTGCAAGACGGCCGGCTTTTTTCCTCCGCCATCGATGACGGCACGGACATCAACGCGTTGGATTTCACGACAGCCGAGGGCTCGCCCGACCGAAATGTCCGCGGCATCGTGCGTGGTCGAGAGTTCGTTGCGCTCGGCGAGCGTAGCATCGAGTTCTACGCCAACGACGGAGGCGAGGGCTTTCCGCTCGTGCCTATCCCGGGGGCGTTCAAGTCGGTGGGGTGTCTTGCGGCCGCATCGGCCGTCGTGGTCGACACAGCACCTGGCACGCCGCTCGTCTTCGTCTCTCACGCGCGCCAGGTTGTCGGCATGACGGGCTACAGTCCGGAGCGCATTTCGACACACGACGTGGAGCGGGATCTGCGCGCAGAGGCGCAACCGCAGGACATCCGCGCGACGACATACATTCGCGACGGTCATCCGTTCTACGTGATCACGGGAAGTGACTGGACGTGGGTGTTCGATTTCTCGACAGGCCAGTGGCACAACCGGCGCAGCGAGCGCCGCGCGTACTGGCGCGGGTCGCAGGTCGTGGACTTCGGCGGCCAGCTGATCTGCGGTGATACTGACAACGGCTCGCTCTACGTGCTCGACGATGCGCTGCACGACGATGCGGGCGACAACCTCATCTGGTGTGTCCGCGCGCCAGCGGTGCACATGTATCCCAACCGCATGCGGGTCAATTCCATCCGTGTGGATGTGCTGCCGGGCCGGGGAGATAATTCCCAGTCGCCGCACAACGATGCGCCTGAGCTGCTGCTGCGGATTTCGAAGGATGGGGCGCACACGTGGAGCGAAGAGCGGCGCGTTCCGATCGGCCGGCAAGGTGCGTTCGGCACCGAGGTCGTGGAGCGGCGCTGGGGCGTCACGCGGGAAGACGGCATGATCGTCGAGGTCTCCGCGTCTGCGGCTGTCGCATCCGGCATCGTCGCAAACGGCGCCGTTGAACTGAACAAGCTTCTGCCATGAGCAAAATCGCCGTGCCGAGCACGCAGGAACCGCTCGTCGACGAGCAGGGCCGGCCGTCACCGACGATGCAGCGGTTGCTTGCTGCGATGGTCAAAAGGCTCAACGCAAGCGCCGGCCTTGATCCGCAGACGGCAACGACCGAGCAGATCGTCCGCGCTTTATCGGGAGAATAACGATGGGATTTTTCTCCAGCCTGACGGGTAGCGATGCGCGCCGCGGCATGAAGTATGCGCTCGAATATTCGCACAAGCAGTATAAACGCGGACGCGACGAGCTGCTCGACGAGACGGACGCGGGCCTCAATCAGGTAACGCAGACGCTCGACCCGTTCGTGCAATCGGGCCGCGATGCGACAGAGCTTTATCGGACCTACCTCGGTCTCAATGGCGAGGGGCGGCAGGTCGACGCTTACGACCGGTTTCAGAACGATCCGGGCTTCCAGGCCGAGACTGATTACGGCCTCGAGCAGATGCAACGAACGGCCGCGGCGCGGGGAAGCATGGCGTCGGGCCGGACGCTCGGTGCGCTGATGGACCGGGCGCAGATCCACCAGCGCGGGGCCTACCAGAACCGTCTGTCACGGCTTGAGCGGCTCATGCAGGGCGGTCAGGGCGCTGCGGGCGCACTTGCCGGTTACCAGAGCGCCGCAGCCACGCGGCGCGGCGATACAATGTTCGGTACGCGCCAGATGATGGCGAACAACATGATCAATTACCAGAATGCGCGCGGGCAAAGCCAGACGCAGGGTGCGAACAACATCTTGGCAGGCGGCACGGCATTGGTGAGCGCGATCGCTGGGGCGGCGACAGGTATGCCGATGGGCAGTATGGGAGGCGGGAGCGCCGGCGGGCTCAGTGGCTTAGCTGGCGGGAGCGCCGGCGGACTTTCGAGCCTCTTCGGCAACAACTTCTCGTTCGGGGGATGATAAATGCCGCCGTTTCTTGGTCAATCGCGGCTGACAGCAACCAACCGCATCGATTTTTCTCCGATCAATCGCCTCGTCGCACAGGTCGAAGAGCGTCGTCGCCATGATGCGAGTGTGGCGCGCAACGAGCGGCGCTATGCCGACGGTCAGGCTCGGCTTGATCGTCGCGAAGCGGACGCACGTGAGCAGCGCCGGGTTGCGGGTCTGAAATCACGCGTCGGTGGGCTTGCCTTGCTGGGAATGCGGGAGACTGATCCAACGCGTCAGGCGGCTGTCTGGGATCGTATCAAGTCGATCCATCCGCAAGCCGATACGCTCGGGGATGCCTACGCCGACCCACGTTCCGCCCTCGCCTTGGTCGCTGCCGAAAGCGGGCAGCTCGACACGCTGCTTGATCAGCAGAACGCGGATCGCCGCCACGCCTTTGCGCAGCAGCAGCACGCTGCGCAGATGGAACGGCATCGCACAGACGCAGCGTTCCGTGAGGCGGAAGCGGGTCGGGCCAGTGAACGGCATGCTGCCGATATGGAGTTTCGTCGTCAGCGGTTAGCGATGGAGCAACTCCGAAGCCGTGCGCCGTCGGCTGCGGAGGAAAAGGAACGTCGCGCGGCCGAAGCGGCACGTCGCGAGCAGCTCGAGAAAGCGGGCAACTTGCGTCAAGGCATCGAAAACCTGAACGCCGCGACGGGCATGATCGGCTTCGACAGTGCGGTCGGCCCCATTCAAGGCGGCGAAGCGTCAATGCTTGGCATGATCCCGCGCGTGGTCAACGACACCTTGGCCAATGGTGCGCAGCGGGAAATCCGCGCAAAAATCGAGGGGGATACGCGGGCGTTGTCTGCGGCCATCAAACCGCTCATCCGCAAACCCGGGGAAGGTACGTTTACGGACGCTGACCAGCGGCAACTCGATTTCATTCTTGGCGACCTTTCCGACGCCGCAAACACCGACGAATTCCGCCGACGGCTTGGCGCTGTCCGAGATCGGATTGAAGCCAACTTCGGCGTCGACATCGGCCGTCTCAGCTTCGAGAGCGCACCGAAGGAGACCAGCCGCCTCCCGGCCGGCTGGTCCGTCGAGCGTCTCGACTGATGGCGACATTCCAAGTCACGGGACCGGATGGTGCGCGATATCGCGTAACGGCTCCCGACGGCGCTTCTGACGCTGATGTGATGACGGTGTTGTCTTCGCAGGTCGACACGTCGACAGCCGCGCCGTCCGCCGGGGAGACAAAAGCGGTCGACCAGATCGATTTCTCTGGGCCGGACCTCGCCGTCAACTCCCAGATCGGCCTGCTGCCGGATGATGAGCGGCTCGAGGGCCTTACCCGTCAGCAGGTCGTCAAGCAGCGGGCGGCCCGCAAGCGCCTGGAAGACGCGCCTTGGTATGCCGAGCCCGCACGCGCCCTGCAGGGCGCAATCGACGCGTCGGGCAACATCGCGCGCGGCACGTTCGTCGGCTCCTGGCTCGACGAGGCCACCGGCAAACTTGCGGGTGCAATCCCCGGTGGCGAGACCGAAGAGCAAGCGATTGCACGGGTTCGGGCGCAGAACCGCATTCAGGACGAGGATCTTCCGATCACGTCGACGGTGGCCAAACTGCTTGGCGCGGTGACGACGGGCGGCCCGGCGCTGCAATGGGCAATGCGGGCGCCGTCAGGGCTCGGCGCCGTGGGGCGTGGTGCAACCGTCGGTGCCGCGCATGGCGGCTTCTACGGCCTTGGTGAAGGCGAGGGCGATTTCGACGACCGGCTGGACGAAGCAGAGACTGGCGCCAAACTCGGTGCCACGTTTGGTGCGGGTGTTCCGCTGGTCACCAACGTGGCGGCCCCGGCGGCCGTACGGATGGCGGCTCCCGTCGTCGACAGAGCCCGTGATCTGCTGGATGGCATGCGGTCGGGAGCGAGTGCGGAGCGGGCCGCCGATCGGATTTTGAGCCGCCGCATTGCCCAGTCCGGCACGACGCCGGAGGCGCTGGCGGACGACGTTGTGCGATCCGGTACACAGGACCTTCGGCTCGCTAGCAATTCCTATCTCGGCCGCACAGAACTCGACGACGGCACGGTGGTCGGCAACATCAACGAAGCGCTGGCCGACCAGACACCTGGTCTGCAGCGATTTGCAGGCGCCGTCGGACGCACCGGTGGGCGCGCCCGCGAGATCGTCGAAGGGACGCTGGAGCGGCGCCAGCGCGGCCCGCGTAATCCGTTTGCCGAAGCACCAGCGGCCGGTGATCTTCCCGGCCAGTTCGCTCAGCTTGAGGACGCGCTGTCCCGTTCGCTGGTCATCCGCGGCCAGAGCAGCGCGCATCGCACGTCACGCGAGATCCAAGAGCAGATGCGTCGCGATGGGCGCGAGCTGTATCGCGAAGCGTATGAGAACTCCCAACAGTTCAACATCCGTGACACACTTGAAGCGTTCCGGGCGCGGATCGACGATGAGATGCCGCCCGCAGTCGCCCGCGTCTACAACCGCGCCGCGGATCTTTTCACGCGTACCACGCCGGACGGCGCGCGGGTCACGGTGTCCGACGTTCGCCGCTTCGACGCGTCGAAGAAAGCGCTGGACGACGCGATCGAGGCGGCGCAGCGCACCGGCGAGAACAACCGCGCGCGCCTGCTGACCGAGCTCAAGAACGATTTGCTCGACGACGTGCATGCGGGTGGCGCCAACGAGAGTTATCGCCGGGCGCGGGCGGCGTGGGGCAGTGAAGCGGAGCGCCGTGAAGCGATCGACCTCGGTCGCCTGGCGCTCAATGCCGACAGCGAGACGACTGTTGAGACGTTCCGCGCGCTTTCCGAGGGCAATCAGCAGCTGTTCCGCATCGGTCTGCGCAGCGCGCTGCGGAATGCGCAGCGGACCCGCAAAAGCGGTGACAACGCGGCGCTTCTATTCGGTCAGCAGCGGGTGCAGCAGTTGCTCGGCGAGG
>JBCBJG010000091.1:0-10979 GCA_038523655.1 Pseudomonadota bacterium | reverse complement strand
GAGATTTTATCGAGCGGGATGCCGTCGAACAGCGTGCGCATATCGTAGATCGAATCGATCGCGACGCCTGCCATGCCGACATCGCTGGTGACGCGCGGATGGTCGCTGTCGTAGCCGCGGTGGGTTGCCAGATCGAACGCGACGGATACGCCCTGCTGCCCGGCCGCGAGGTTACGCCGGTAAAATGCGTTGGATTGCTCAGCGGTCGAGAAGCCCGCGTACTGCCGCACGGTCCACGGGCGCTGAGTGTACATCGTCGGGTACGGACCGCGTACGTAGGGGGTGATGCCCGGCCATGTTCCGAGGTGGGTAACGTCGTCAAGGTCGCTGGCGGCGTACCGCGGGGCCAGCGCAATCCCTTCCGGCGTGATGAACGGATCTGGCGATGAAGCGGCACCTTTGCCCGCTTCGCCCTGATCATGAGGCGTGTCGCCAGCGAACGTGACGCTCGTGTAATCGGGGAGGCGGCTCATGCGGCTGCTCCATTCGGCTTGGCAGCGGGGGCAACGGGGTCGGCGAGGCTCGCAGATGTGTTCGCATCCATTGCGGCGAGGTGTGCGGCTTCGAAGGGGGCGGCAAGGCGCAACCGTTCGAGCGGACGTACTTTTTCTCCCGGCGTCGCGTGGCCGGCCGGTGGATCGTAACGCGATGGCGGGTGCGCGGCATCATCGGTCGGCGCATACATTGAGGCGCCGATGAGGGGCGTGTCGCCGTCCTCGACGGCTTGGCGACGTTGCGCCGCGACGTTCGATATTTCCTCTGCGAAGCTGCCGTCCCGAATGCTGACCTCGATCCCGCCGACAGCTTCGAACGCCTGAAACCGCTCCCATGCTGCATGGCAGAGCGCGTCGGTCAGCCGCTCGATGTAGCCGGAACCGGCGGCCGGGTCGGCGACGCGCCCGAGATGGCTCTCTTCTGCCAGCATGATCTGCGTGTTGCGGGCGATCCGGCGCGGCATGCGCGCGTCTTCCGCCGTCGGCCAATCGAACGGCAGCACGGTCACTGCATCCGCGCCCGCGAACACGGCTGCTGCTGCGGCGGCGGTGGTGCGGAGCATATTGGTGTGTGGGTCGAGGCTCGACATCATGCGCTCGCCCGTCTGGACCCAGAACGGCACCGTTGTGGCGAACGCTTCGGCGCCGGCCGTCTCGGCAATCCGCGCAATGAGCCGTCGCGCTGCGCGAAGCTTGGCAAGCGAGAGGAAAATGTCCGCATCGGCGGCCAGCGCCACGGCGATTTTCGGGAGCACTTTATAAGGCGCGATCCCGTCCTCGTCGCCGAGCCGCAGGTACGACACGAGGGTCGCGACCATGGCGGCCAATTCCTGCGCCTCACTGGCACCGGCCTCGAAATACGGGCGCGCGTCGGCCAGCATGAGTGTGCAGTCCGGCCACCCGGCATGGTTTGTCGCGACGAAGTGGGCGAGCGTGCGCAGCGTGTCGAATAACTTGTCTTCGAGCTCGCCCGTTCGCGCGAGGTGCCCGATCGGATCGGCGTTCACTGCGCCACGACGGCCTCCCGCCTTGCACCCGCGGGCATCCCACAATGCCTCGAGGGCGAGCGCCGCGCCGACGTACTGATCACCGGCGAGCACGCTCGTGTGGATCATGTCGAGATGGGCGCCAGCGAGTGCGGCGTCCATGGCCGCATAGGTGCCACCGAGGCCGTGTTGACCGGGGGCGGCCATCTGCAGGCAGATCGAGGACGCGCCGCCGGCGAGGTCGTCGAGGATGGCCGCGTTCACGTCCCCAGCGTCCGTGCCGCCGTGCAGAGCGCGGATATCCCACGGGGTTGCGCCGTCGCGAGGGATGCATAGTGCCCGGGTTGCGGCGGACCATGCGTCGACCCTGCCGGTCTCGGTTGGGGGTGAGGTTGAGGCGGGGCGCGCGTTGGCATCGTCCGCGCCCGGAGCAACCGGTGCCACGGGACGGCCGTCCGCATAGAGCGGCGCAATCTCGATATCGTCTGCGGTCTTCGCGAAAAGCCCCGACAAAGGGGCGCCCTTGAGGGCTTTTTCTGCCAGCGCGCGCCAGTCTTCCTGCGATGATGGCGGGAAGGTATGGGACATCAGGTCGGTTGACGGGTCAGACATGGGCGCGGGCAGTTCGGCAATAGGTGCAGTGCGGTAGGCCCCGTGATCTAGCGCGGAACTGCCCCGCAACGAAAGGCCCGGCGCTCACAGGCACGTATCTCGCGCTCGCTGGCGTTTACGGCGCACGCTGGGACCGATGATCTCGCGGCTCCCGCGTGCCCGGTCTTTGTTCAGTGGGGCTGGTCCAACCGAGGCCCAGCCCCCGGCCGTCGTCTAAAAGATCTGGCTCAGACGGTTTTCTAGAGGAGCTGGCTCAGGCCGCTTTCAGAGGAGCTGGCTTAGGCCAGGGATCGACGAGGTGGCATCCTTGAGCGCGTCTTCGCCGGCATGTTCGCGGACGTAGCTGGCGACTTCCTCGCCGACCTGCTTAGCCTGATCTATCGAGAGGCCGTGGGCCTGCATCTTTGCAAGCGCGCCCATGATGCCGTCGCTGCCGCTGGTTGCGCCAAGCGCGCCTGCGACCATCCCACCAAGGCCGCCACCGAGCAGTCCGCCGCCACCGCCTTCAGCCGGTGCGTCAGAAGCCGCCTCGGCTTCAGCCATGGCGCTCTCTACGCCGGGCATGGCGCCTTTGAGGGCGGCCATCGAGTCCGACGATGCGTTCTGCTGAAACAGGTTCATGATGATGCCGATCGCCATGCGGGCCGTGCCAGCGTCGATGCCGACCTTCGAGACGATGTTCGCAATGAGGGTTTCCATTGGGGGGCTCCCGATTATGGGGTGAACGGATAAGGTTTGGTGGGCGGTACACACCGCAGCGTCTTGCGGCAAGCTTCGCATGCGCGTCTCGCGCAGCGCTTGCGCGGTTGGTCGATCCGCATCCGCTTGCCGCGTAACTGGAGCCTAGCCGCAGCTTTCTGGGGACGCATGGCGCGCTGATTTGCAGAATCCGGGGTGGCGTGCGATTCGCGATCGGGGTGCACAAGCGCGCGACCACCGCCGCAGCACGCACGGATAAACACCAGCGACGCGAGACGAGGCCCATGAGCAACCAGACCGCGGGTCCGCAGGACGATGATACGCCGGCAAGTGACGTGTCTGACGAGGCTGATGCGACTGGGCAGGACGACGCGGAGCTGCTCGACGACGCCGAGGAAGCACCTGCACCGGTTCACACGCCGCTGCGGGACGACGCGGTATACATCGGCACCTCGCAAACGGAGACGCTGACTCCGAAGAAGGAATACCTCGACCTGGAGCGGGCAAACCGACACGGCCTCGTTGCCGGGGCGACCGGTACCGGCAAGACGGTCTCATTGCAAATCCTCGCGGAGGGATTTTCCTCGTTCGGTGTGCCGGTGTTCTGCGCCGACGTGAAAGGGGACCTCTCGGGTCTCGCAGCGGCCGGCGCGGAGAAAGACTTCCTTGCCAAGCGCGCCGACAAGATCGGGTTCGCCGACGACTATCGCTACGAAGCGTTCCCGACGATTTTTTGGGACCTGTTTGGCGATCAGGGCCATCCGATCCGCACCACGGTCACCGAGATGGGGCCCCTGCTGCTCTCGCGCCTGCTTGATCTCAACGAGACACAGGAAGGTGTACTGAACATCGCGTTTCGGCTCGCCGACGATGAGAACCTCCCAATCCTCGATTTGCGCGATCTGCGCGCGCTGCTGGTCAATGTCGGCGAGCGGACCAAGGAACTCGGGCTGATGTACGGAAACATTTCCGTGGCGTCGGTCGGTGCGATCCAGCGGCGGCTTCTCGTGCTCGAAGAGCAGGGGGGCATGAATTTCTTTGGCGAGCCAGCGCTCGATATTCGCGACTTCATGCGCACGACGCGGGACGGTCGCGGCTACGTAAACGTTCTTGCCGCCGACAAGTTGATGCAAAGCCCACGACTCTACGCGACGTTCCTGCTCTGGCTGCTTTCAGAGTTGTTCGAAGAACTGCCGGAGGTTGGCGATCCGAAGAAGCCGAAGCTCGTCTTCTTCTTCGACGAAGCGCATTTGCTGTTCAACGAGGCGCCGAAGGCGTTGCTTGAGAAGGTGGAGCAGGTCGTTCGTCTCATTCGCTCGAAAGGGGTCGGCGTCTATTTCGTCACGCAGAACCCGCTCGACGTGCCGGATACTGTCGGCTCGCAGCTCGGCAGCCGCGTCCAGCACGCGCTCAGGGCATTCACGCCGCGCGAACAGAAGGCGGTGCGTGCCGCCGCGGAGACTTTCCGGCCGAACCCGGACATCGATACCGAGCGTGCGATCATGGAGCTGGGCGTCGGCGAGGCACTCGTCTCAACGCTCGAGCGTAAAGGCGCACCCTCGGTCGTCCAGCGCACGCTGATCCGCCCGCCCTCTACCCGGCTTGGACCGATCACTCCGGACGAGCGACGCGCGGTGATTAATGAGAGCCCCGTCGCCGGGCAGTACGAGAAAAAGGTTGATCGCGAGTCCGCGCACGAGATGCTGCAGAAGCGTGCGGCCGAGGTCGAAGCGCGGCGCGAAGCTGAAGCCAATGGCACGCTCGGTGGTCGACGCGACATCGAGTACGAGACCCACGGCGAGTTTCGCGTGCCGAAAGGGCGCCGCGGCACTGGCGCGACGCGCAAGAAGTCGACGGCCAAGCGTGGGCAGACGGCAAGTGAGGCTTTCACGAAATCACTGCTACGATCACTGGGCACGGCGATTGGCGGGGCGCTCGGGCGGATGCTCGGTGGGCGAAGCCGGCGACGACGCTGAGCAAGCCTCGATACTAGGCCTGCACGCGCCGTTGATCGTTTCCCGCCCACCATTTTTTGCTCTCCGGCACGGGACGGGGCGAAGGTGCTATCAATTGTGATGGCACGATCCCGGTCGGCGCGCCGACGGGGCCGTTCATCTCGGCGCGCCGGTGGGGCCGTTCATCTGCGTGTCATTTGGCGGCGCTTACGCTCGCCCGGCGAACGTTTGACGGTAGCCCCTTTCCGTTGCGATGTTCCGCGTTCTGACGGGAGGAGGTCCCCAACCATGAAACGCATTTTTCTAAGCGCCTTTGCGCTTGCCCTCGGCGGTGCGCTGCCTGCGGCGGCGCAGGGTGTCGGCCCAAGCTTTGCCTGTAGCGAGGCCAGCGCGCGCGCTGAGCGCACGATTTGCGACAGTCGACGTTTGTCGCGGCTCGATCTCGAATTGACGGACATTTACGCCTCGCTTCGCCGTGAATTGCGCGGTCGTGAGCGACGCGCCCTGCGGGATGAACAACGCGACTGGATCCAGAAACGCAATGACTGCGGGCGGGACCGGCAGTGCTTGCGGCAGCTCTATCGCACCCGGATCGGCGATCTTCGGCGCCTGCAAAGTGGTGGCGACGACAACTTCCAGGCGACGGCCTCGCCAAGCTTTGATTGTAGCTCCGCGGATCGTCGCGCCGAGCAGGCGATCTGCCGCTCTGACCGTCTTGCTCAGCTCGATCGCGAACTGGCAACACTCTACGACGAAGTACGGGCTGGCATCCGTACGTCGCGGACACGCCGCGAACTCGCCTCTGATCAACGCGACTGGCTCCGTGATCGCAACGATTGCGAACGAAACCGCCGGTGCATCCGGGAGAAATATCAGGAGCGGATCGCCAACCTCGAGGCGGTGAAGGCACGGCTTGTTCCGGACTATCAGCGCACGGAGCTCTGGCGTGCCCGGTGCGTGGACCCGATCAACTCAGCCTTCCGGACGACGTGCGCCAACGAGGATCTCTGGGGTCTCCGTGAGCGGCTCGTCGAGCGCTACAACGACGTGCTGCAACGCGTTAATCGCCGCCAGCGCGATCGCATCTATGCCGATCAGGAAGATTGGAACGCACAGTTCAACCGTTGCGGTCGCAACATCCGGTGCCAGCTCGGCAAGTATGAGGAGCGGATCGCGCTGCTGGGCGATCGAAATTATCTCCGCGGACCTCGGCGCACGCGCCGCGAGGACTGGCAGCGGACATCGCGGTGGGACGAGTTCTGCATCGGCGATACGGCGACCGGCGGTTTCGTCACGCTGTGCGCAAATCGCGACCTGTTCCGTATCTTCGAAGATTCGGTCGTGACCTATCGCGGCTTGCTCAATGACTATGACGATCGGGGGCAGCGGGAGCTTCGGGGTGAGCAGACCCGGTTTCAGCAGCGCGTGGCTCGCTGCGGAGACAATGTGCGGTGCCTGCAACGGTTGTTTGACAACCGCCGGGCACGGCTCGAAGAGCGTCGGCGCAATCGGCGTGGTGTGCGTCGTCCGCAGCCGCAGGATGATTTTGGTGCGCGGAACTGGCAGCAGACCGATTTGTGGCAGAGGATCTGCACGCGGAACCGCGACGTTGCGCATCGTACGGCCTGCACGCGGCGCCAGCTCTGGAACCTAAGGGCGGACGTGACGCGTGCGTATCGGGGCGCGGCCGATCGTTCGCGCGGGAACAACGCGAAGCGGCGTTTGACCAATGACCAGGCGCTATGGCGACGTCAGTTTGGCCAGTGCGGGTCTGACCGCGGCTGCCTTCGCGACAAGATGCAGCGTCGGATCGCGACGCTCGACACGTGGGGTGCGCCGCGCGCGCTGAACAATGGTAGGAGCACGCGCGATGGCGGTATCCGCTCACGAAACAGCGATCCCTACCGCGCCAACGACAACACGCAGTAGCTCTGCGAAGAAAAAAGGCCCGGCGCGTTGTTTTGGCGGGCCGGGCCTTTTTTATTCAGCGGTGTGATGCTTAGCGCGCCGGTTAGCTCGCTGCCTGCATCATGTGCTCGACGTATTCCCAGTTCACCAGATCGTCGAACCAGGTCTCCAGATACTTCGGCCGCGCGTTGCGATAATCGATGTAGTACGAGTGCTCCCACACATCACACCCGAGGATGGGATGTGCGCCGTGGACGAGCGGGTTCTCGCCGTTCGGCGTTTTCATGATCTCGAGTTTGCCGCTCTTGACGGCGACCCAGCACCAGCCCGAGCCGAACTGGCCCTTGCCAGCCTCGATGAAGTCTTCGCGCATCTTGTCGAAGCCCCCGAGATCGCTGTCGACCTTCGCCTGGAGGCTTGCCGGCAGGGATTTTCCTCCGCCGTTCGGCGTCATCCAATTCCAAAAGTGGATGTGGTTGTAGTGCTGCGCCGCGTTGTTGAAGAGGCCGGCATTCGAGCCGTGTGACGCGCGGACGATTTCTTCGAGGCTCTTATCCTTGAGGTCCGACTGCTCGAGCAGCTTGTTGCCGTTGTCGACATAGGCCTGATGGTGCTTGTCGTGGTGGTACTCGAGAGTTTCGGCTGACATCGCGTCGCCGAGCGCGTCCTTGGCGTAGGGCAGTTCGGGCAGTTCAAAAGCCACGTTGGATCTCCGCTGATCGAAAGAAACGGGGGAACGCGTTCGCGCGCCCGGTGGCGCGACAACCGCGTGCCGCCCGTCATTGTTCCGATGTGCAGCAAAATGCAAGATGCGGCGCACGCGCACCCCTTTGTGCGATCCGGCGAATGAGCTGGATTGCCCCGCTCAACGGCGGACGCAAAATGGGATGCGGAGGGGGGGGGTTACCGGTTGGGAGGGGGGTGAGGTGCGGCGACCCTGGGCACCGCACCCCTGGATCACGCCGGGAAGATACGATCTGTGTATCTCAGGGTGAGGACGGCCTAGCGCACTGGTGGTGGTGGAACGCTGAATGGGCCGTTCATGCCGCGTTCATGTCAGGTGGGCGCGCTGCTGATCAACCGAGGCGCAGCGCGCATGGCCTGGGCACGACGGCTTCGCTCTTTGCACATCGCCGCAAGTTTCTGCTGTCCGTGCGCCGCTCAGCGGCGTTGCGCCCCACAAGGTCAGGCTGCCGCGTCGCTCCCTTTGGCAGCAGCAGCCGCGGCAATGCCATCGGTCACGGCTTTTCGCGCTTCATCTGCGCCGCCCCACCGCACAATCTTGACCCATTTACCGGGCTCGAGATCCTTGTAGCGCTCGAAGAAATGCGAGATCTGCGCGCGGTGCATTTCGGGCAGGTCGGCAATGTCGTTTACGCTCTCGAACCGTCCTGAGATATGGTTGCTCGGCACGGCGATGAGTTTTTCGTCTGGCCCGCCCTCGTCCTCCATGAACAGGACGCCGATCGGCTTGCAGCTCATGACTGCGCCCGGGACGATCGGGCGATGGTTGGCAATCAGCACGTCGACCGGATCGCCATCGCCGGACAGGGTGTGCGGGATGAAGCCGTAGTTACCGGGGTACTGCATGGCCGTGTAGAGGATGCGGTCGACGAACATGGTGCCCGACGCCTTATCCATCTCGTATTTCACGGGCTCCCCGCCGAGCGGCACCTCGACGACCACGTTGACGTTTGCGGGCGGATTTTCACCGATCGGGATGGCTTCGATGCGCATGGGCAGCTGCTTTCGGCTGGGTTGGAGGCTGGGAGAAGGAGGCAGCGATGCCCGTTGAGCGCGATGGCGTCAACGCCTCGGCGTCGGAGCTACGAAGCCTCTGCATAAGGCGGTCGACGGGGAGACACGGCCAATGGCTTCGCGGGCAGGCAAGAACTCGGCCACCGTTCCCGGCATCGCCCCGCCTTCCCGCATACCGTTCACGCGTGCCGTTCTTACGGTTGCGTCAGCGTTCGATGAACGAGGTGAGGCAGTACTCAGACCGCGGCGGCGTCAGTGACCACCCGGTCTTCGGCCTCCCAAGTTCCGGCATTGGCGAGAATGCGCTCGGCGTCTTCGTATTGCGACCGCATCAGACGTTCGTAGAGCGCGCCCTCGGTCTCGCGGCTGACCGGCGCCGCCTCCCCGGTCAGCTCGGTCAACGCACCTTCAAGCGCTGCGACCGTCCCGGAACCTTCGTCGAACTGGGCCTTTTTTCGCCACGTGAGATCATGCGGCAGGAGGTCGTTGCAGGCTTTGCGGAGAATCCACTTCTCCGTCGTCGGACCGGTCGATTGATCGGCGTCCGGGTCGGTCCGTTTCAGCTTCAGGCTCGCCGGGATCGACTGCGCGAAGTCGATTAGATCGCGGTCGAGAAAGGGCGTGCGGGCTTCGAGGCTCTCGGCCATCGTGATGCGGTCGACACGCTGGAGATTGATGTTGTGCATCGTGCCGAGACTGCGGGTTAGCTCGTCCGCGAGTGCACGTGGGTTGTCGACGTAGGCGTGGTGGTAGGTATAGCCGGCGAACAGTTCATCGGCCCCTTCACCGGTAAGCACCGCTTTGACGTGCGCGCGGGCGAGGCGTGCAGCGAACAAGGTCGGGATGGCGCTCCGCACCAGGTCGATGTCCGCGCTCTCGAGATGATAGATCACGTGCGGCAGCGTCTCGATCAAATCGCCTGCGTCGAACGCATATTCGTAATGATCGGAGCCGATGTGCTCGGCCACGTCCCGCGCGGCGGCGAGGTCCGGCGAGCCGTCGGTGCCGACGGAAAACGTCTTGAGCGGGCTTTTTCCGTCCGCTTGACGGACCTTTTGGGCGATCGCCGCGATGATGGAGCTGTCCAACCCGCCGGACAGGAACGAGCCGACCTCGACATCGGCGACCATCCATTTCGCCACCGCTTCCTCGAGCACGAGACGCAGCTCGCCGGCGGTCCGGGCGACATCGAGATCCGGTTCCGGCTCGGCGGCGCCATGCGGTGTGCGATACCACTGCCGCCACCCGTCGGCACTGTCGTAAAGGGAGCCCGGCGCGATTGCTTCCACGCTCGAGACCGGCAGACCGTCGAACGCTTTCAGTTCTGAGGCGAACGCGTAACCGTCCCCGATAGTCGCGACATAGAGCGGCTTGATGCCAAGCGGGTCGCGCGCCGCGATGATCCGTTCACGCGACGCGAGCACGAAGGCGAACATGCCGTCGAGTTTGCTGATCCAGCGGCGTTCGCCCGAGCGAAACAGATGCAGGATTGTTTCGCTGTCACTGGCGGTCTGGAACGCATTTTCCCCGAGGATGGCCCGGAGATCTTCATGGTTGTAGATTTCGCCGTTCGCCACGAGCATTCCGCTCTTCTGGTGGATCGGCTGCAGACCGTCGTCGGTACCGATGATCGAAAGCCGGCAGTGCGCCATGATCACGGGCGCGTCCGGCAGGCGGACGACCTGCACGTCGTCGGGGCCGCGGTGCGAGATCTTGCGGATCATCGCGTTGGCAAGCTGTTCATCACCGATATTCCAGAGGCAGACAAACCCGCACATGTGCTGGTGCTCGTTCGTTTCGATTGGGGGGGGTGCTGGCGTGAACGTCCGACAAATCGTTTAGGTCCGTTCGCGCGCACGGCTATGTAGACGAGCTGTGGCCGCATTGAGAATCCAGGCCGGAGGCGGCACGCGAAGCGACTTGCGTGTCAGGTCCGCGCTCCATTTGCCTGCACGGCGTGTCTACTGCGAGAACCCCGTTCGGCCGCGCCAGGCCCGCATCGATGCAGAACACGGATCTAGGTTCGGCACACAGTTGAGGTATACGCCGCGGGCCGAGGGCCCGTGTCGTGCCGACCGAAAACGTCAATCGGATCGACCGTTCGCGCGCATGTCCCCCGCCGCAACCGTCTTGCGACTGGCATCGGTAAGCAACCGTCAGCCTTCGATAATCTGCGTTAGAAAAACGCCTGAAGCCCCGTCTGCGCTCGGCCCAAAATCAGTGCGTGGACGTCGTGGGTGCCCTCGTAGGTGTTCACGGTCTCGAGGTTCATCGTGTGGCGGATGACGTGGTACTCGTCTGAGATGCCGTTGCCGCCATGCATGTCGCGGGCGAGGCGGGCGACGTCGAGCGCCTTGCCGCAGTTGTTGCGTTTCATCAGTGAGATCGCTTCCGGCAGCACGCGGCCGTCGTCCATCATCTGGCCAACGCGCAATGCGCCCTGCAGGCCGAGCGTGATTTCGGTCTGCATGTCGGCGAGCTTTTTCTGGATAAGCTGTGTCTGCGCGAGGGGGCGACCGAACTGCTTGCGATCCAGCGTGTACTGGCGCGCTGCGTGCCAGCAGAAT
>JBCBJG010000090.1:0-10997 GCA_038523655.1 Pseudomonadota bacterium | reverse complement strand
GGAAGTGCATCGCCGCATCGCTGCACCGGTGTTTTACTTCCCCAATGCCGATCTCGTGGCGCCGCTCACCTTGACGGATGCGCCGCAGACTTTCTGTCCGCTCAAAGGCACGGCGCGGTATCTCGCGCTCGCCGATCCTGACAACGCGCCGGATGATGCATCGCCGCATGCGCGTCGTGACATCGCTTGGCGGTATGTCGAGCCGCTTGCATTCGCGACGGTGCTCGCTGGGCATACGGCGTTTTATCAGGACACTGTGCGGATCGAATTGATCGGCGCGGGCGTCGCTTGAGCGTATTGCGCGGCTGGTGCTGATCGGCGCAGGGGTCATCGTCGTGTTGCGCTGCAGCGAAGCCGCGATATAGTGGTGGCCTACGAGTTGGGGAGGGTGCGGCCGACGTGACCGACACGACGTATGCCATCGACATACGCGACGTCCGCAAAGTCTACGGCAGCGGCGCCAGTGGCGTGACCGCTATCGAACGGGCCAGCCTCCACATCGCCGACAATGAGTTCTTCACGCTCCTCGGCCCTTCGGGTTGCGGTAAGACGACGTTGCTGCGCCTGATTGCCGGGTTCGAAGCGACGACCGAAGGGGAGATTTTCCTCTACGGCGATGAAATCGAACAGCTCCCGCCGTTCAAGCGGCCGGTGAACACGGTTTTCCAGCATTACTCGCTTTTTCCGCACATGACGGTCGCGGAGAACGTCGGCTTCGGGCTGAAGATGCTCGGTGTTGGTCGCGCGGAGATCGACGCCGCGGTCGAGCGCTCGCTGTCACTCGTAAAAATGGCGGATTACGCGCGGCGACGTCCCTCGCAGCTTTCTGGAGGACAGCAGCAACGCGTTGCACTCGCGCGGGCGCTTGCTCCGAGCCCGAAGGTGCTGTTGCTCGACGAGCCGCTTTCGGCGCTGGATCTCAAGTTGCGTCAGGCTATGCGGGCGGAGCTCAAGACGCTGCAGCGCGAAACCGGGATCACCTTCGTCTTCGTCACGCATGATCAGGAAGAGGCGCTCACGATGAGCGACCGGATCGCCGTGATGTCGAAGGGGCTGGTCCAGCAAATCGACACGCCGCTGGAGATTTATGAGCGGCCGCGCAATCGCTTCGTCGCGGACTTCATCGGCGATACGAATTTTCTCGAAAGCACGATCGAGGAGGTCGCTGACGGTGCTGCCCGATGCCGGGCTTTTGCCGACGTGCATTTCACGGCAGACCTCGTCGACGGCCACCTCGCCGGAGACCGGGTGACGCTTGCGCTGCGGCCGGAGAAACTTTCGCTGGCCGCCGCCAATGGGCATGTGCCGGGCGACGCGGTGCCGGGCAGGGTCGTGCAGGCCGATTATCTCGGCACATCGACATCGTATCGGGTGGCGGTTGCCGATGATGTCGCGCTCGCGGTTCGCGAACAGAACCCGGTGGATGCGTCGACCGCTTTCAAGGTTGGCGACGGGGTGCTCGTAAACATCCCGCAGGGCACAGCCCGGATGCTTGTCGACTGATGGCGGCGGGGTCTCAGGCGGAGAAAATGGCGGGCGCCCAGGCGCGTCGACACTGGCTCCTTCTGACCCCTGCGCTCGCGACAATCGGGGTCTTCATGGTCATTCCCATGCTGATCCTACTGGTCTTTTCCTTCATGGAAGCGGACCCCTACGGCGGTGTCGACGCGGGTCTGACGTTCGAAGCGTACATCCAGCTTCTGTTCGAGCGCGATTTCGACGACACGCTCGAGTTTACGTGGATCTATCTCGGGATCATCTGGCGCTCGATCTCGCTCGCGTTGATTGCAACGGTTGGTGCGCTGATCCTCGGGCTACCGGTTGCCTACTTCATTACGCGCCAGGCGCCGCGGACGCAGAACCTGCTGCTGTTCTTGGTCACGCTGCCGTTCTGGACCAACCTCCTCATCAGAACGTACGCGTGGATTTTGATCCTCGCGCAAGACGGTGTGATCGAGCAGCCGTTGAAGGCGGTCGGCCTGATCGATGGCTCGCTCGGCATGATGTACTCGAACGGCGCAATCGCCATCGGGCTGATCTACACCTACCTGCCGCTCATGGTGCTGCCGATCTACGCGAGCCTCGAGAAGCTCGACTTCCGGCTGATCGAGGCGGCGAACGATCTTTATGCCAACCGGTATCGCGTTGCCCGCGAAGTGATCATCCCGCTTTCGATGCCGGGTATCATTGCCGGCTGCATCCTTGTTTTTGTTCCCTCCCTCGGCGCTTTCGTTGCGCCTGATCTGCTTGGCGGGGGCACCAAGTTGATGCTCGGCTCGCTGATTCATCTGCAGTTCGCCTCGTCGCGGAATTGGCCGTTCGGTGCAGCGATCGCGATGTGTCTGATGGCGCTTGTGATGATTGCGCTTCTGGTTCAAGCGCGCTCGGCCGCCAAGCGGCGCGCGATGGAGGCGGCGTAGTGGTGGATGTAGCCGACAAGATCAGCGGGCCGGAGCGTGTCGCAGCACCGGCGATCGACCTGCCGAAGGTCAATCCACGCTCACGGCGTGGGGGTAGGACAAGGCCGTTCGTGGTCGGCTATTTCCCCGGCCTCAAGGCGTGGACGTGGGTGTTTTTCATCTACCTGTATGCGCCGATCGCCGTGCTCGTCGTCTACTCGTTCAACGCAAACCTGCGCGTCCAGAACTGGACCGGGTTTTCCGTCGATTGGTACATCAAGGCTTTTTCCAACGACGATATCCAGTCGGCGGCGTTCAATACGCTGATCGTAGCGAGCTTTGCGACCCTGTTCGCAACGACCGTTGCGGTCCTTGCGGCGCTTGCGATGGCGCGGGGAGGATTTTTTCGCGGCAAGACGTTATCGCTCGGATTGATCTCCCTACCGCTGGTTGTGCCCGAGATTGCGACGGCTGTGGCGACGCTCAGCTTCTTTGCGGTGATCGGGTTTCAGCTCGGGCTGCTCTCGCTCATCATCGCGCATACGGTGTTTTGCATTCCCTTCGCGTTCCTGCCGATCCGGGCACGGCTCGAAGGGTTGGACGAGACGCTGGAGCAGGCGGCCATGGATCTCTACGCCAGCCGTTGGCAGGCGTTTCGCTACGTGACACTGCCGCTGCTGATGCCGGGGATCATTGCCGGCGCCATGCTGGCGTTCATCATTTCGGTCGATGATTTCATCATTTCGCTGATGGTGGCCGGTGCGGGCGCAACGACCCTGCCGCTCTACATTTACGGGATGATCCGGGTCGGCATCACGCCGGAGATCAATGTGATCTCCGTGGCGATGCTGGTGCTCTCGCTTTGTTTCCTAACAGCCTACTGGCTGTTGACGCGGGGAGATGAGCGGGCCGGGCACTGAGGGCGAATATCCGCCAAGGATGCCCAAAATTTCGGCGTGCTGCACGCTGGCAAGACGCAATTCGACGTGCACAATGCGCGCCGGGTTGGAGGGAGAAACGGTAAGGAGAAACCGGATGAAGCATCTGATGAAACTGGCCGCCGCCACCGCGGTCACGGCCGGCATGGCGATTACGCCCGCTGCCGCCGACGGCGAACTCTTCATCTACAACTGGACCGATTATACCGGGCCGGAAGTGATCAAGAAGTTCGAGAAAGACACGGGCATCAAGGTCACGCTCGATACCTACGATTCGAACGAAACGCTGCTCGCGAAACTCAAGGCGGGCGCGACCGGCTACGACATCGCCGTGCCGAGCCAGAATTTCATTCCGATCATGATCCAGGAAGGCCTGCTTGTTGAAGTCGATGTGACGGCGATGGCGAACTACAAGAATGTCGCCAAGGCGTTCAAGAAGCCGAGCTGGGATCCGGAGCAAAAATACTCCTCGCCCTGGCAAATGGGCACAACCTCGTTCGCGATCAAAAAAGGCTCCGGCGCAGGAACTTGCGAGTCGTTGAAAAGCCTGTTCGAGCCGAACGACAAGGCGCAGGGCAACCTCGGCATTTTCAAAACGCCGGAAGAGGTCGTGAATCTTGCGCACATCTACCTCGGGCAGGACTTCTGCACGACGAAAACGGAAGATCTCAAAGCCGTCCAGTCGCTGTTGCGCGGCATGAAGCCGGCGGTGAAGGTATTTTCCTCCGAAGGCATGATGCCGCGGTTGTCCGCCGGCACGACGCTGATTTCCGGCGCGTGGAACGGCGACGCCATGAAGGAGCGGCTCGCGAGCAAGGGTGCGATTGAATACTGCTTCCCAAAAGAGGGTGTGGTCGGCTGGTTCGACAGCCTGGTCATCCCGAAGGGCGCGAAGAATGTCGAGAACGCCAAGATCTTCATGAACTGGATTATGGCGCCGGAGAACATGGCGCTCGTCTCGAACTTCGCGAGCTATGCGAACGCGATCGAGGGCAGCGGCAAGTTCATGAGCGACAATCTCGCCACCGCGCCTGAGGTGTCGGTGCCGAGCGTGCCGGTGAAGTTCGGCGAGACGTGCGGCGCGAAATACACCAAGGCCGTCGACAAGATCTGGACGCGCCTGCTCCAGTAGAGCGGCGTGCCGACAGACACGATCTGACTGTGAGGGCGTCCGGGCAACCGGGCGCCCTTTTTTCTGGCTGCGCGATGGTGTGCGCAGCGCTGCGTCAACGAGGAGCAACGGGTCTCTCGATGGCTGACGATATCGCTTTTCTCTCCGCCCGCGCGCAGCTCGCTCAATTCAGGTCGCGCACGCTGTCGCCAGTCGAGGTGCTCGAGGCGCAGATTGCGCGGGCGGAGAAACTCGAGCCGACGATCAATGCGTTCTCGGCAACGTTTTTCGATGCCGCGCGCGATGAGGCGCGGGCGTCGGAAGCGCGTTATGCAAAGGGCGGCAACGGCGCGCGTCCGCTCGACGGTCTGACTTGCGTCATGAAGGATGAGATCCGGGTTGCCGGACAGCCTTGGACAGGCGGGTCGCTGCTTTATGCCGAGCGGGTCGCGAGCGAAACCGATGTGATTGCCGAGCGATTGATTGCAGCCGGCGCGATCATCCATGCGCGGAGCACGACGCCAGAGTTTTGTATTCTCGGGACGACGCAGTCGCGCCTCCACGGTATCACGCGAAACCCTTACGATACGTCTCGTACGCCCGGCGGCTCTTCAGGCGGGACAGCGGCGGCGCTCGCCGCCGGGACATCGACACTCGGCACTGGCTCGGATATCGGCGGTTCTATCCGCATTCCGGCCGGGTGCTGCGGTATCGTCGGGCTCAAGGCTTCCTACGGGCGCATCCCTGAAGCGCCTGTGTTCAATCTGGATTTTTACTCCCACGCCGGGCCTATGGCGCGGTACGTCGATGATGTCGCGGCAATGTTCAACGTTGTCGCCGGTGCGAGCCCGAGGGACATCACGAGCTTGCGTGATCGGGTGATCCTGCCGGATGTTTTTCCTCTGCTCGAAGGGCAACGCATCGCCTACTCGTTCGACCTCGGTCACTTCGAGGTCGAGGCGGATGTCATCGCGAACATGCAGATCGTGCTCGATACACTGGCTGACCTTGGGTGCCATCTCGAGGAGGTGCAGTTCCCGTGGGACGGGCGGGCTGATAGGGCGGCGATGGACTATCTGAACTTTCTCTGGGGGCAGCATATGCTGCGCATTCCGGAGGGCGACCGTCACCATTTGACGGATTATGCGCAGCTTATGATTGCGGCGGCTGAGCGGACAACCGGTCAGGACTATCTTGCCTCGCTCGAGGTCGCCTACGAGGTCTATGAGGCGTTCGCACCGACGCTCGAGCGGTTCGACGGGTTCATCTGTCCGACGAACGCGGTTGCGGCTGTCGCCGCGGATCATAATTCCTGGGATGCGCCGTTCGAGGTGAACGGACGCCCGGTCGACCCTGAATACGGTTGGGTTCTGACGCACCCGTTCAACATGTTGAGCCGCTGTCCCGTGCTATCTGTACCTTCAGGGCTTTCCACGGACGGCGTGCCGACAGGCGTGCAGGTTGTGGGGCGGACGTTCGACGAGGCGCGCGTTTTTAGGATCGCGGCCGCGATCGACCGCGCCATCGGGTTCGTCGCGCCGGTCGACCATGATGCGAGCAGCGAGGCAAAGGGATGAAAATCGTTCGCAGTGAAGATCACCGTGCGCATTTTCCGGAAGGGGAGCTTTACGGGGGAAAGTTCGTGCGGCCGTTCGAGTGCCCGGAGCGATGGGACTATGTTGTCCAAAGTCTCGATCATGCGGGCCTGACCGATGTCGTTGCGCCCGAGCCGTTCGATCGCGCGATTGCGCTTGCGGTACACGACGCGACCTACGTCGATTTTCTCGAGACCGCCTGGGACGAGTGGGTCGCGGAAGGGTTTGAAGGTGAAGTGCTGCCGACGGTGTTTCCGGCGCGGCGGATGACAGCGCGTCGGCCCACGCATATCGAGGGCAAAGCCGGGTATCACGCGCTGGCGCTCGAGACGTCGATCACCGCTGGAACATGGCAGGCCGCGACAGCGTCAGCGGCGATTGCCGAGACGGCGCGCGGCATCGTGAGCGGTGGGGCGCGTAGTGCCTTCGCGCTGTGCCGACCGCCCGGCCATCACGCCGCGCACGATATGTATGGCGGATACTGTTTTCTGAACAACGCCGCGATTGCTGCGGAAGGCTTTCGCCGCGCGGGCGCCGACAAGGTCACTGTTCTCGACGTGGATTTTCATCACGGGAACGGTACGCAGGATATTTTTTACGAGCGTGGCGACGTGCAATTCATTTCGCTCCACGGTCAGCCGGAAGACGCGTTTCCGCATTTCCTCGGATATGCAGATGAAAAAGGCGCGGCGGCGGGGGAAGGGAGTACGCTTAATTATCCGCTGCCGCCGGGGACCGATTTCGACACGTGGGGTGCGGCGTTAAAAGATGCTTTGGGTGAGATCGCCACGTTTGCCCCCGATGCGCTGGTCGTCTCACTCGGGGTCGATACCTTCGAGAAGGACCCCATCAGCTTCTTCAAACTCGTCAGCGATGATTTCCGGACCTACGGCGGCTGGATCGCGGACGCGGGTTTGCCAACGCTGTTCGTGATGGAAGGCGGGTATGCGGTGGAAGAAATCGGCATCAATACGGTGAATGTGCTGACCGGTTTTCTCCAGAACGGCGGAGGATAATGATGCTCGAGCGTGTCCGCCCCTCTCCTCGTGCTTTGGGTGACCCCGCGTCGCGTGATCCGCGCCATGATGTCCTGTTCGAGCCGATGGCGATCGGGCCGGTGACGGCGAAAAACCGCTTCTACCAGGTGCCGCACTGCAATGGTGGTGGCTATCGCGATCCATCCGCTGCCGCCGCAATGCGCGGCGTAAAGGCGGAGGGTGGATGGGGTGTCGTCTTCACCGAGCAGGTCGAGATCCATCACACCTCGGAGATCACGCCGTTCATCGAGTTGCGGATCTGGGACGACGACGATGTTCCGATGCTGGCGCGCATGGCGGATGCTGTGCATGCGCACGATGCGTTGGCCGGCATCGAGCTGACGTACTCCGGGATCAACGGGCCCAATCTGTACACCCGTGAAGTGCCGCGGGGTTGCTCGCCCGGGCCGATCCTCACCTTCACAAGCGACCCGGTCCAGGCACGCGGTATGGACCTGTCGGACATTCGCGACCTGCGGCGTTGGTATCGAAATGCATGTCTGCGGGCACGCGACGCCGGGTTTGATCTGATCTGCCTCTACGGCGCGCACGGGTTTGGGATTATCCAGCATTTTCTCTCCAGGCATACGAACCACCGGACGGACGCATATGGTGGCAGTCTCGCGAACCGGGCGCGGCTGCTGGCGGAGCTGGTCGGCGAAGCGCGTGATGCGGTCGGCGATACCTGCGGGATCACGGTGCGGCTTGCGCTCGAGGAGCTCGTCGGCCCGCTCGGCTTTTCCAACGAGGAGCTGCGTGAGTTGATCGAGATGCATGCGGAGTTGCCCGACCTCTGGGACCTTGCGCACGGCACGTGGGAGGATTGTTCGGCAACGTCCCGGTTTGCCGGTGAGGGGGCTCAGGAAGATCTGATTACAGGAATAAAAGCGCTTACCCCGAGGCCGGTCGTTGGCGTCGGCAGGTTCACATCGCCGGACACGATGGCGCGGCAGGTACGCGAAGGTGTGCTCGATTTCGTTGGCGCGGCGCGGCCGTCGATCGCGGACCCGTTCCTGCCGAGTAAGATCGACGAAGGCCGCGTCGGTGACATCCGCGAATGTATCGGCTGCAACATCTGCGTGACTGGGGACACGACGATGTCGCTCGCACGGTGCACGCAAAATCCGTCCTTCATGGAAGAATTTCGCAAAGGCTGGCATCCCGAACGGATCGCGTCGCGCAGCTCCGATGCGCGCGTGCTCGTTGTCGGAGGCGGTCCAGCCGGGCTCGAGGCGGCGCGAGGGCTCGGGGCCCGCGGTTATGATGTGGCGCTGGCGGAGGCGTCGCGGACACTCGGCGGCCGGGTTGCACGGGAGGCAACGCTGCCCAATCTCGCAGCCTGGGACCGTGTGCGCGGATATCGCGAGAGCCAAATCGCACAGCTCGACGGCGTGGAGATTTATCGCGAGAGCCGCATGCAGGCGGAGGATATTCTCGGCCTCGGGGTCGAGCATGTCTGCATTGCGACAGGCGCGCGGTGGCGGGCGGACGCGGTGGCGCGGCATCACCTGCGGCCAATTCCGCATCACCCGGATATGCCGACTTTCACGCCGGACGACATCATGGGCGGTCGGCTTCCGTCGCCTGGCTCAGAGGAGCGAACGGCGGGCGGCTTGGCCGGTCGCGTACTGATCTACGACGACGACCATTACTACATGGGCGGGGTGATCGCTGAGCGGCTCCGCGCCGAGGGCATGGACGTCACGCTGGTGACGCCCGCGACATCGGTGTCCGAATGGACGGCATTCACGTTGGAGCAGGTGCGCATCCAGACACGCTTGCTCGAGTTGGGGATCGATATTCGAACCACCCGCGCCCTGAACCGCGTTGATGCGTCGTCGGTGACAATTGCCTGCACCTACACCGGTCGGGAGGAGACGCTTGATGCGGCCGCAGTCGTTTACGTGACGTCGCGGGTCGGAGAGGACCAGCTGTATCGCGATCTGGTTGCGCGGCAATCGGAGTGGAGGGCGGCCGGTATCCACAGCGTTCGGTTGATCGGTGACGCGGAAGCCCCGGCACCGATTGCGTGGGCGGTCTATGCGGGGCGCCGGTACGCGGAGGAACTCGACGCGCCCGATGTCGGGGACGCGTTGCCGTTCCGACGTGAGGTGGCCGCGCTGTCGACGCTCGCGCATGGCGGATGACGCAAGGGTGCGAGGGATCGCAGGGCGAGATGGCTGCCCACACATCGCGAGGTAAGGTGCCGCCATCAAGTGTGCCTCCAGGCGGGGTGCATTCGGTAAGCGTGCCGCTGGCCGGTGTGCCCCCGCAAGGTTTGCCAACTGGCGGAGCGCCTCGCAGCAGCATGTCCCGACGTGTTTTCCTCCCCTTTGTGCTGCTGTTCATCATGGGTGCGTCGTGGGGGCTGCAGCTTGTTCTGATCAAAGTTGCGGCTGTTGACGGGTTCGAGGAGTTCGCAATCCTAACCGTAGCGCTGCTTACGCTGGCGCCGCTTTACGCCATGGCGCTTGCGATACGAAGGCAGCTATTCCTCCCTTCAGGGCAGCATCTGTGGTTCTTTTTCGTGTCAGGCACGCTCGGTTACACCGTCCCGCTGGTTGCCGTGGCTTTTGCGGCGCGGGCCCTGCCTGCCGGGCTGATCGCGGCAATCGTGGCTCTGACGCCGATGGTCACAGTGATCGGTGCGGCGGTGCTCGGCACCGAGCGGATCGGCTGGCTTCGGCGCGTGGCTGTCGGGTTCGGCCTGGTCGCCTCTGCGCTCCTTCTGGCGGGCGATGTTGCGCTGCCGGCGCCAGGGCTCTGGGTGCTTCTGGTCGTCGCGTTCCTCGCGCCGCTCGCGTACGGGTTCGACGCCATCTATGTCGGCGCGCGCTGGCCCGGTGATCTCAACGCGCTTCAGGTCGTGACGGGCGAGGCCGCGGTTTCCGGCGTCGTGCTGCTGATGCTGACCCTCTTCCTCGGCGATTTCAGTTCATTCGGTGGCGGTTGGAGCGTGGGTCATTCTGCGGTTGCGGGCTTCGTCGCGGTCAGCGTGATCGAGGTTTTCCTCTTCTTCTATCTGGTTCGGACCGAGGGCGCGGTGCTTGTCTCGTTCGGGAACATCATTTCTCTCGTCACGGGGATTTTTTGGGGCGCGCTTATTTTTGGTGAGCGATTGCCGGCGGTGGTCTGGGTGTCGGTCGGAGCCCTCGTCATCGGGCTCCTGCTCGTTGCGGCGGACGCGCGGCGCGGCCAGGGCATCGGAACCTCGGGAGCGCATGGATGACGGACGATATTGTGCGCAGCCATTATCAGAGACGCCCCGATGGGATCACGCTCGCGAACTGGCGGGACGCGCCGCACAATCGCTGGGCGTTTCAGCACGTCGGTACGTTGGTGCCGAGCGTGGAAATTCCTTCTGCGGCGATCGACGCCGGCGAATCTCGGGAAGACGCACGCGAAGAGCTCGGGGACCTGCGCGTTGGGTCTCATCGCGACGGAACGCGGGTGCGGTTGGACGAGCTCCTGGTGCGCAGCGAGACCACTGTGCTGGAGGTCATGAAAAATGGGCGGCGCGTCTACGAATGGGCGGCTCCGCATCGTGACGCGAACGCACCGCACCTCTTATTCTCCGTTACAAAGTCGCTGACGGCGCTGCTCGCAGGTGTGCTCGTCGGTCAGGGCGCGCTCGATGAAAACGCGCCGGTGACGCGCTACGTGCCTGAGTGCGCAGAGTCGGCGTATGGCGATGCGACCGTCCGGCATCTGCTCGACATGACTGTTTGCGCGGCGTTCGACGAGTCGTATCTCGACCGCTCCGGCGACTATGCCCGATACCGTGTTGCGACCGCGTGGAATCCGACGGACGTCGATTCCGATGGGGAAGATCATGATCGCACAGCCGGGTTGCATGATTTTCTGCCGACAATCCCGCGGGGTGATGGCGCGCACGGAGCGCGGGTGCATTATCTGTC
>JBCBJG010000089.1:0-11030 GCA_038523655.1 Pseudomonadota bacterium | reverse complement strand
CCGGTACCGACGGCTGACACACCGCGACCACATGCACGTCCCCACCGAGCGCGGAGAGAATATCGCGGATCACATCGATGTAATCGTCGAGGTCAAAGCGCCCGTAGGCGACAGGCACCTGCCGCGCATCCCGCCAGTCGGTGATGTAGACTTCGTGATCAGGAAGAAAACTCTCGACGGTGCCGCGCAGCAGCGTCGCAAAATGCCCGGACATCGGGGCGACGAGCAGAACCCGAGGTTGCTGGCGCGCCTCCTTGCTCGGCAATGCTTTCGTGAAGCGGATCAGTTCACAAAACGGGTGCTCCCACACGACGTCCTCGCGGACCTCGACGGTCTGCCCGTCGACATCGACAGTGGGAATGCGGAACTCCGGTTTGGCATACCGGCGCGTCGTGCGCTCGAAGACTTCGCAGGCAGCGGAGGCCCCGCGCCCCATCGGCGTATGAGCGATTGGGTTGAAGGGATGCGACAGCATTAGCCGCGCAGAACCGGCCGCGAGGCGCGCCGGCCGGACGGCGGCGTGCCCGAGTTCGAACCAATGATACAGCATACGATGTTCCCCCGACGGTTGATCCGGTCCGCGCCCTCCCCGACGCGTTCCCCTCACCGCCTCCGGTAGGGGTAGAACAGACCAACGCTTGAATCGTTCGCAACGCCCACCGGCGTCGCATCAATGAGACTCCTCGTCTCGAAAACGATGACACGAATCGTGCGCCAATCCAGCGGACGTTAGTCGCAGCTGCAAGTGAAGTCCAGCAAACCACCCGGGTCTGCTTGCGGAACCGCTAACGATTTCAGCTCGTTCCAAGTGCGGGCTTGATCCCGGCTGCGAGCTCGTCAGCGCGCACCGCCGGCCGAAAATGCCGGATGTACCGGCCATCAGGACCCATGAGATACAAATACGCGGAATGGTCCATCGTATATCCCCCCGCGCTGTTAGGGTCGGCGACCCGCGCATAATACACCCGCCACGCCTTTGCGATCTCCGCGACCTGCTCTTTGGTCCCCGTCAGCCCAGTGATCCGCTCGTCGAAGTCGGCGAGGTACGAGGTTAGCGCTTCCGGCGTATCGCGCTCGGGGTCGACCGAGACGAAAACGGCATTCAGGTCGTCCGCCTGTGGCCCAAGCAATTCAAGCGCTTCGCTCGTGACCTGGAGCGTTGCCGGGCAAACATCCGGGCAGAACGTGAACCCGAAGAAGATGAGCAGCGGCTTTCCTTTGAAGTCCGCCTGCGTGACCGTTGCCCCATCATCGCGGACCATCGTGAACTGGCCGCCGATCAGCGCCTCGCCGGAGGTCTTCACCCGCGGCGTTGCGCCCCCGTTCGCCATGTGCAGCCCCACGGCGCCAATCGCGCCTAGCGCGAACGCGCCGACGATTATGCCGAGGAGACGGAGGTTCATTGGCATCAGATCTCGAATAACGCGCGACGGAAAACACCCGCCGCATCACCGACATAGATCGCCAGGCCATATAGGACCATGACCTGCGGCATTAAGGTTTCGTGATCCAGGCCGGTATTCCAAGCCGGCCGGCGCCTCCGAAGCCCGGTCCCCACGACGCATTATTCCTGCCAGCGCAGAATATGCCGTCTAATTGGCGGCGCACGCGTAGAAGACATGCAAGCCGATAGACAGCGGCCTACGTCGCGCGACGGTTTGCGCGGAGCCGCACTCCCACGCATGCGAGCCGGACACAGAATATACGCCCGGCGTCATCGCGCACGCGGGTCCCCGAATTCATCCACCGAGCCAGTCGCACCATGGTTATCGCCGCCCAGCCTGCCAACGACGTCACGCTCAGCCATCCGCGGCTGCAGACAATCATCGCGCTGCGCTGGATCGCGATTGCCGGTCAGTTTGCGGCGGTGTTCGTCACGTTCGTCCTGCTCGGCATCTCGCTGCCGCTGATCGCCTGCCTGGCGCTCATCGCCGTGTCCGGCGGCGTGAACCTGTGGCTTCGCCTAAGGTTTCCAACCCGTTTTCGCCTTTCGGACCGGTTTGCCGCCGGGCTTCTGACCTACGACCTGCTCCAACTTTCTGCGCTGCTGTATCTTACCGGCGGCCTGCAAAACCCGTTCGCGTTCCTGATGATCGCGCCGGTGACCGTATCGGCAGCAACTCTACCGGCCCGACATACCCTGCTGCTCGGCGGCCTGGCGCTGGCACTGGCCACCCTGCTCCTCTTCATCCACCATCCGCTGCCCTGGTGGCGAAACGACGAATTCGACATTCCGCTCACCTACGCCGCCGGCCTCTATGCATCGGTGATCTGCGGCATGGCGTTCATCGGGCTCTACACCCGCCGGCTCGCCGCCGAGGCGCGCCAGATGTCCGACGCGCTTTCCGCCACCGAGCTGATCCTCGCCAAGGAACAGCAGCTCCAGGCCCTGGATGGCCTTGCTGCCGCGGCAGCGCATGAGCTTGGGACCCCTCTCGCAACCATCGCCGTGGTCGCGACCGAGCTTGAACGCGCATTGCCGGCCGAAAGCCCGGCCGCCGAGGACGTGGCGTTGCTCAAATCGCAGACGCAGCGCTGCCGAGAGATCCTTACATCCCTCGCCAGCATCGGCGACGAGGGCGACCCGCTCCATGCGCACCTGCCGCTATCGCACCTGATCGAAGAAGCGATTGAGCCCTACCGTGTGTTCGAGAAAAATTTCGACATTGAAGCCCGTCCGGAAGAAGGCACAACCGGCAGTGCCCGCGCGGAGCCCGTGTCCTCGCGTTCACCGGGCGTGCTGCACGGGTTGAGCAACCTCGTCGAGAATGCCGCCGACTTTGCGCAGGAGCGGATCCGGATTACCGCGGAATGGAACGCGGCGCATGTCTCGATCGTCATCGCCGACGATGGCCCGGGCTTCGCGCAGAACATCATCGAAGCGCTGGGCGAGCCGTACCTGACGACACGCCCGCTGGCGCAGGAGTTGCGCACGGACGGGACCGACCATGCCGGGCTTGGGCTCGGCTTCTTCATCGCGAGCACGCTGCTCGAACGCTCGGGCGCCAGCATCTCGATCGGCAACCGCTTTCCACCGAAGCACGGCGCCGTGGTGCGGCTCGTCTGGGATCGCGACGACTTCGAAGCCCCCGGGGCCGGCGACCTCGGTGCAGCGGTATCCGACGCAAAACCTTACCCGGAGCGTCCCTGATATCCTCCAATTCGCCGCTGTAGTGGCCACGATAAACGTGATCGGGGGTGCAGCCGGGCGCGTATGTTGTGAAAAGGATGTCAAGTAGTCATATGGCTGAAAACGGCTGACGGCGGCGTGCAGGGCGCCGCTGGCGCCTCTTAAACGGATGATGACCATGGAAACCGTGACCACCGCCGCCCACTCGCAGCCGTCCGCCAACGCGGAAGCGGTTAACGTGCCGGAAGATGCGAGCCTCGTGATCGTCGATGACGATCAGCCGTTCGTCGCGCGGTTGTCTCGCGCGATGGAAGGGCGTGGGTTCGATGTGCGGATGGCCTCGAGCGTAGCCGATGGCATGTCCGAAATTCGGAACAACCCGCCCGCGTTTGCCGTGATCGATATGCGTCTTGCCGATGGCAACGGGCTCGACATCATCGAAGAGCTGAACCGGGTGCGTCCCGACGCACGCGCAATTATGCTGACCGGGTACGGTAACTTCGCGACCGCCGTTTCCGCAGTTAAACTCGGCGCGGTCGACTACCTCTCGAAGCCGGCCGACGCGGACGATGTCTGCAAAGCGCTTCTTGCGCCGCCGAACCAGAAAGCGGCTCCGCCGGACAACCCGCTGTCGGCAGACCGCGTGCGGTGGGAGCACATCCAGCGCGTCTATGAACTGTGCAATCGGAACGTGTCGGAGACGGCCCGCCGCCTGAACATGCACCGCCGAACGCTTCAGCGGATTTTGGCGAAACGCGCACCGCGCTAATCGAGGCGCCAAGCGGCTCGGCCTTTGCGCCTTGGCGGCCGTAGCGTGTCCAGCCGGCTAAACGTCTTTGGCTGGGTCAGCCATGCGGTGAACGCGATGGGCCGCCGCTAGTGCGAAGCTCAAGAGAAGCTTTTTCCGTCGGGCCGGTGCCAACCGATCGCCAGTTGGTGGCCGTAAGACCTCGGCGCTAAAGCGGTCCGCGACGATCACGCCGACGTGCGCCGGGAGAATCTGAAGCGGGAACGCCGGCCCAACTGCGAATGCGAAGGCATCGCTATAGGCGGCATATTCCTCCCACTTCGTATCGGCCCGGAAATCAGCGAGCGACGACTTGATCTCGAAGATCGTCATCTGCCCGGCACGATCGACACTGAACACGTCGGCCCGACGCCCGTTCGCGAGCGAGAACTCCGCCAGCGGCGCCTCACCCAGATCGATGAGATGGCGACAAAGCCCGCGCTGAATGTCGAGTGCCGCCTTGGACTGCCGACCGTCGACCCGCGGATCGCGCGCGTAACCGACGAGGTCCTGCATCAGGTTTGCATCCATGCACGGGCACTAGCAGCTCTCGGTTGCACACACCACAAACCGGTCGTCTGCATACACGATCCGGCCATGCTCGATTGGAAGCGATGAAGCGCGGCGAAATACTTCGCCCGCCGTAGAACGCCCGTGATCACGCGGTCGCCGCGACTTTGTCGGCAGGATCAACGGGCAGCTATGTCAGCGTGGTTGACCCGGCATTCCTCACTGCTGCTTCAGAAAATCTCCGAGCAGACCGCCGAGGCCATTCTCTGCGTCCCTATTGCCCGGTTGCTTGGTCCCGTTCTGTCCGGCGTTCTGCCCGCCTCCGAGCACGCTCTCGACGAGGTCGCCGACCTTCTTCGATTTGATCGCTGACCGCACGTTGCGCACGGCCCCTTCGATCGTCTTCGCAGCAGCCGTCGGGTCGTTCAGCAACCCGTCGAGATCGGGCGCGATCGCCGGTGACGACCACGGCCCCTTAATCGAGATCGGCACCCCGAACCCGGATGCTGCACCACCGCCCTGCCCCTCGAGGGTCGCGACGAGTTGCGGCGACAGGCGATAATCAAGCTGCTTGCGGCCGATATCGACTTTACCCCGCCCGCTTGCCCGCACGAGCGGGCCGATCAGCGAGAGATCTTCGTTTTGCGCGACGCCTTGTGTGATGCGGGCCGATCCGGAGAGCGCGCTGAAATCTGTTTTCGCTCCCTCGACGCGATCGAAATCCGAGAACTGCCCCTGTTGGACGCCCCGGAGAATTTTCGCGACATTGTAGCCTTCGACCGCCCCATCTGCGAATGCGAACCGGGCAGTGCCCTGAAGCCCCTGCATGAGCGCACGCATGCTGCGACCGCGCGAACGCAAGTCGACCTGCGTCTGCATAGCGCCGGAGAGATAATCGAAGTCCGCAGCCGCCTTAAGAATCGGCAGCGCCGAAATATTCTCTGCTTTACCGGCGAGTGCAAAGGCGAGCCCGGCGCTGCTCGACCCGTTCGGGATAACGACGATCTGCGCCGTCGCGCTGCCACCGAAAAGGGATACGGGCGCCGCATCGATCTGAAGCCGTCCTGCCGCAAGAGACGCGCGCAGCCGGCTCGGGCCGAGATCGTATTTCTCGTAACGAATTTTCTCCGCCGTGATTGCCACGCGCGCGTCGACTGCCGTCAGTGACGATACGTCGATCGGCGCATCGCTCCACTGGCCGTCAGACGCCGTCTCGGAAGCGGATGCCTCGGCACCTGACGCAGCAGTTGGCTTACCGCCCAACAACCGCGTTGGATCGAGCGTGCCGAACGCAAGTACACCTTCCACCATCGGCCGCTTGCCGCCGAGCGTCACACCGAGACTGCCTCGCGCAGACTGGTCTGCCAGCGCAAACGTCGCGGCCTCGAGCTTAATGCGCTTCGCGGACGCCTTGAGTGTGCCACGCGCCGACGCTTTGCCGAGCGCAGAAGATGTATTCTGGTCCGCGCTATCAGGCTGCGCCCAAGCCATGGTCCGCGAAGTTTCCGCCGCCGTGATATCGAGTGCGCCATCAACGTTCCACGCGCCGGTATCAGTGGGCGGGACGGTCACCTTTCCATCGAAAGCAACCGTCGTCCCGGGCACACCAGTCTTTAACTCGGCAGTCGTCGCGAGCCCGTCGATCAACGCTCCAAGCGACGCGACGCGGAGATAAAAGGGCACCGCACCGTTCCGCACCCGGGCCGAACCGTCGATTTCCAACGGTGCATCGAGCGCGCTCATCTGGATCACGACAGAAAGGTCATCAATCCGTTCCAGCTTTGGGGCAGCGCCGCCCGCGCTCGCGGCGGAATAAATCACCGTCCCTTGATTGATGCGCACATCCCCGAGCGTCACCCGCTGAAGCAGCCCGCGCAAATCACTGGAACTCTGCGTCGACCCGCTGGAGTTCCTCGCAAAGTCCTGAAGTTCGGAAGGCAGATCGCCGCCTGACGTCTGATCCGTCGTGCTCTCCGCCTTGGCCGGAGAGGAAAAATCATAGCTTGTCCGCCCGGCTCGGTCGGTTTCCAGCCGGATCACTGGTCGATCCAGGATGAACTGTTCGACATCAACCCGTTGCTGGAGCAGCGCCCGCACCGGCATCGCAACTGTGACCTGCGCAATCTCGGCAAACGGTCCGCTCGCATTCATCCCCGGCGGCGCAGAGAGCACGACGTCTTCGACCGAAACACCGAGGACGGGGAAGAACGACAGCGACGTCTCGCCCCTGATCTCGAGAGTCCGGCCCGTGCTGCGCTCTACCGCGGCAACAAGCTGGCTGCGCACCAAATCCACCGGCGCCGCAACGACCAGAAATGTGACAGCGCCAATGAGCAGGCAGATCAATGTGAGCAGGGTGTATCCGAGGATCCGCATGGCGTTCCGTATCCCTGATGTAGCGAGGTGGCGCTTGTGCCGGATGGGCACCGTTCGGCTGGCGATGATGGCTGCACTCATCGAATCGGCGCCGGCGGCACACAGTCTACCGCGAAGCTGCGCGCTGGGCGAACCAAGCGGCAGCGGCAACCACTAAGCGGTTGATTAGTCCCAACTTTGGCGCACGCGGCGCGACCTGCCGGCGCCGAAGGCACCCGACGCGCGAACGATTCCGGTCGCGCCTAGTGATCTCAAACCCAGACGCAAAGCCAGCTGAGCCGGTCAGGCGCTCTCCGCGCCCACGAGATCCTGCCGTGCGGTCTCGAGATGCGCGCGGATCAGCGCGGTCACGGCCTGCGGATCGCGCGTGCGGATCGCTTCGGAAATCTCACGGTGCTGGACGTTGTAGAACTGGATTTGCTCGGCGGTCAGGATCTTGTCCTTCATCACGCCCCACAGCGCATGCCCGCGCACCTCATTCACATGCTCGTAAACCTGCAAAAGCAGCGGGTTACGCGCGCAACGCGCAATCGTGCTGTGAAACTCGCCGTCGAGACGGGTCCATCGGTCCTTGTCGTCACTGGCCGCCTCGAGGTCATCGACGGACCGTTCGAGCGCCGCGAGATCCCATTGCGTTGCATGGATCGCCGCAAGCCGCGCGATGTGCGGCTCAAGCGCGTTGCGCGCCTCGATCAATTGAAGCGGGCTGATCAGGTCGCTGATATCGCCGGCCGCCCCCTGCACCGCCTCGCGATAGGTCACGAACGTGCCGCTACCAACTTTGCGCGAGACAAGCCCTTCGGTCTCGAGATGGTCGAGTGCTTTGCGGACTGTGCTTCGCGCCGCGCCGAAACTTGTCGCCAGATCCCGTTCCGCCGGCAGCCGATCTCCGTCTGCGAAGACACCGGTCTCCACCGCATGGCGCAGCCGAGACGTGATCGCAGACGCACTGCGTCCCAGACCAACACTCTCGGATGCGGCGCCACGGCGGGCCTGGCGACGGCCGCCGAGCTTCGTTGTTGCGGACTGATTCATGGCAGGAACGGCATCCAGCCAGCCAAATTGGTCTTCATTGGTCCGTTTAAGCATAGAAATCCCTCGCCGCAAAAACACGGCTGATGTCGGCGACCCAAGCCGGGCCACCGGTTGTCATCACGCGACTGGAGTTGGAGCGCCATTTGGCGCGATCATGGTTCTGTTAGGCCGCTGAAAGGGCGGTTGGGCGCTCAAGGATCGGCTTACGCTGTCAAATTGGTCCGCAGCGGTTCTCTCGTACAACCATCCTACGGGACTATTACGCGATATCGCGCTCCAAAGTTCCCTGCCAAGCGCCAGTGAACCGGATTTCACAGCGTGTCGTACATTCGTGTTGTCAGGATTGGTCTGTGATTGGTACACCTTTCCGGCGTGTTTACGTACCAATCGAGCCGAAGGAGAAGAGACCGGTGGCGACTGATCTCGAGCAGTACGTCGAGGCCGAGGGCCGCGACGAAATGATTAGGGAAGTCCGAGCGAAGATCGACGCGCTGGGCATCGAGTACCTCTACCTCCAGTTCGTATCGATCACCGGAAAGATCATGGGGAAGGGTATCCCCACTGATCACTGGGAGAGCATCGCGAAGAAGGGCTTCCAGCTCGTCTACGGCGCCACGGTGAACTTGTTCACGGACCGCGCCGGAAACTACCTCGGCTACGGGCCTGAGGCTGCCGAACTCGTCGGTATCCCCGATCCCGAAACATTCATGCAGCTCCCGTGGGACAAGCGCATCGGCCGCTTCTACTGCACGCTCTTCCGCAACCGCGAAGAGAAGCAGGACCCGGGCGCGTTCCTGACCTCCGACTGCCGCGGCAACCTCCGCCGGCTCCACAAGCAGTTCCAGGACAAGCACGGCTTGCAGCTGCGCATGGGCACCGAGCCAGAAATGATGTGGCTCAAGTTCGACGAGGACGGAAAGCCGAAAGACGGTTTCTCCAAACCGTACTGCTATCACATCGATCAGTTCGAAAGCCTGCGGCCCGTCACGATGAAGGTGATGGAATACACCCGCAAAATGGGTCTCGACATGATCCAGGGCGACCACGAGGACGCCCCGGGCCAGCTCGAGCTCAACTGGACGTTCGACGATGTCCTGCGAAACGCCGACCGCCTGACGACCTACAGGCAGATCTGCGCGCAGGTCGCGCGTGAGCACGGCATCTTCGCCTGCTTCATGACCAAGCCGTTCATGGGCGTCTCGGCATCGGGCTGCCACCACAACATGTCCCTGTGGCGCGGCGGCGAGGATCAGTTCGTCGCAACTGGCAACGATGAAAACGATCTGCCGGGCATGAAAGCAAACTACATGTACGTGAAGGGCGGAGAAAATACCTTCATGCCCGATACCGACGATCCGCAGATGCCGGGTAAACTCGGCCTCAAGGCGATTGGCGGGGTCGTCACGCACCTGCAGGCGCTCACCGCCATCGGATGCTCGACCGTGAATTCCTATCGCCGCCTTTGGGACACGGGCTTCTGGGCACCCGTCTTCTCCGATTGGGGCTTCCAGAACCGCACCACCGGCCTGCGCGTCTCCGCACCGGGCCGCTTCGAATATCGCTCCGTCGACTCGATGGTGAACCCGTACATCATGGGCGCGACGCTGCTCGCCGCCATGGACGACGGGATCGACAACGATCTCGACCCCGGCGAGCCCGAAGAGCGCAACATCTACGAGGCGATGGAGCAGGGCAAACAGGTGAAAAAGTTGCCGATGTCACTCGGCGATGCGCTCGACCATCTCGACAAGAACGAGGTCGTCAAGCGCGGCATGCCTGGCGAGATGTACCGCCTCTACCACGAGTACAAATCCGACGAATTCGCCCGCTTCATGTCCACCGTCACCGAGTGGGACAACGAGACCTACATGGAGTGTCTGCCCTGATCGGGGTGCACCGCGCGCGCATCTTGTGACGCGAAACCAGAGACAAAAGCGAAACGGGCGCGCCGCATCACCGGCGCGTCCGACCTAACAGGAGGAAAAATAGCCATGTGCGGTATCGCAGGGCTGATCCACCGCAAGGGCTCCAGCAACATCGGTCAGGAGATGACCGACATGCTTCAGGCGCTCAAGCACCGCGGGCCGGACTCCACCGGTTTCGCCATCTACTCGAAACCCGTCGACGGGCAGTATGTGCTGCGCTTCAAGGTCGCCGAGCAGGAAGACCTGTCCAAGGGCTTTCGCATCCACGACGAGATCAAGGAACGCAAACAGGCGGTCGACGATCTCCTCGCGGAAATGCAGATCTCCGTGAAGGAAAAGGATGAGGCGACCGAATACGCATATCGCTACGAGATCGCGTTCGACGGTGATCTCAAGGCGATGGCCGACCGGATGGAGGATATCGAGGGCGTTGAAATTCTCTCCATCGGCAACGCGCTCGAACTTATCAAGGATCTGGGTGACGCGAGCGTTGTCGCCGATGCCTACGACCTCGACGAGATCAAAGGCACACACGGCATCGGCCACACGCGTATGGCCACCGAGTCCGACGTGGATATTCGCTCCGCGCACCCCTACTGGGCTTACCCGTACAACGACATCGCAGTCGTCCATAATGGCCAGATCACCAACTACTGGCTCATGCGCCGCCAGCTCGAGCGCGAGGGCCAACGGTTCGTATCGAACTGCGACAGTGAGCTGCTCGCAGTCTACACAGCGACCAACCTCGAAAAGGGGATGTCCCTCGAGGAGAGCCTGAAAAAATCGATCGACGAGATCGACGGCGTATTCACCTATCTCGTCACCACCAAGGACGAGCTCGGCATGGCCAAGGACACGATGGCCGCTAAACCGATGGTGCTCTACGAGACCGACGACATGGTCGCGCTCGCCTCCGAAGAGGTTTCGATCCGCGCGATCGTCCCCCACGAGATCGACACCTGGGATCCTTACGATGAGGAGGTCCGCGTATGGAAAGCATGAGCGATACCGAAGCCCGCTCACATGAGATGGGCATGCACACGCAGTCACTGCGTGGCCGCGATATCAAGACCATGTTCTCGCTCGAGAACGAGGGCGACTACGCGTACGCGTTCGCCAAGGACGTGGACTTCAACAAGCGCACCGAAATCGACGTGGAGAATATGACCGCGACGGAGTGCAACACGAAGATCCGCGAGCTGATGGACGAGGGCTACGGCTCGATCGTCATCAAGAACCCGGGCGCGAAGCACTCGATCATCGTCGG
>JBCBJG010000088.1:0-11099 GCA_038523655.1 Pseudomonadota bacterium | reverse complement strand
CCGACGACGCAAACGTGCACGGGAAGTTGGCTGACAACGAGGCATACGGCGCGTCCGTTCTTGAGCGTTCGGGACGTTCTTTGGCGTTCGTGCGCCCGACAGAGTCACGCGCGCCGGCGAGGAAGTTGCCAGGCTGACGGCAATCGCCTATAGCGCTGCCCGCGGCCCGCTCGACACCCTTGGAGGCGTTCGGCCGCTGGATCGGGGGCTCCGCATGCCGCGGCGGCCCTCTTTATGTTTTTCGGAGACTGACCATGGCCGACGTTCTCGAATTGAACGCGGCGGTACGCGAACGTGTCGGCAAGGGGGCCGCACGCGCTATCCGTCGCGAGGGACGCATTCCCGCAATCATCTACGGCGACAAGCAGGCGCCTGAGCCCATCACGCTGGACTACCTCGAGGTATCGAAACAGCACCAGACGGGTACGTTTCTGTCGACGGTGTTCAACGTGAATGTCGATGGTCATCGCAAGCAGGTGATCCCAAAGGATGTGCAGCTCGACCCGGTGCGCGACACGATCGTGCATATCGATTTCCTCCGCCTCGCGAAGGGAGCGGAAGTGACGGTCGAAGTGAACGTCAACTTCATCAACGAAGAAGAATCGCCGGGTATCCAGCGCGGCGGCATGTTGAACGTTGTGCGGTACGCTGTGGAACTGGTCTGTCCTGCGACGTCGATCCCTGAAGAGCTCACGATCGATCTGACGGGTCGCGAGATCGGCGACACGATCAACATCTCGGACGTAACATTGCCGAAGAACGTCACCCCGACCATCGACGATCGTGATTTCACGATCGCGACAATCGCGGGCGCGCAGGCCGAGGAGCCTGAGGGCGAGGGCGATGAGGCTGGTGAAAGCGCGGAAGGCGCTTCGCCGGAGGAAAAAGCCGACGACGGCGAATAAGCTCGTCCTCCAAGATGGGCAGTTCGTCGCTTACGCCACGACGCAGGTCGCGTGCTGAACCGCGTCCGGCGCCGCTCGGTCCGTACAGGCATGTCGGGCTCATAGCACGGCATGCCTCGCATTTCCGACAGCCTGGGGAAGCGAGGTCGCTATGCAGATACTCGTCGGGCTCGGAAATCCAGGATCGCAGTACGCACGCCATCGCCACAACGTGGGCTTCATGGCGCTCGATGCCATAGCAGAGCGGCATGGCTTCGGGCCTTGGCGGCGCAAGTTTCAGGGTGAAGTGGCCGAGGGCCGGCTCGGCGGCGAGCGGGTGCTGCTCCTAAAGCCGCAGACGTACATGAACGACTCCGGTCGCGCCGTGCAGGAAGCGGCGCGGTTCTACAAAACACCGCTCGACGAAATCATCGTGTTTCACGACGAACTCGATCTCGTGCCCGGCAAAATCCGGGTGAAAACAGGCGGCGGCGCGGCTGGGCACAATGGCTTGCGCTCCATGACGGCGCATCTCGGGGCGGATTTCGTGCGCTGTCGGATCGGGATCGGCCATCCCGGTCACAAGGATCGCGTGTCCGGCCATGTGCTCGGCGACTTCGCAAAGGCAGATGCCGAATGGCTCACGCCGTTGCTCGACAGCTTGGCCGATGCAGCGCCAGCACTCGTCGTTGGCGATCCGGCGCGGTTCATGAGTGACATCGCACGTAATGCGCCGAGACCGGACAAAGCGGCGAAGCGTAGCGAGGAGAAAAACAAGGATGCCGGGTCCGATGCCGCGTCGACATCGCCCGAGGCCGAGCCACCGGCACGGCGCAGACTTGGCAAATGGGATTTTGCACGTCGGCTCGCCGGAACCGATGGTCCAATGGCAGAGAAGCTGCGGGCGCTCAAATCGCGTGGCACGCCGGACGACAATTAGAGGCGACGACTGAAGCCGACAAGGGGGCGCCGAAAAGCCACCGACAAGGCGACATCGAGAGACCGACAGGGCACACAACGAGGGACGATACCAGGCGCGATCACTCATGCGATCATTGGCGCCTGCCGGACCGTACAGGACGACAGACCATGGGCTTTAAATGCGGAATCGTCGGGTTGCCGAACGTCGGCAAGTCGACGCTTTTCAATGCACTCACGCGGACAGCCGCGGCCGAGGCTGCCAACTATCCCTTCTGCACGATCGAGCCGAACGTGGGTGATGTGCCGGTGCCCGATCCCCGGATCGATGCGCTTGCCGATATCGCCAAATCGGCCGAACGGCTGCCCGCGCGGCTGACATTCGTGGATATCGCCGGGCTAGTGAAAGGGGCGAGCAAAGGCGAGGGGCTCGGCAACCAGTTCCTCGGCAACATCCGCGAGGTCGACGCGATCGCGTATGTGTTGCGGTGCTTCGAGGATGACGACGTCACGCACGTCGAGGGGCGCGTGGACCCGCTCGCCGATGCGGAAACCGTTGAAACCGAGCTGATGCTCGCGGATCTTGAAAGCCTGGAGAAGCGCAAGCCGGCGCTGGAGAAAAAAGCGAAGGCGGCAGATGCGTCCGGCAAGGAGGCGAAGGCGACGATCGCTTTGATCGACCGGGTTCTTGCCGTCCTGCAGGAGGGAAAGGCCGCACGGCTGGCAGAGATCAATCCGGACGAGCGGGCTGCGTTCCGGCAGCTGCAGTTACTGACGTCGAAGCCGATCCTTTATGTGTGCAACGTCGATGAAGAGTCTGCCGGGAGCGGCAATGCGTTCTCGCAGGAGGTAAAAGCGCGGGCTGACGCCGAAGGCGCGGCGGTGGTCGTGATTTCGGCGAAGATCGAGGCCGAACTCGCAAGCCTCGATGATGCCGAACAGGCGGAGTTCCTCGCTGAACTCGGGCTCGAGGAGCCGGGCCTCAACCGCCTGATCCGCGCGGGCTACGACCTGCTGGAACTCATCACCTACTTCACGGCCGGGCCGAAAGAGACGCGTGCCTGGACGATCCCGGTCGGGACGACGGCCCCACGGGCCGCCGGTGTGATCCACACGGACTTCGAGAAGGGGTTCATTCGGGCCGAGACGATTGGGTACGACGATTACGTGCGGCTCGGCGGTGAGGCGGGGGCAAAGGATGCCGGGCGCATGCGCCTTGAAGGCAAGGAGTACATCGTCCTAGACGGTGATGTGATGCACTTCCGGTTCAACACCTGACCGCCGACGTTGCCGCCGTTCGGCTCGCTACGATCGGCATCGGTTTGCCCGACGGTTTCAGCGCAGGCGCATAGGACCTGCTACGACGCGGCGCTACGGAGAGCCGGCGTCAGCGCTCCCGGCCATACGCGGCATGGCCAAGGTGTCAGCGAGCATACGGCACATCTTCGGTTTCACGATCGAAAGGAATTTTTTTGTCGCGCGTTTGTCGGGATGGAACGGGTCTTTCAGCCGGCCATCCTTGCGACGTGGAAAATATTTCGTCTTGCCCTGGATTGCGGCGATTGCTTCGGGCGTAAGCGCCGGCAGGAACCGACAGCGCTGGCCGGTCCCCTCGAAAGCTGCCGCCAGATTACGCTGGGCTGCAGCGCGGGTTCGGTTTCGGCGCGGCGTGTGGATCGGCGCCGTCGACATGAAGATGCATTTCGTCGTTGGCGGTAGCTGCGCGACGAGACGGCTGACATCCTCCCCCGCGGCTTTCGGGTTTCTCGCGACACGCCCTGCGCCGTTGCCCAGCAGATAGAAGAACACGAGCTCGGGCGTATAATAATCCTCTCGCAGCATGTTTTGCAGCGGGGTGCGTCCGGCGCGGCAAAAATTGAAACGTCGGCCCTCGCCGATCTGGTGGTACAGCACGCCCGGTGTCGCGTTATGCCCCCAGACACTCGTGTTGACGCCCCATGTCTTGTCCTTGCGGCAGAGCGCACGCCACGCGGCACCCTTGCGGCTCGTCCAGGATTGCAGCGACGAAGAGCGGACGCCCAGCATCTGGGTTTTCATCCGCTCGATGCGTTGGCGGAGTTTTTTATCTTCCACATGCGCCGCACAGCCCGTCGCAAAGCGCTCGAAGAACGCAAGCATCTGCTTGCCGGATCCGAAAGACAACTGTGAGTCGCCAATGACGAGGATGTCCGGGCTCACGAAGCCCTGTGCCGATGCAGGCGCGTTGGCAGTGACCATCGCCGAGATCGCGAGCGGCAGGATCGCTAGGCGTGTGAGGCAGCTTTTTGCTCCAGCAAGCCGGCGTTGCACGTGCGCCACGCCTCGCCCGCACATTGTCCTCCCCCGCGCCACCTGCGCCCCCTTTCTCACTGCCCCGATTCCATCCACGGCGATCTTCAGCCGATCGTCTCCATCAGCCAGCCAATGCCGGGGGAGTTAGAGTTTAATCCATACCGCAGGTGACGGGCAGCTGCCGAAAGGGTCAAGGCGCAGACGGTGACATTGCAGTGCATTCACGCAGTTGTGCGCAGTATGATGAATAACTGACACAGTCGTGATCCGGCGGGCCTTTCCATCGACGCAGAGCGCGCGCACCGTCGTCTGCGACAAACGGCGCTTGACGCCCGCACCTGATCGCTTACGAGGACGACCCGATGACGACCACCGTTTCCCGACGCACTTTCCTGCTTGGCGCCGCGCTTGGCGTGGTCGCCGCCGCGTCCGTCGACATCCGCCCAAGTCTCGCCGGGCGCCATTACACCGGGCTGGTGCGCGGGACGGCCGTCGGCGGTTATGACCCGGTCGCTTATTTCACCCAGAGCAAAGCCATCCGGGGGGCGAAGGACATCACCACCGAATGGGACGGGGTGACGTGGCGCTTCGCCTCCGCGGAGAACCGCGACCTGTTCACCGCCAATCCAACGAAATACGCGCCTCAGTACGGCGGGTTTTGTGCCTATGCCGTCGGGTACGGGTCGACCGCAAAGGGAGATCCGAAGCAGTGGAAGATCGTCGATGGCAAGCTGTACCTCAACTACAACCGCAGCATTAAGCGGAAGTGGGAGCGCAAGCAGAGCAGCTTGATCAAGGCAGCGGATAAAAACTGGCCGAAGCTGTCGCAGTAGCGACCCGACTCTGGCCGTCAAAGCTGTTGGTCAGTCGTTCGCGCTGTGGTCGGTCGGTCGACGCCCGTAGGTCGCAAAACGTGCGTGCACCTCGGACATTTCCTCCGCGGAGAGAATGACGGGGCTGCCCGCACTGCGCGCCAGCAAGTACATCTCGGCGAGCTGTTCGACCTCGCGCGCGAGATCCAGCGCCGCGGCGGGCGTGCTACCGAGCGCTACCACGCCGTGGTTGGCGAGCAGACAGGCATCGCATTCAATTAGCGCTGACGCGACACCATCTGCGAGCGCTTGGCTTCCGAACAGCTTATAAGAGACGAGCGGGATCGTGTCGGCGCCGGCCAATGCGACCATGTAGTGGAACGCCGGTATCGGCTCCCGACAGCATGCGAGTGCCGTTGCGCATCGCGAATGGGTGTGCACAACCGCGGCGCGGTCCGGCCGGGCGTTGAGCGCCGCGACATGGAACCGCCACTCGCTCGACGGGACTGCGGTGGGACTCACCGCATTTCCCTCTCGATCCAACGTGACGATGTCCGCCGGCATCATCTCTTCGTAGGGGAGCGCGGACGGCGTAATCAGAATGTGTTCATCTACGCGTGCCGAAACGTTGCCCGAGCGGCCAGGCGACAGGTTTTCGCGCGACATCGCCTTAGCGGCAGCGACGATCGCCTCGCGCTCGGCCGTTTCGGAGTTCGGGCGTGCCGATTTTTTCTCTGTCATCGGTTTTGTTCGAATGAGCGGGATGCGGGCGTTGGCGACGGGCAGCGACCTACTCTCATGCGGCGCCTACCCGACGCTGTTCGGGGTAAAGCGAGAGAAGCCCCTCGGTGCTCGCCGCGCATATGCCGCGCTCGGTGATCAATGACGTGACGAGCCGCGCTGGCGTCACGTCGAAGGCCGGGTTCGCCGCGGGTGTGTCTGGCGGAGAAATTCTGACCGAGGTGAGCGTCCCATCGGCGGCTCGGCCGTAAATCTCGTGCACCTCCTCCGCGCCGCGCTCCTCGATCGGCACCGCAAACCCATCGTCCAGCGTCCAATCGATCGTCGACGACGGGAGTGTCACATAGAAAGGCACGCCATTGTCGTGCGCGGCGAGCGCCTTCAGGTAGGTGCCGATTTTGTTGCAGACGTCTCCATTCGACGTCGTGCGATCAGTCCCGACGATGACCATGTCGATGACGCCACCCTGCATGAGATGCCCGCCGGCATTATCGACGACCAGCGTGTGTGGCACACCGTGGTTGGCCAGTTCCCACGCGGTGAGCCCGGCGCCCTGATTTCGCGGACGCGTCTCGTCGACGTAGACGTGGACGGAAATGCCCGCGTCGTTCGCCTGGTAGATCGGGGACGTTGCCGTGCCCCAATCGACGCAGGCGAGCCAACCGGCATTGCAGTGGGTGAGGATGTTGACCGTGCCCCCACCTTTTGCGGCGGCGATCTTTTCGATCAGCGGGCGGGCGTTTGCGCCGATCTGGCGATTTGTCTCCGCATCCTCGTCACACAGTTCAGCGGCATGTGTCCAGGCCGCGGCTGCGCGCTCGGCCGGAGGCAGCGGACGAAGCAGGGCGGCGGCCCGATCCAGAGCCCATTGGAGATTGACGGCGGTTGGGCGCTGGGCGGCGAGCAACGTGACCGCATGCTCCAGCGCGTCATCGCGGGCATCTTCGCGAAGTGCGAGCGCCAGTCCGTAAGCAGCCGTCGCGCCGATCAACGGGGCACCTCGCACCTGCATGACTTTGATCGCGCGAGCGGCGTCGTCGAGGGTGCGGAGGTGCACGATCTCAAAAGCGTGCGGCAGCCGGGTCTGATCGATGATCGCGACCGCATCACCGTCGGGCCAGATCGTACGATGATCTTCGCCGGCGATTTTCATGGTTTGGCATCCCAGGCGAGTTTCCCCGCCAGCACGACAAGGAATGTCCCGCCGATCGCGTTTGCGACCCGAAGCCCCCGGCCGCTGGAACGTACGCGGGTGGTGATGCTGCCCGCGAGGAACACGGTGAGCACATCCACCAACGTGAACATGGCGAGCGTGCTCAAGCCGAGGAGTAAAAACTGCAGCATCACGGGTAGCGCAGCCGAAGGGTCCACGAACTGCGGCAGGAACGAGAGGAAAAACAGTGCCGTTTTCGGATTGAAAACTTCGATGATGATGCTCTCGATGAAGGCGCGGCGCTCATCCGTCGTGCGCACAAGGCGTGAAGGCACAGTGTGATCCCCCGCCACCTCATCGACCGCGCCCGTAAGCGGGACGACGTTGGCCTCCCACGCCCGGCGAAGCATGCCGAAACCGATCCATGCGAGGTATGCGGCGCCGGCGATCTTGAGCGCCGCATAGACGGTTGGCACGTGAAGCAGCAGGGCCGAGAGGCCGAGCGTTGCTGCAACGACATGGACATATCCGCCAAGGTGGATGCCCAAGACTGCGCGCATACCGGCGCGTTGTCCCCGCGCGATCGTTTGGGCCGCGGTGTAAATGACCGCTGGGCCCGGGAAGAAAGCAAAGACGGCGAGCGCGGCGGCGAAGGCGAACAGGCTTTCCGCGGAGGCCATATTATTCTCCCTCGAAAGCAACGAGCGTGTGTGTCGAGACGCCGTCCGCGCGAAGCTTTTCAGCACCCTCCAAGAACGGCAGATCAACGATAAACGCCGCGCCGACGATCTCGGCATCGATGCGGCGCAAGAGTTTGACTGCCGCTTCTGCGGTGCCGCCGGTTGCGATCAGATCATCGATCAGCAACACGCGCTGGCCCGGTCGCACGGCATCGACATGGATTTCGATGATGTCGGTGCCGTACTCGAGTTCGTAGTCCTGGCCGATCGCTTTCGATGGGAGTTTGCCCTTCTTGCGGATGGGCACAAATCCGGTGTGCAAACGATCTGCGACCGCGCCGCCGAGGATAAAGCCACGCGCCTCGATGCCCGCAACCGCGTCGATCTGCATCTCGGCGTACGGGGCCGTGAGCAGTTCGATCGTCCGACGCAGGCCGTCCGCATCGCCGAACAGGGTGGTCACGTCGCGAAACATGATGCCGGGTTTCGGGTAGTCCGGGATCGCCCGGATCAGCTCTGCGATATCGCGGGCCACGCCACTCTCCGCCGCTCGTGAGGATCTCGCCATGTTCGTGCACGCTTGCAGCGCCGCGCTCAAGTAGGCGCGGGCCCAGTGGCGCTTCGGCGCTGGCTTGATGGGCATAGGGCGGTGGCAGACGGGCGCTGGCGCATAGGCGCTGGGGCAGAGGCGCTGGGACAGAGGCGCGGCAGCGGGGGCGCGCATAGGCGCTGGCGTAAAAGCGTGCAGAGGTCGCGGCGCGACGGCGCGCAATCAGGGATCGAAGCGGGCGATGATATCGTTGCGGATCGCGTTCATCGACGGGCTCCAGTCCGCCGCGCGCGAGGTGATCAGATTGGCCTCGCTCTCGAGAATTTCTCCGTCATCGAGAATACGCAGACCGTTTGCGCGCAGCGTCGCGCCGCTCGATGTGATGTCGACGATCAACTCGGCCACACCGGCTGCGGGCGTGCCTTCGGTCGCGCCAAGACTTTCGACGATCCGGTAGCTTGTGATGCCGTGGCCGGCGAAAAAGCGGCGCGTGAGGTTGGTGAACTTGGTCGCGACGCGCATGCGACGCCCGTGGCGACGGCGGAACGCTTCGGCCACATCTTCGAGATCGGCACTCCGGCGCACGTCGAGCCAACAATCTGGCACCGCGACCACGACGCGCGCGTGGCCGAAGCCGAGCGGAGCGATGAAATCTACCCGTTCATCGGCATCGGGCATGGCCTCGCGGACGAGGTCTTCGCCCGTGATCGCCATATGAACCGTTCCGCGGCGCAGTTGATTGGCAATCTCGGATGCGGAGGCAAATGTCACCTCGATCTCTGGTACACCGACAACGGACCCGGTGTAGCCGCGTTCGTCACCGTCCTTTTCGATCACGAGCCCCCGTTCGCGGAACGCCGCTCCGGCGGCATCCATGATCCGTCCTTTCGACGGTAGTGCGAGGGTGAAGCGCTCACTCATCGATTCACCTCACTTGCCGCTTGCAACAGTGCTGTCGCCGGAGATCGCATTCAGCAGGCGGTCGGTATGGATTGCGACGCCAATGCCCGGGACGGTATGCGGCGCGCCCACCGCCTGCATCAACCCGTCGTAGCGCCCACCGCCTGCGATATATCCTCCGCCGTCGTCGTCGCTGGTCACGATCTGGAAGACAAAACCGGAGTAATATTCGAGATTGCGTCCGAATTCGGCAGAGAACATCGCGCCTGTCATGTCGACACCGGCTTCCTCGAAGCGGTCGAGGCGGCGCTGATAGCGTGCAAGCGCATCACTGAGATCGATCTTCTGCTCGTTCATCAGATCGTCGATCCGGGCGCCAACGGCGCGCGGTGGCGCTTTGACGGAGACATATTCCTCGATCAACCGCGCAGCATCCGGGTCGAGCGGCGGCTCACGCAGATCCGATACGGCGTCGAGAACACCATCGACAATCTCATCCAGCGTGCGGGCCCCGATCAGCGGGACGTCCTGCGCCTCCAGCCAGGTGCGTATCCCTTCGCGGGCGGCGACGGGCCGGGCAGGATCGAGCGAGGCCAGCAGCTCCTCGGGGATCGCGGTTTCGCGGTCAGCGAGCGGGGTGGTGAGCTGGCGCAGACGCTCGGTGAGGCTGTCGCGTCGCCAGAAATCGTGGATCAGTTTGCTGCGCCACCGCTCCGGCATCTCGATCGCGGAGACGAGCGCGCGGAAAAGGCCGAGGTCTCCCATCTCGATGTGGGTACCGCTGAGGCCGGTCGCTTTCAGCACCTTCTGCGTGAGCGCCAGCACTTCCGCCTCGGCCCGGGCGGCGTCGCTGTCACCGAAGAATTCGATGCCGGCCTGGCGGTACTCGCGCGGATTATCGGGCGTGGCGCCGCCGGGTTGGAAGCGGAAGGTCGAGCCGCTGTAGAAGTATCGGGACCGCGCATCACAGCTCGGATGGCGTTCGAGGTAAATGCGACAGGCCGGGACAGTGAGGTCCGGGCGCAAGCAAAGCTCCTGTCCGTCCGGATCGGTAAAGACGTAGGTTCGGCTGCGGATGGCTTCGCCGACCACGTCGAGAAACAGATCCGCCGGTTGAATAATCTCCGGCGCGATCCGCTCGAAGCCCGCCTTGGCGAAGCTCTCCATAATCTGAGCCGTCTTGCTTTCGAGCGCGCGGAACCGCTCAGCGGTCGGATCGACGACCATCAGGCGGCTCCGTTGCCACGACCCCGGCGGGCGAGGACGCTCGTGACGGCTTCGACAAGATCACCGCGCGGAGCTGAGAATTGAGCCGGCCGACCTTCGCGCCATGTTTTATTATCCTCGATTTCGCCGGAGAGACGGGCGCCTTCGTCGAGGTCCTTGATGGTCACCGTGCCAGCTGCGCGCTCGTCCTCGCCTTCGATCACGACGCAGGGAGCACCGCGTTTGTCGGCATATTTCATCTGCGCGCGCATGCCGGACGTGCCGAGATACATTTCCGTCCGAATGCCGGCCGCGCGCAGGTCTCGGGTCATGCGCTGAGCTGAGACCGTATCGGCGGCGTCCATCACGAGAACGACGACTGGCGCGAGCACGCCATCCTGCGTGGTGCGGCCCAACGTCCGCAACGCCGCGTAAAGTCGGCTCACGCCGATGGAAAATCCTGTCGCCGGAACCTCGGCGCCTTTGAAGCGGGCAACCAGGCCATCGTAGCGCCCGCCGCCGCCGACCGAGCCGAAGCGGGCGAGCGCTCCATCCTCGTCACGCGCCTCGAAGGTGAGCTCAGCTTCGAAGACCGGCCCGGTGTAATAGTCCAGCCCGCGGACGATCGACGGGTCGAAGCGCACACGGTCGGATGCAAAGTCCGCCGCGCCGAGCAGATCGTGCATCCGGCGCAGTTCATCGACGCCCTCGGCGCCCCGGGCGTTCGCGCCGACCAGATCATCGAGGGTGGTGAACAGCGTAGCCGGGTCATCGGACGGCGCGGTCACGAATGTGAGGAGGCGGTCGATCTGGCCGTCGGCCAATCCTGCGCCTTCGGTGAAGGCACCGGACTCATCCTTGCGGCCAGCGCCAAGGAGCAGGCGCACACCGTCCTCGCCAAGCCGATCGAGTTTGTCGATCGCGCGCAGGACCGTCAGACGTTGGCCTGCATTTTGTTCCGCT
>JBCBJG010000087.1:0-11216 GCA_038523655.1 Pseudomonadota bacterium | reverse complement strand
GGTGCCTCCTGCCCGGCATGGCTGAAGCCGGTTGGGCGACAACTGTCGAGCGCGCCGATGGTGCGGCGTCGCATCCGGCCACCGACATGCCGTCGCAGGCATCCCGCAAGAACGACGTCGAGGGTCCGTTCCGCATGCGGCTCGGGTTCGACGACCGGCGTGCGGCGCTTCGGGCCCTTCAGTTCGCGCTCGATGAGGTTGGCGATGGTTCGACTTTCGTTTGGCATCGCAAGGCCGGGGCATTGAGCGGGACCATTAAGCCGACCGCCGCGTTCCTCGACGAGGATGCTCGCCTGTGCCGGCATGTCGTCTTCACGCTTACGGTCGGACCGCGTCGAAGCTCGATCGAGGCGATCGCGTGCCGGGAGGATGGCGGGCGCTGGTCACTCTGACGGAGGGCCGAGAAGGCCTCGCGATGGTCGGGTGCCGCGCTTCGCAAACCGTCGAGGCCGTCGCCCCCCAATTGCTGGCCGAATGACGCGTGGAAGCGCGCCCTTTTTGGACGTTCGGCGCGCGATGCTTGGCTGTGCGAAGATCAGGCTGGTATTCGCACAGCCTTGACTTGGCCGGCGTCGGACCCGCGCGTGAGCGACGTTGCATACCATTGTCGGAAATTGCGTTAGCGTTGCGGTGGCGGATCGGCTACACCGCGGACGCTGGCGCAGGGCATTTCCGCCCGCCGTCGCCTCCCGCCCGTTACTGTCCGCCGTGCCCGCGCCTTCCGCGCACGGCCGGTTGTCATGGTGCGGCGCCTTGCTGACCGATCGTGGGACCGGGGATACATCATGCCGACTGCGGGCAACCTGATGCAGAACAAGCGCGGCCTTGTGATGGGGGTCGCGAATTCCCGCTCAATTGCATGGGGTATCGCGAAGGCGTGTCGGGATCAGGGCGCGGAGATCGCGCTCACGTATCAGGGCGATGCGTTGCGCAAGCGGGTCGAGCCGCTCGCTGCCGAGCTCGGCTCCAACATGGTGCTGCCGTGTGATGTGACCGATCCGGCGAGCATGGACGCCTTGTTCGACTCGCTTGCCGAAAGCTGGGGCCAACTCGATTTCGTGGTCCACGCGATCGCGTTTTCCGACAAGGACGAGCTGATCGGCCGCTATGTCGATACGTCCGAAGGCAACTTCACCAAGACCATGAACGTCTCGTGCTATTCGTTCACGGCGATCGCACAGCGGGCCGAAAAGCTGATGGCGGATGGTGGATCGCTGCTGACGCTGACGTATTACGGCGCTGAAAAAGTGATGCCCCACTACAACGTCATGGGTGTCGCGAAGGCGGCGCTCGAGGCGAGTGTGCGTTACCTCGCCGCCGATCTCGGGAAAAAATCGATCCGCGTGAACGCGATCTCGGCGGGTCCGATCAAGACGCTTGCCGCATCCGGCATCAGCGACTTCCGCTACATTCTGCGATGGAACGAATACAATTCGCCGATGCGGCGGACGGTGTCGATCGACGATGTCGGAGGTGCCGGCCTGTATCTTCTGAGTGATCTCGCGCGTGGCGTGACCGGCGAAGTGCATCACGTTGACAGCGGCTATCACGTCGTCGGTATGAAGGCCGAGGATGCGCCGGACATCGTCGCCGAAAAATATCAGAAGCAGGCGTCGGAATAGCGCTGCGATTTTCGCGGGTGTCCGGGCGGGCCTTTGTTGCTGCGATTGAACGCGACTGCTCTCAGCCGATCAGGTGACCGGTGCCGCGCATCTTTTTCATCCGCCACGGCGAGACGGACTGGAATCGCGCAGGACGGCTTCAGGGCTCGACCGACATCGCGCTCAATGCGCTCGGCCGAACGCAGGCGGGCCGTAACGGAGAACGTCTGCGGGAGCTCATTGGCGACGGGGCCGGCTACCGTTTCATTGCGAGCCCGCTGTCGCGCACGGTGGAGACCATGCGTCGCGTCCGCACGGCGATGGGGCTCGCGCCGGATGTGTTCGACCGTGAGCCGGCGCTTGTCGAAGTTGGTTTCGGCGCCTGGGAAGGCGAGCGGTGGGTCGATTTGCGGCGATCATCGCCCGACGGGGTCGCGGCGTATCTCGCATCGCCACTCGACTTCGTGCCGCCGAACGGTGAGGGCTACGGCGGTGCGCGAGACCGGGCGCTTGCGTGGCTCGCCGACGTTCGGTGCGACACGGTGTGCGTCTCGCATGGCGGGATCAACCGCGTGCTGCGCGGGGCGCTTCTGCGATTGCCGGCGCCGGAAATCGTTCATCTCAAGGTGCCGCAGGACCGGATCATGGAAATTTGCCGCGACGGTCCGCACCGCGGTGTCATCTGGCACTGATCCGACAACACCCCTATAAGCGAGCTACACGAGCCCTCGCGCACCGCCTCCCTCATGTCGCACAACACATTTGGTCATCTCTTTCGCGTCACGACGTGGGGCGAAAGCCATGGTCCGGCAATCGGCTGCGTGATCGACGGATGTCCGCCCGGGATCGCGCTCACGCCTGACGAAATCCAGCGCGACCTCGATCGCCGGCGGCCCGGTCAGTCGCGGTTCACAACACAGCGCCAGGAAGCCGACCAGGTCAAAATTCTCTCCGGCGTTTTCGAAGATGATCGCAGCGACGGGCCACGAACCACCGGTACGCCGATCTCGCTGATGATCGAGAACACGGACCAGCGCTCGAAGGATTACTCCGAGATCCGCGATGCCTATCGGCCGGGGCATGCCGACTACACCTATGCGGAGAAATACGGCATTCGCGATTATCGCGGCGGGGGGCGGTCATCCGCGCGCGAGACGGCGATGCGCGTGGCGGCGGGCGCCGTGGCGCGGAAGGTGCTTTCCGGCGCGTTCCCCAAGATGCGCGTCCGCGGTGCGCTCGTGCAGATGGGCACGGAAAAAATTGATCGGTCGCGCTTTGACTGGGACGCTGTCGATCGAAATCCCTTTTTCTCCCCCGACAGCCAGTCGGTGGACCGCTTCGCAGACTATCTGGACGGCATTCGAAAGGCCGGGTCTTCGGTTGGCGCCGTGATCGAGGTAGTGGCGGAGGGTGTGCCGGTGGGGCTCGGTGCGCCGCTCTACGGCAAACTCGATCAGGACATCGCGTCGGCGCTGATGAGCATCAATGCGGTCAAGGCCGTCGAGGTTGGCGACGGGATGGATGCGGCGGAGCTGACCGGAGAGGAAAATGCGGACGAGATCCGCAGCTCGGGGGCGGTTGCGCCAGATTTTCTCTCCAATCATGCAGGTGGCATCCTTGGCGGCATCTCGAGCGGTCAGCCAATCGTCGCGCGGTTTTCGGTGAAGCCGACATCTTCGATCCTCACCCTGCGTCGCACGATCGATAAGGACGGCCACGACGTGGACCTGCGCACGAAGGGGCGGCACGACCCGTGTGTTGGCATTCGCGCTGTCCCGGTTGGTGAGGCGATGATGGCGCTGGTCCTCGCTGACCATCTGCTACGGCATCGCGGGCAGATTGGCGGCTGATCAAGATCGCTGCAGTTGTTTCGCGGCTTCATTGCGGCCGCCGCGATCATGGGAAGATCGGCCAGGCTTGGGGGCGTGGGGATGAGTGTGCACTTCGATAGCCAGGAAATGCGCGATCCGGAATCGCGTGAGAACTCACTGTTTGCGCGCCTCCCGGATCTTATTGCGCACGCCCGCTCCGCGCCCGGCTGGGCCGCACATCTCGACGGTGTCGACGTGGCGGGCGGCATGACACGCGACCGCCTTGCGGAACTGCCGGTGCTGCGGAAGTCCGAGCTTTCTGCCCGGCAGGCCGAGGCTCCACCGCTCGGGGGATTTCTCAGCGGGCGTGCGGCTCGGCTCTTTGCCTCGCCCGGTCCGATTTATGAGCCGCAAGGCGGCGGCACCGATTTCTGGCGGCTTGCGCGCGCGCTCTTCGCCGCCGGGGTGCGGCGTGGCGACGTCGTGCACAACACCTTCGCGTATCACCTGACGCCGGGCGGCTGGATCATCGATGCGGGCGCGCGCGAGCTTGGCTGTACAGTGGTCCCCGCTGGGCCGGGCAATAGCGCGCAACAACTCGATGCGATCGCGCAGTTGCGCCCGCGCGTCTACGCGGGGGTGCCTGACTATCTTAAAATCCTCCTCGATAAAGCTGAGGAGGCCGGCCGCCCGATCGACAGTTTTAAGCGGGCGTTCGTCTCTGGCGGTCCGCTCTTTCCATCGCTGAGGGAGGAATATGCGGGACGCGGCATCGTGTGCATGCAGGGGTACGCGACGGCGGAGGCGGGGCTGATTGCCTACGAGAGCGAGGGGCCGGAGGGTGTCACGCCGGGGATGATCGTCGAGGAGGATGTGATCGTCGAGCTGGTGACCCCTGGAACCGGCGACCCTGTGGCGGACGGCGATGTCGGCGAGGTCGTTGTGACCGTGTTCTCGCGGGATTACCCACTCATCCGGTTCGCAACGGGAGATTTATCTGCTCGGCTCGAGGGGCCATCACCGTGCGGGCGAACGAACATGCGCTTGAAGGGTTGGCTTGGTCGCGCTGATCAGGCGGCGAAAGTGAAGGGGATGTTCGTGCGCCCGGAGCAGGTCGCCGCGGTGAAGAAGACGTTGCCGGAACTCGGGCGCGTCCGCGTCGTCATCACGCGTGACGGAGAGCAGGATGCCATGACGGTTAAGGCCGAAGTGGCGTCGTCCGGCGCGGTGTCGGCCGATGCGGTCAGCGCGGCGGTGCAGGATGCAACGAAGCTGCGCGCGCAAGTGGAACTTGTCGAGCCGGGCACGCTGTCGAACGACGGGGTGGTGATCGACGATCAACGGCCGCCCGTGACCCGTTGATCGATTGCGTCTGCAGCGGTGGTGAAAGACTGGGCGTGCCTGTCCTGACTTGGTACGTTTTTCGTGAGCGGTCTTGGTGCTCATCGGGGCGCAGTATCAGGCGCATGGTCAGCCGCGCTGTGAAGCGTGACGTCCGGTGATTAATATCCGCTGGTGCAACCGGGAGATCGGCGCGCATAACTGATTGCGTGCGCGTTACATGCTCGCAGCAGCTGCATCTGACAGCTTAAGTGACCGTGTTAGCCCGTGAAAGTGTCCTTGAGGCGCTCGCGCAGGGCGGCCTTTTGCACCTTGCCCATCGTGTTACGCGGCAGTTCATCTTCAACGAGGATGCGTTTCGGCTGCTTGAATTTCGCGAGCTGGTCCGCCAGCGCCGCGCGGATTTTATCAGCGCTCAATTCGGCATCGGCTTTCGGCACGACAACCGCGATCACGCCCTCGCCGAAATCCGGATGCGGTACACCCACGACCGCGCTTTCCTCCACGCCGTCGATATCGTCGATCGCCGTCTCGATCTCCTTTGGATAGACGTTGAAACCGCCGGAGATGATGAGGTCCTTGGCGCGCCCGACGATCGCGATCCGCCCGTCGGGATCCTGGCGGGCGAGATCGCCGGTGATGAAAAAGCCGTCGGCCCGAAACTCTTCTGCGGTCTTGTCGGCTTTGCGCCAGTAGCCGATGCAGACGTTCGGGCCGCGGACCTCCAGCGTGCCGATCTCGCCGTGGGGTAGCGCGTTGCCGGCGTCGTCCGCGATACGGACATCGACCCCGTCGAGCGGGAAGCCGACGCTGCCCGGCAGCCGCCCTTGCGGCGCGTAGGGATTGGATGTGATCATGCCCGCTTCCGTCATGCCGTAACGTTCGAGGATGTGATGCCCGGTGCGTTGCTCAAAGGCGGTGTGGGTCTCGGCGAGAAGAGGCGCGGAGCCGGCCACGAACAGCCGCATCGACGCCACGCGATCATGATCGAGGCGGTTGTCGGCGAGCAGGCGGGTGTAGAAAGTCGGCACGCCCATCATCACCGTCGTGCGCGGGAGACGCTCGACGACGGCATCGAGATCGAACTTTTCCAGCCAGAGCATGGGGCTCGCGTTCAGCAGCGCCGTGTGGAGGCAAACGAAAAGCCCGTGCACGTGATAGATCGGCAGCGCGTGTAGCGTCACGTCGTCGGGAGAAAAATGCCACGTTTGGTGCAGGGTGCGCGCGTTAGAGGCGAGATTTCGATGGGTGATCATCGCGCCTTTCGAGCGGCCGGTCGTGCCGGACGTGTAGAGCAGGCAGGCGAGATCATCTTGCGCGACGGCAGCCGTCTCTACACCGGCGGCGGTGGCGGCGTCCGGTGATGTCGCGGCGGCGCGCTCGGCAAGGCTGCCACGCCCGAACGAGTTGTCGGGGGCGTCGCCATCGAGGGTTTCAACGTGACGAACGCCGTGCCTAGCCGCGATGGGTGCTAGAGCCTCGCGGGTTTTCCCCGTCGTGACGAGGAGTGTGGGCGCGGCATCGCAGAGAAAATAGTCGAGTTCGGCCGGCGTGTAAGCGGTGTTCAGTGGATTGAAAATCGCGCCGACTTTGAGCGTCGCCAGATACAACTCGACCGCAGCGATGGATTTTTCCACCTGAACAGTGATGCGATCACCGGGCGCAACGCCGAGCCTGCGCAAGGCTGCGGCCATTCGGTCGACGCCGGCTTCAAGATCGCCATAGCTGCGGGTGGTGCCATCCATGCATTCGAACGCGGTTGCGGCGCGGCGATCCTGCCAGGCGGCCTGGAGTTCAGCGTAGAAGTTGGACGTCGGGGTTGGCTTTTGGGACGGCTCTGGGGATGGCTCTGGGGATGGCGCGTTCATAGGCGTGCTCGGTCTTCCCGTTTTCTTCTCGGTTGTTGGTCGGCAGGACCGCCGCATTTTTTGAACCCACCAGCGAAAGACGATACTGGCTGGCAGAGGTCCGGCAAAGGCCCGGCAGAGGCCCGGCAAAGATTACGCATCGGCGGGTATCGCATCGGTCGCGAGCCCTATTGCGCGTGCCGTGGCCCGATCAGGTGATGATTTAAACCCCGGCGATCTGGGTGGCGGGCATCGAGCACGGTCTAGCCTAGGGGGCTCGCGCGGGCGAGCCTTCTGGATCACCGGTCAGGCGGTGCTGTGGACGGCCGGTCCGCGGGGTGTGGTCTCCCCATCTTCTCAGGTGGCCGATCATCGGTCGATGCAGGCTGCGCCGCCTGCGATCCCGCTGCACGCGATCTGTCCGCTACAGCAGGCCTTTCGCCTTGAAACTGACATGCCCCTCGCGCCCGATCACGATGTGATCGTGGATCACGATGCCGAGATTTTTTGCGGTGTCGGCGATCAGCTTCGTCATGGCGATATCTGCACGCGAAGGCTCGGGATCGCCGGAAGGGTGATTGTGCACGAGAATCAGCGCTGTTGCCGACAGCTCGAGCGCGCGCTTCATCACCTCACGGGTATAGACCGGCGTGTGATCAACCGTGCCGACCTGCTGCACCTCATCGGTGATGATGCGATTGCGTTTGTCGAGGAAGATCACGCGGAACTGCTCACGGCTCTCGTAGCTCATCGACGCGCGGCAGTAGTCGAGAACGCCGTCCCATGAGGTCAGCAGCGGACGTTCGACGACCTCATCTCGCAGGAACTGCAGTGCGGCGGCGCGGACGATGCGAAACTCGGCAATCGCAGCCTCGCCGATCCCGTTGATCGTCATGAGCTCACGATCTGGTGCATTGAGCGCCTCGCTGAAGGTGCCGAAGCGCGCGAGCACGGCTTTTGCGGTTGGCTTCATGTCGCGCTGCGGCATCGCGCGAAACAGCACGAGTTCCAGCAATTCGTAGTCGGCGACGGCTGATCGACCACCTTCAAGGAAGCGCTTTCGCAGGCGTTTCCGGTGACCCAGTCGATGATCGTCTCGTGGGGCGCGCTCGGTCGATCGCGCGGGGCGAAGGTTCTCGTCGGCGTCGACGCGGATACTCACTAAGTCGTCGGTCGCACCGCCGGTATCGCGCGGTGGAACGGGGGAACGGGCTAACTTTTCTGCGACACTGCGCTTCGGGCGCTTTGCGGGCGTCGGGGGCTCTGGGTGCTTTGGATGCACGAGGTGCCCAGCGGGCGCCGGGCGCTCGGTGACCGGGGACGCCCGGTCTTGCGGCGGCGCGGATCGTGGCGATGCGCCACGCTCTGCGACCAACGCCTCGATTTCGTTCGCGCGGCGGCGGGCTTCGCTCTGCGTGCTGGCGACACCACTGCGCGGTGCGGCGTTTTCCGCCTCGCCCGCGCGGAACGTAAAGTCGAAAAAACCAGCCTCGTTCTTGCGCACAGCGGTCATGATGCGCCAGCCTTGCTGCTCGAGCCCCACGGCGGCTGGTCGAGACCGCCGGGACTGAGCGTGAAAATTTCGCAACCTTCTTCCGTGATGCCGATCGAATGCTCGAACTGCGCGGACAGTGAGCGGTCACGGGTCACGGCGGTCCAGCCGTCGCCGAGGACCTTCACCTTGGGCCGGCCGAGATTGATCATCGGCTCGATCGTGAAGATCATGCCCGGCGCGAGTTTTTCTCCGCTACCCGGGTTGCCGTAATGGAGAATATTCGGGCGGTCATGGAACACCTGGCCGAGCCCATGGCCGCAGAACTCCTGCACGACGGAGCACCGCTCGCCCTCGGCGAAACGTTGGATCGCCGCGCCAATGTCGCCCGTCGTCGCGCCCGGGCGGGCCGCGTCGATCCCCTGCATCAGCGCTTCGTAGGTGACAGCGAGCAGGCGCTCTGCCCGGCGCGATATCTCACCAACCGGATACATCCGCGAAGTATCGCCATGCCAACCGTCGACGATCAGCGTCACATCGATGTTGAGGACGTCGCCTTCTCGAAGCGGCTTTTCGTTCGGGATGCCGTGGCAGACCACGTGGTTCACCGACGTACAAATCGCGCGGCGAAAACCGCGATAATTGAGCGGCGCCGGGACGGCCCCGTGACCGAGCGCGAAGTCGAGGACGAGATCGTCCAGCTCGCTCGTTGTTACCCCCGGCACGACCTTTTCGCACAACATGTCGAGCGCCTCGGCGGCGAGACGCCCGGCCTTGTGCATCGCCGCGTAGGCGTCCGGGCCGTGGATCGGGATGCGGCTGTCGCGTTTGCGCGCCCTGGCAAGCTCGAGGTTCATACGCACTCAACGTTCTGCAAATGTTCCGCCTGCAACCTACGTAGGCGACCAAGCGAGATACTGCAACACGGAAAGCGTGCGGCTGGTCGATCTGCCAGTTCGGCCGTCGATAGACGGCTTGCGGCGTCGGCTCCGGCGTTCGCGATGCGGCTTACGTGATCAGGCGCAGTTTGCGCTTCACCTCGATGCCATCGGGACTGACATCGCACCCGTAGACCAGCGCTTCGACGCCACGCGCGGTCGCCGCGTGAAAGGCTTCGACGTAGGCGGGGTCGATATCATCTGCGAACGAGAAGGTTTTCGCATCACTGCGCTGGACGAGATAAACCATCACGGCCCGGTGGCCCTGCTCGACCATGTCGGCAAGTTCGCCGAGGTGCTTGGCGCCGCGGGAGGTCACGCTGTCGGGAAACTCGGCGCGCGATTTCTGGCGCAGCAGGTGGACGTTCTTCACCTCGACATAGCAGCGCTCGGCGTCCGGTTCCTCGGACTTCGCAAGCAGGATATCGATCCGGCTGTTCTGGCCGTATTTCTGCTCGCGCTTGAGGACCGGGTAGCCCTTGAGCTCCTTGATCCGGCCGGAGACGATGCCTTCTTCGACCAGTTTGTTCGGGTGGCCGGTGTTGATCCCGACGATCACCGGGCCGTCGCCGCGGTCGACCTCGATCATTTCGAAGGTGTGTGCGTATTTACGCTTTGGATTGTCCGAGGTGGAGAGCCAGACCGGGCATCCGGGCTCTGTCAGCCCTTTCATCGAGCCGGTGTTCGGACAGTTCGCGGTGATCTGCTCGCCACTGTCGAGGGTCACGTCCGCGAGGAAGCGCTTGTACCGTTTGATCAGCGTGCCGCGCACGAGAAGCGTTTGGAATTTCATGGCCGCTAGGTAGAAGCGGGAGCCGACGGCGGCAAGTCTTGCAATGCGGGTCGATCCGCGTGACTGCGCGGCAGTGAGCGGCCGGAAGCGCCGGGTCGTCCGGGTGGTCGTCACGATCGCACCCGGGGGGCTGTCCGAGCGGACGAGGCGCACAAATGAAATGGGGTGAGCGATGACCGAAGAGCCTGAGACCATCACGGCCGCGCTCGTGGTGATCGGGGATGAAATTCTCTCCGGCCGCACGAAGGATCAGAATATCGGGTATCTCGCCGATCATCTGACCCGGATCGGCATTCGCCTCGCTGAAGTCCGCGTCGTAGGCGACACGCAGGACGCGATCGTTGAGGCGATCAACACGCTGCGCGCGCGCAACACGTACGTCTTCACCACGGGCGGGATCGGGCCGACGCACGACGACATCACGGCGGACAGCGTGGCGGCCGCGCTCGGTGTGCCGATCAGCGAAGACCCGCGGGCGCTCGCGATCATGGCGCCGTACTACGCCGAGCGTGGGCTCGAGTTCACCGACGCCCGGCGGCGGATGGCGCGCATGCCGGAGGGTGCAACGCTGATCGCCAACGCCATCTCGAACGCGCCGGGCTTCATGGTGGAGAATGTCATCGTCATGGCCGGCATTCCGAAGGTCATGCAGGTGATGCTAGACGACGTGACACCCCGGCTGCGCACCGGAACGCAGATGCTGAGCGAGACCATTTCACTCCATCGGCCGGAGAGCGAAATCTCGGCGTTGCTCGGCGCGGCGCAGGCAGAATGGCCGGACGTGGCGATGGGGAGTTATCCGTTCTTCGAGGACGGTGCATACGGCACGCAGATTGTGCTGCGGGCGACGGATGCCGGGCAGCTCGCCTCAGCGCGGCAAGTCGTCGAAGCGGCGATCCTGCGCGAGGGTATGGGCGACGCGTTGCGCGCCTAACGCCCGGGCGCTCGGCGGGGAGAGTAAAGCGCTCAGTCGTTACCGAATGGCGACGCGTTCAGCGCACCCATGACGGGGACCGGCGCGGAAAGTGGCGGCACCTCGTTTTCGCCCGTTGCGGTCACGTCATCCGCTGCGGCGAAGTCGTCGGCATCCTCGTCCGTTTCGGGATCGTCGCTGGCGAGGGCGCTGTTGTCGGGGCCATCGTCGGTCAGGACGCCGCCGTCTGGATCGCCAATCGCTTGCGCGTTGCCGGGCAGCTCGTGGTCCTCGTCGTGGACGGTCGGGGCATCTGCGTCGGTCGTGGCATTCTCGTCGCCTTCGTCGTCCCATATATCGTCGTCTGACTTGTCTGAGGCCGATACGCGGTTTTCCTCCTCGACGGCATCCGATGCCGCAGGATCCGTTTCAGCCAACGCGGGGTCGTCCCCATCGCGCTCCGGCAATTTTTCGTGCGAT
>JBCBJG010000086.1:0-11228 GCA_038523655.1 Pseudomonadota bacterium | reverse complement strand
GAAGAGCCGCCAGATCCGCTGCTGGAAGCGCCAGGCCCCCTCGACACCGGCTTCGGTCCACTGCACATCACGCTCTGGTGGGCTGTCGGACAGCATGAACCAGCGCGCCACGTCCGCGCCGTAGTGTTCCATGATTTCCGACGGGTCGATCGTGTTCCGCTTCGATTTCGACATCTTCTCGATCGAACCGATCGTCGCTGGATCGCCACTCGCCAGCTCCACCGCGGTCCGGGCATCGCCCTCCCCGTCGAGACGCACCTCAGACGGAGCCAGCCAACGGCCGTCTGCCGTACGGTACGTCTCGTGGTTGACCATGCCTTGCGTGAAGAGCGCGTTGAATGGCTCGGCAAGATCGAGGTGACCGGTCTTCTGCATCGCCCGCGTAAAGAAGCGCGCATAGAGCAGGTGCAGGATCGCGTGCTCGATCCCGCCGATGTACTGGTCGACCGCAAGCCAATGGTCCGCAGCAGCTGGCTCGGTCGGGGTTTCCGCCTCGGGCGCCGTAAACCGCGCGAAATACCACGATGAATCGACAAAGGTGTCCATCGTGTCGGTTTCGCGCTTTGCAGGACGTCCGCAATTCGGACAAGGCACATCCCGCCAGGTCGGGTGGCGATCGAGTGGATTACCCGGTTGGTCGAACGAGACATCGTCCGGAAGGCGCACCGGCAGGTTTTCACGCTTCTCCGGCACGACCCCGCAAATTTCACAGTGCACCACCGGGATCGGACAGCCCCAGTACCGCTGCCGTGAAATACCCCAGTCCCGCAGGCGATACTGGGTCTGTGACGTGCCGAGACCTTGGTCCTCGAACCAGTCGATGGTCCGATCAATTGCTTCCTGACCCGTTGCCTCGGAAACCCCGGCGAAGTGGTCTACATAGATCACCGGTTCCGTCTTGGCAGGAACGAGCGCCTCGGCATCAACGTCGACCTCACTCCCAGGAAGCCGGAATGCGTTCGTGACCTCAAGATCGTATTTCCGAGCGAAATCTAGGTCGCGCTGGTCGTGCGCCGGACAGCCGAAAACCGCGCCGGTGCCGTAGTCCATCAAAACGAAGTTGCCGATCCAAACGGGCAACGTCCGGTCTTTGGCGACCGGGTGGTGCACTTCGATACCGGTATCGAAGCCTCTTTTCTCGGCCTTCTCGAGCGCGGCTTCGGTCGTGTCCATGGCTCGGCATTCGGCAAGGAACGCTGCCAGCGCGTCGTTGTCGCTTTCCAGTTCGCGCGCGAGAGGATGATCTGGAGAGATCGCAAGAAAACTGGCGCCCCGCATCGTATCCGGCCGCGTAGTGTAACAGTGGAGCGGGGCCTCGCCGTCAGTCCGCTCAAACGGGATGTTGAGCCCGCGCGATTTCCCGATCCAGTTCGCCTGCATCAACCGGACTTTTTCCGGCCACTTATCAAGCCCGTCGAGCGCCGCGAGAAGATCATCCGCCATATCGGAGATCTTGAAGAACCACTGCGTCAGCTCGCGCTTTTCGACCTCGGCGCCCGAGCGCCAGCCCCGCCCATCGATGACCTGCTCGTTCGCGAGCACGGTCTGATCGACCGGGTCCCAGTTGACCATCGCGTTGCGCCGATACGCGAGCCCGGCATCGAGGAAGTCGAGAAACAGCCGTTGCTGTTGGGCGTAGTATTCCGGATCGCAGGTCGCGAATTCGCGGCTCCAGTCGAGCGACAGACCCATCGACTTGAGCTGATCGCGCATCACCGCGATATTCTCGTACGTCCAGGTGCCGGGGTGAGTCTTGCGCTCCATCGCGGCATTTTCCGCCGGCATGCCGAACGCGTCCCACCCCATGGGGTGCAGCACGTTGTGCCCGGTCGCGCGCTTGTACCGGGCAACGACGTCGCCCATCGCGTAGTTGCGCACGTGTCCCATGTGGATGCGCCCGGAAGGATACGGGAACATCTCGAGCACGTAATATTTCGGGCGATCGGAAACCGTCTCGGCCTCGAACGTGCGGGCGTCGGCCCAGACGGACTGCCAGTGTTTTTCGCGGTCGGGCCCGTTGTAACGCTCGGTTGCGGTACTCATCGCCACGCTCGTTGTTCTGCATTCGCGGTGTCGCGCGCTGTTGGATAGCGAAAGGCGCAGAGGGTCAAGTGATCGGCGCGTATCGGCGCTCGCGACGCGGCCTGCCCTGCGCGCTTGCTCCTCGACAGCTTGCTGGACGGACGGCATGGTCGCATCGACACGCCTGGGGATGTCAGGCTCGCCAACCAACGCAACCGGGAGATCGGCTATGAGCGATGCGGTGCAGCGCCTGCAAGCAGTGAAGGCCGAGATCGCGTCTGCCGCGCGCGCTGCCGAGCGGGATCCGGCAGACGTCGAACTCGTCGCAGTGTCGAAAACATTTGACGCAGCCGCAATCCGTCCGACCCTTGAAGCCGGTCATCGCGTGTTCGGTGAAAACCGCGTCCAGGAAAGTGCCGAGAAATGGCCAGGGCTCCGCGCGGACTTTACGGACGTCGAGCTTCACCTCATCGGGCCGCTGCAATCGAACAAGGCGCGTGAAGCCGTCGCCCTGTTCGATGTGATTCAGACGGTCGACCGCGAGAAGATCGCCAGGTCGCTTGCGCGCGAAATGTCGGCGGCCGGAAAAAAGCTCCCGGTCTTCATTCAAGTGAATACCGGCGACGAGCCACAGAAAGCGGGCATCGCGGCAGGTGACGTTGAGCCGTTCTGCGCGCTGTGCCGGGACGAGCTGGGCCTCGATGTACGCGGGCTGATGTGCATCCCGCCCATGGATGAAGAGCCGGCGATCCATTTCGGTTTCCTCGCCACGCTCGCTGCGCGCGTCGGCCTTCCGAAACTGTCGATGGGCATGAGTGCGGACCATGAAACCGCGGTCGCGTTCGGCGCCACGCATGTGCGCGTCGGCTCGGCAATTTTCGGGGCTCGCACCCGCGCGGTTGCCTGAATGACGGGTCGGCGGATGCGTTGACGGATCGCTCTGGCTCCCCGTGGCCACTAGCAAAACCTGTGGAACGTCGGCTTGCCGACACCGGGCGCCGCAAGCCCGTTTGCTACCCTCGCCGCTGATTCGACGCAGTCTGGCGGAGGCGCGGGGCGCATGGCGAAGAGCCGCAAAAACGACGACTACGAGGAAGATACAACCTACGCGCCGGAGGATAATCCGCGCCGGAACGCTCGTGGACATCGCCAGGAATACGACGAGTTCGAGGTCGCGCTCTGGGTGACGAACCTCAACCCGACCGAGATCGGGATTTACCAGCACGCCCGCAATCGTGCGAAATCCCGTCAGTTCACCAAGGACATGGATATTTTCTCCGAGGTGAAGGAGAACGGCGAGCGCACCTGCCTCATGGCCTACCGCAAGGAGCTATGGGAGGAAAATGACGGGATGGATCGTCGGCTCGTGATCAAGCACTTCACGGCCGAACTCAACTGGCGCGGCACGCTCGATCTGTTACTCGGCCGGAGTGTGCAGCTCACCCACGGTGCCGGCGGTTTCCCGGTGCCAGCGTACTCGATCAACGTGACCGGGCACGATCAGCTCGTCCAGGTCGAGCGCTCGGCCTACAAATGGCCGGGTCAGCCGGAGAGCTTTTCTTTCTTCGTACTGCGCGACAAGAAGCCCTGCTTCTATCGCCTGCGCCGCAACTGGATCTCCATCGGGGATGATTATTCCCTGTACGATGAGCATGACCGGCGCGTCGGCAAGCTGAATGGCCGCGTCATCAACATCGGCGGTAAATGGAAATGCTGGGTCGAGAAGGAGCACTCCTGCAAGGTGCTACTGACTGTGCTTCAACTGTTCTGCGCGATGCTCCGTTTCAACGATGATTGCCGCCATCACATCCAGGATCTCGTCAGCGAAATGCATGGCGGTGATGTTGTGCCGAAGCTCGGCCATCATGAAGCGGATCTTTATATGAATCCGCGTCGGGTCCGCTGACCCTTCCTAGGTGCCGAACTGAATAGCTGAGAGCGTCGGTGCGACGCGCAAGAGCCGGTCGAGATCAGCTGGTGCCAGCGCGACGCATCCTGCGGTCGGCGATAGATCTTCGCGCGCCACGTGGAGAAAAATCGCACTGCCGGCACCCTGGCGACGTGGGACGCTGTTGAAGCCGAGCACGCCGACCAAGTCATAAAGTCGATCGTTCCGCCACAAAACCTCGTCGGACACGCGGTAGGGAAGTCTGACCGCACGATTGTAATTTCGGTCCCCCACAACATCGCACCATGCATCGTCTGGTCTCAGCGCCCGGGTCGGTATCCGCGTGACCGGCCGCCGGCGCCTATCGGGCCTGTAGTAGAGCGCGGTGAGCGGCCAACGCCCCCGCGGGCTCGCACCATCTCCCTCGCGCTTCATGGCGCGAATACCGCCTCGCCCGATCACACACCGCAGCCGGATCTGCCCCACCGCGAGGACCCCGAAACTGTGCCGAGCACTCAGCGTTCGCACGACCGCGACGGGGCCGCGTAATTTTCCTGACACCATTGTGTTGCCCGACACCCGCGAAATCAGGTCATTGACGGATCAGCGGCACGCCACCTGCGATCGCCTTGCCGGGATCGCCTGGAGGCCCGCCGCGCCGAAGTCTAGCCGAAGGACGCCGCCGCATGAGCACTGCCCGCACAATTCTTCTCGTCGAGGACGAACCGGACTTGCGCGAAAGCCTCGCCGAGCAACTCGCGATGCACGATGAGTTCAGCACGACAGAGGCAGGCAGCGCCGCCGAAGCGATTGCCGCCGTCGCCGAAAACCACGTCGACATCATGCTGCTCGACGTAGGCTTGCCCGACATGGATGGACGCGAGTGCTGCAAGCGGCTCCGCAAGGAGGGTTTCAAAGGCCCGATCATCATGCTCACCGGCCAGGACTCCGACGCGGATATGATCCTGGGCTTCGAATCCGGCGCGAACGACTACGTCACCAAGCCGTTCCGCTTCGCTGTTCTCCTCGCGCGCATTCGGGCCCAGCTCCGACAGTTGGAGCAGAGCGAGGATGCGATTTTCACGATCGGTCGGTTCACCTTCAAACCCGCCGCCAAGCTGCTGACCGAGGGTGACGGCAAGAAGGTCCGGCTTACCGAGAAGGAAACCTCGATCCTGAAGTTTCTCTACCGCTCGGGTGATCAGGTCGTCACGCGGGACGTCCTGCTCCATGAAGTCTGGGGCTACAACGCGGGCGTCACGACCCACACGCTGGAGACGCACATCTATCGGCTCCGCCAGAAGATCGAGCTGGATCCGTCCAACGCCGAGATGCTGATTACCGAGACAGGCGGCTACAAGCTGGTGCCGTAGCGCGCCAGCAAACGTCTCACGTCGGCTAGTTTCGGCTGCTCTGGCTCGGGAACGTCAGTGCCCGCGGTTTGAAGAGCTTCGGGTTGGCTGGCTTGCCCTTCACGAGTTGTGAGACGTCGATGCGCGTATCGAGCCCCTGCGCATCGGTGATGATCCACGACGTCAGCTCGAGGCCCTTCTCGGGCACACGTGCGAACTCCAGCCGGATCGTGCCGCTGTCTTCCTTCTTGTCCCGCAGCGCCAGCGAGATCGACGTGTCGCTCGTGGCGACCCGAAGCACCTTGGCATCGCGCAGGATGTTGACGTTTTTCGCAAGGATGATCCGGAAAGGGGTTGAGGCCAGCGCGTACGTCTCGCTCGTTTTGAGCTCGAGGTCCTCGATCCGCAAAAATCGGCCGTCAGAGTAGATCAGCAACCGGCTCGGGCGGGCATAGTCGAACCGGAAACGTCCCGGCCACTGCACGAAAAACCGACCTTTGAGCGTGCGGTTTTGCGCGTCCGTTTGCGCGAAGCGTCCTCTCAGATGCTTGATCTGATTGAAGTAGGCATTGATCTCGTCGATCACGGCCAGCTGACCATCGTCGAACGTGCTGCCATCGACGGCGCTCGCACTGCTCAACGTACCCTGCCAGGCGCTTCCGACACCGACGGGGTTCGCTTTCTGCGTTTCCTGCGCAAGCACGCTCAGGCTCCCGGCCGGTTGCGCGACCGCTAGCACACCCGCAACCGCGACGATGGGTGAAAAAAAGCGCAGCCCGCGCGCGGAAACCAAGGCCATTCGAGAACTCCCGAGATGAGGTGTGCTGCGAACCACGCGTAGACGTGGTGGCCGCTGCAAAGTCAGCCGAGCATCGCACAAAGCCCCGCTTTGCGATGCGCTGCAGCCCGACGCCGACGCGATGTGATCCGGCACGTTTGAGACGACTTGGTGGCGAGCCTATCCCGCTTCGCGGCTTTCCGGAATCACACTGATGCGGATCGTCCACACGTCCTGCGTGCACACGCAGGGTTGGCGCAATCCGAACAATGCCCGTCACCTTGTGCCCGCTTGGAGCTTCCTTCGACGATCAGACCGGATCGGCGACCACCTCACGACGTCCGGTCGGCCCCGGCGCGCTGACGATACCGTCGCGCTCCATGCGTTCGATGAGATCTGCGGCCCGGTTGTAGCCGATCGACAAACGTCGCTGGACATAACTCGTCGAGGCTTTGCCATCACGCAGAACGATCGCGACGGCCTTATCGTAGAGATCGCCGGCCGTTGCCGACCGACGAATCGTCTCGTGGTCCGCATCCGCCTCGACCTCGGTGCCAGCATCCGGCCCGGTCGCCTCGGTGATCCCGTCGACAAAGGTCGCGCTTCCTTGCGCCGCGAGGTGGGCAACCACGGCTTCGATCTCGTCTTCTGAGACGAACGGCCCGTGCACGCGCGTGCTTTCCCCGGCGCTCTCGCTTAACAGCATATCGCCTGCGCCCAACAGCGTTTCGGCGCCCGGTTGTCCGAGGATTGTCCGGCTATCCGTCGCGGTCGCCACGCGGAAACTGAGTCGCGTCGGCAGGTTGGATTTGATCGTGCCTGTGACGACGTCGACGCTTGGACGCTGTGTTGCGGTGACGAGGTGAATGCCGGCGGCGCGCGCCATTTGCGCCAGTCGCTGGACCGTCGCTTCGATCTCCTTGCCCGCGGTCATCATCAGGTCCGCCATCTCGTCGATCACGATCACGATGAACGGCATCGCTTGAGCGGAAACCGCACGGGTCTCGCTGATCGGCTCGCCAGTCTCCGGATCGAAGCCCGTGCGCACCGTCCGGCTGATCGCGGTGTCACCATGCGCGCCGCGACCGGCTGCCTCGGCGACCCGCGCGTTGTAGGCGGCCAGGTTGCGCACGCCCGCTTCCGACATCTTTTTGTAGCGCTCCTCCATCTCGCGCACGGCCCAGGTCAGCGCGTTCACGGCGGCTTCGGGGTCGGTGACCACGGGCGTGAGCAGATGCGGGATGCCGTTGTAGACCGACAGCTCCAGCATCTTTGGATCGATCATGAGGAACCGGCATCGCTCCGGCGGCAGCTTGTAGACGAGCGACAGGATCATCGCGTTGATCCCGACCGATTTGCCGGACCCGGTCGTCCCGGCCACGAGCAGATGAGGCATTCGCGTGAGGTCGGCGACGAGCGGCGTCCCGTCGATTGTGCGCCCGAGCGCCAGGGGAAGAGCTGCCCGGCTGTCGGTAAAGCTCTCATCCTCGAGAAGATCGCGGAGCAAAACGGGCGCGCGTTGCGCGTTCGGCAGTTCAATCCCGAGCGCATTGCGCCCCGGCACGACGGCGATCCGGGCCGTCCGTGCGCTCATTGAACGGGCGATATCATCGGCAAGGCTGATCACGCGCGATGCCTTGATCCCGCGCGCCGGCTCCAGCTCGAAGCGCGTGACGACCGGCCCGGGAGAGACACCGACGATCTCGCCGCGAATGCCGTAGTCCCGCAGCACATCCTCGAGCAGGCTGGCACTCCCGCGCAGCACGTTCTGGGAAAGGTCAGAGCCTGCGCGCGCCGGTTTCCCGCGCGCCAACAAGCGCGTTGCGGGGAGTTTAAAGGCACCCTGCCCCCGCTTGGTCTTACGACGCCCGCTGAGGAACCCGCTGTTCCGCTGACGCGCCCGCGCCGGTGCCCGTGATCCACTTTGTGCCGCGGACATGAACGGATCATGCGCCGGCTCTCCCATCGGGAAATTCTCGGTGGCTTCGTCGGTGCCATCGACGTCTGCGGCGTGATCGGCCGGGAAGCTCGGCCCGTCTTCGCGTTCCGACGTATGATCTGGCTCGCCCGACGCTTGCTGTTGAGGCGCCCGCAACCCCCAGCCACGCCGCGCGCCAGTCCGTGTTCCAGTCTGCGCTCGAGTCGCCGGTGCAAATCGGGCTGCAATTTCGCGCTCGTCGTGATCCGCCGCACCGGTTTCCTGCCGCTCGGTAACGCCAGTATCTGCGGCACCGCCGCCAAATATGCGAGGCAAATCAGCCAAGTCTTCGTCATGGTCCACGAGCGGATGTGGCTCTGCGCGAAAGTGCTCGCCGTCGGACACATCATGTGCGCCTGACGGGACAGACGCGCGCTGCCGATACGCGTGGCGGACATCTGAACGAGGCTCGGACGGTGCGTATTCCCAGGCCGGATTGCCTGCCACGTCCTGGGTGGCTGCCGCTGGGCGCGGGGCCGACGAGCGTCGACGGCGAAAAAACCGTCCGCGCGACGGTGTCGGCTCGCTCGGCGCGGCTGTGTCCCGCGGCTCAGCCTCGCCAGCCGTCTCGAAGCGAGTCTCGTTTGCGTGAGCGACCCGGCTGCGACGCACGAACAGCAGCGCCATGTCGGCAGCTCGCAGGTTTAGCGTGCGCAGCAGCAAGCCGGCGCCACCAATCGCGCAGAGCCCGGCCGCGATCACGCCGCCGAGCGCGGGTTCAACCGTGTCGAGGACCCTAGCGATAACGCCGTGGAGAAAATCACCGACGAACCCACCGAAACCGTGCCCCAGTGGCCAGGCCGCCGGCCGCGGCACCCATGCAAAGGCGCCAGCAACCAGCACGATCCCGGCGATCCAGAAGATCAGGCGCGCACTTGCCAGGACGATGCGCTCACGCCGAAATAGCTCGTAGGCGAAGCAAACCAGCGGTAAGACGGCGATGACGGCGGCGAGCCCGAGGCTTTGCAGAAGCAGATCGGAGACGATACTGCCGAGCGGGCCGAACGCGTTCCCGTCCGCACCGCTCAGATTGTGTGCGGTTTGCGCCTGCCAGGTGAGAAGAGAAATCCAGAAGAACGCTGCAAGCGCCACAAGCCCGCTCGCCGCCAGCCGGATAGACCAGGTGCGCAGCAACGCTTCGACGGCATGCGGCAGCACACCCTGGCGTGGCAGGCTCTCTTCGCTCAGCGACATCGGTGTCGGTCAACCCAACTGAGAAACCAGACGCTCGAGCGCCACCTCCGTTACGGATTTATCGTGAACGAGTGCGATGCGGATGAAATCCGTTCCGGGATCGACCTCACCGTCGACCGGATGACAGAGATAAGCGCCGGGCACGACCCTGACACCGCATCCTTTCCAGAGTGTTACCGTCGCCGCTTCCGACCCGCCGAACTGTGCCATATCGAGCCAGAGGAAAAAGGCACCGCCCGGCCGCTGGTAGCCGTAGCGTGTGCCGAGCACACGGTCGCAAAGGTCAAACTTCCGCGCGTAAGCTGCGCGATTTTCCTCGACATGTTCCTCATCTTCCCAAAGCGCGTGCGACGCGTGCTGGATGGGAAGGGGAACCTGCGGGCACGTGACGTTCCGGAACCGCGCAAACGCATCGATGTAGGTCGCATCGCCGGCGCAAAACCCGCTGCGCAGGCCCGGCAGGTTCGAGCGCTTCGACAGCGAATTGAACACCACGACATTATCGAGTGAACGACCCTCCCGCCACGCGATCTCCAGCCCACCCGGCGGCGGAGCATCGCCGTAAATCTCCGAGTAGCACTCGTCGACGAACAGCATGAAGTTGTGCGCGCGAGCTAGACGAACGGCACGTGCTAGATATTCGGCATCGGCAAGAGTGCCCTGCGGGTTCGCCGGCGAGCAGAGGTAAAAGGCGACGGTCCGCGCAAGAAGCTCGGTGTCCGCCTCCAGCGCATCGAGATCGGGGAGGAAATTATGCTCCCGTGTCGCAGCAAGGTATTTCGGTTCCGCGCCGGCCGTCAGCGCTGCCGCCGCGTACACCTGATAAAACGGGTTCGGCATCAATACGACGGGGTTGGCGATATCAGCGCGCCGCTCGATCGCCGGAACAACGGCGGAATATAATCCTTCCCGTGATCCGTTGAGTGCGAGGATGGATGTGTCAGCGTCGATTGGAACGTCGTATCGGCGTGCAATCCAGGCGCCGATGGCGCCGCGGAGTGCTTGCGTCCCACGGATTGGCGGATATTGCGCAAAGCCTGCCGCCGCCTCGGTCAGGCGGTCGAGATAAAACGCTGGCGGTGCATGCTTCGGCTCACCGATCGTCAGGTCGATCGGATCGTTACCGGGCGCAATCCCACCCAGCAGGTCGCGAATACCGTCCCATGGTGAGCGGATTGAAAGTGCGGCAGCGGCGGACATGTTCGGCTATTCATCTCCGGCAGGCGGGCCCCATGCGCGGGTCTACTTTGCGGGTCTCATGCGCCGGTCTAATGCCTTCTCGGCCGCGAAGAAACTGCGGCAAAGCCCACCGGGCCTATCTTAAAGCTCCTTGGCGCCGGCCATTTCCCGTGCACCGCGGCAACAAAAAACCCCGTGGCGAGTGCCACGGGGTTTCCGGCTCACGCAGGGAGGAGGTTGCGTGATCCCTTGGGAGGTCGTTGGCCGGTAGCCTGCTAGATGCGCTGGCTTCCCGAACCGAACTCCGGATAGGCCTCGACGCCGATATCGGCGAGGTCGAGCCCCATGACTTCTTCTTCTTCGCTCGGTCGAAGCCCAATGGTGACCTTGAGGAGACCCCAGAGGACCGAAGAGGCGACGAACACGAAGATGCCGACGGCTGCGACGCCGATGAACTGCGAGCCGAAGTTGGCATCACTGTTCGAGACCGGCACCACCATCGTGCCCCAGATACCCGCGAAGAGGTGGACCGGGATTGCGCCGACGACGTCGTCGATCTTGAGCTTGTCGAGCAGCGGCACCGTGAAGACGACGATCGCACCACCAATAGCGCCGACGACGATGGATTCGCCAACCGATGGTGCAAGCGGCTCTGCGGTGATTGAAACAAGACCTGCCAAGGCACCGTTAAGAGCCATTGTAACATCCGCCTTTTTGTAGAGCAGCTGTGTCAGAATGATCGCTGTCACAACACCGCCGGCAGCAGCCATGTTAGTATTCACGAATATTTTCGACACGTCGGAAACATCACCAACCGTACCCATTGCAAGCTGCGAT
>JBCBJG010000085.1:0-11252 GCA_038523655.1 Pseudomonadota bacterium | reverse complement strand
TCCCGACGTGCCCGATTAGCCGTGAACGCGCGGATTTCCGAGAGCGCGCCGTGATTGAACAGATCCGAATGCCCGCCGTTCGGAAATATTTTCAGCGTCTTTGGCGTGCTGGCAGCCGCGTGCACCGCTTCGCCCATGCGATACGGGATCACGCCGTCCCGCTTTCCGTGCATGACGAGAAGCGGGGCATTGATCTCGCCGATGATGCTCGCGACCGGATAGCTCTCGGCAATGAAGGGGCGCACTGGCACGGCCGGGTAAAGCTCTGCGGCGAGATCAACGAGAGAGGTAAACGGCGAATCCAGGATCAATCCGCCAACCTCGACATCCGCCGCGAGCCGGGTCGCAATTCCGGTCCCAATCGACTCGCCGTAAAGCACGATGTCTGTCGCGCTGATGCCTTGCTCTCGTGCCGCATCATAGAAGGCGCGCGCATCAGCCGTGTTGCGGGCTTCGCTCGGGCGCCCATCGCTCCCTGAATATCCGCGATACGCCATGATCCAGACGCCGTAACCAACCTCGCCAAGCGCTGCGAGACGACCGGCTCGATCGGCGAGCGTCCCGCCATTCCCGTGAAAGTAAAGGATGGTTTGCAACCCCGGCTGCGGATCGCGCCGCCAGGTTTCGAGCGTTGTTCCGTCCAGGCTCGTCAGCGCCACGCGGGCAAAACCATCGAGCCCGAGCGTTGCCGGATCCGTCGCGGTGCCCGTCGGGTGATAAATCAGCCGGCGTTGACCGACATAAAGAGCCGTCACAGCGACGAGGTATCCGACGACAGCAATCGTCGCGATCTTCAGGATCAGGGACACGCTGTATGGTCTCGCCGCCCTTGGGCTGCCGGCGTAATCATTGGCGGGCGCAGTGCGCTACAACAGGAATACCGCCATGCCGATCAGCACGAGCGTTACGATAATGGTGCCCCACTTCGTCATCGCGAGGAACATGTTGTACGTCCGGATGTGCTCCGGATAGTCCATTGCTTCGTGGCCCTCAGAGGTGTCGATCGTCATGGCTCGGTTCCCTGTCGCGCAGGCTGTATCAACGACGCCCGCGTACTTAGCGCTTCCCGCGATCTAGTGGGTTCGCGCGCGAATGCCAATCCGCAGTTTGGCGCAGGAGAATGCGCGTCATGACCAATCATGGCGATACGGCCGCCGACCGGGTGCATGCAAGCTTTGCCAAACAGGTGGCAATGCAGACGCTCGGCGCCGAGATCGCATCGATTGCGGACGGTACGGTGACGCTGCAGATGCCGTTCGCCACAAACTTTACGCAGCAGCACGGGTTTCTGCACGCCGGCGCCATGACCTCGCTGCTGGACAGCGCCTGCGGTTATGCAGCGCTTACCCGGATGCCGCCTGATGCCGGCGTGCTGACGATCGAGTTTGCCGTGAAACTCCTCGCGCCTGCGCGCGGGCGCCTGTTTCGTGCGGAAGGCCGGGTGATCAAGGGCGGCCGGCGTCTGATTTTCTGCGAAGGAAACGCTTTCGCGGATGAGGGTGCCGACCGGGTCCAGATCGCCTCAATCAGCACGACGATGATGGTGGTGGAGGGGCGTCCCGGCATAGAGGGCTGATGCACTTACCGCCCTGGCGAGGACTTCCACCTCCCCCTCACCTTAGAGGGCGCCGCGCCTAGCGACACCCGTTGTGCCATCGGCACCGATCTTACGGCATGCGGTTAGGCAGCGACGGACGTCGCTTCCGGCATCGTCGGGATCGGAACACCCGCTGCGCCGAATGCCTCAAGTTGACGAGCCCGAAGTTTCTCCTCGTCGAAGCCTTCGATGACCTCGTTGAACATGCGGTAGTAGTTGAGCTCCGAGCCGAGCCGCAAAAACACGCCTCCAAGCCCGATCGCTGCGCGGTCCATGAAGACGAACTCACGGGGGATCTGCACCGGCCCCTTCTCCCGCAGCCCTTTGTGCACCTCGAACGCCTGCTTGCGACCGTACTCAGCAGGGCTCGCGCTCTCATCGATCTTGCGCACCCGGTCTTCGAGCAGCGGTGCGTAGATGAACCGCGCCCAGATCGTGAGAATGTCGATCAGCTCGTTGCTCAGTCCGCGGAAACCCCAGGTCTCGTAGGCATTGACGATTCGGTCCCGGTCCTCGTTGAGGACGCCGAGATAGAGTTCGATCACGCCGCCGACGAACGGGGGAGCAAACGTGCGAATACAGCCGAAATCTAGGAGGTTAATGCCGGTCGCGCGGTCTGTTTCGCCGTCGGCGACCGACCGCACGGTATAGTTGCCCATATGCGGATCGCCGTGGATAACACCGTAGCTGTAAAGCGGGTGCCACCATGCATTGAACAGCGCTTTCGCAATTTCGTTGCGATCCTCGAGCGACCGGTCGAGCCATCCGGCAAGCGGGCTTCCGTCGAGCCACGTCATCGTGAGTAGCCGCTGTGTGGAAAGGTCGGGCAGCACGTCCGGCACGACGATCCGGGGTTCGGCGCGCATGATCCCCGCGTAGAGCGCGATGTGCTTCGCCTCGAGCTCGTAATCGAGCTCTTCGCGGAGCCGAGCGCCGATCTCTTCACCCATTTGCGACGGATCGATCGCCTGATCGATGCGCCGGTACAGCGCCATCGCGATCTCGAGCTGGTTCAGGTCGGCTTCGACGGCGGATTGCATTTCTGGATACTGCAGCTTGCAGGCAAGCGTCTGGCCATCGAGCGAGGTTGCCCGGTGTACCTGCCCAAGCGACGCGGCGGCAGCGGCCTCGCGCTCGAACGACCCGAATCGCTTCTGCCATCCGACGCCTAGTTCGGCCTGCATGCGCCGTTTGACGAACGGCCATCCCATCGGCGGGGCCTGGCTCTGAAGCTGCGCCAACTCGGCGGCATACTCCGCAGGCACGAGGTCGGGGATGGTCGACAGCATCTGCGCGACCTTCATCATCGGACCCTTGAGCCCGCCGAGCGCTTTCGCCAGCGCCGCCGCGTTTCGGCTGTCTTTCGGGTCCCGCCCCAGCAGGCGGGAGGTCGCGACCCGCGCTGCGATACCGCCGACGTTGGTGCCGACCCGCGCATATCGGCTGACACGGCCGGTCAGCCGGTTGCCTTCGCTGTCGCGAGCCTGCCGGTCGCGCGTTGGCGCATCGGGCGAGTGCGTCGGTTGCAGGTCATCGCTCATGGGGTAAGCAGCGTCAGGATTGTTTGGAGGACCCTTTATCTACGTCTGGCATCCGATCACGGATCCAGTGCGAGAGGATCGCCTCGTCGATTTCCCCCGCCGCGAGCGCCATTATCGCTGCGGTGGCCTCGGCCGGTTCGACACGGAACAGAATACCGTTCAGCCTCAGCAAGACCATCATCGCAGCGAACGCCGCCCGCTTGTTGCCATCTACGAAGGGATGGTTCTGACTGAGCGACCCGGCATAGCAGGCAGCGAGCGCTGCCATGTCGGTCTCACCGTAGTTCCAGGTGTTGACCGGACGCGCCATGGCGTACTCGAGCAAGCCGAGGTCCCTGATACCCGACGGGCCACCGAAGCGCGCGAGCTGCTCTGCGTGTATTGCGGTGATGTCTTTCACGCTCAACCAGCGTGGCAGCGTCATTCCGCCAGCGCTTTGAAGGTATCCCGATATTCATGCATGAGCTTGCGTGCGATCTCCATGACCTCGTAATGGTGTGGGTCGTAGGCCGACATTTTCATCGCGCCGTCGGGCAGCTCAGAAACATGAACGTAGTCGCCGATCTCCAACTCAAGCCGCGCAACGAGTTCCTTCGGCAGGATCAGGCCCGTCGAGTTCCCGATCTTTTTGACCTGAAGTTTCATGGTCGCCTCCATCTGTTAGACAGAAAGTACAACACGTTGTACGTTTTGTCTAACACCCAAATCAGCGTCAGGCGTCCATGGCCTCCAACTCATCGATCATCCGTTCGATGACGCCGAGACCCATCGACCAGAATTCCGGATCGCTGGCATCCAGACCGAACGGCGCGAGGAGATCGGAATGGTGTTTCGATCCGCCGGCCCGCAGCATGTCGAGATATTTGGCGGCGAACCCGTCGTCCGCATTCTCGTAGACCGCATAGAGCGAGTTCACGAGGCAATCGCCGAACGCATAGGCGTAGACGTAGAACGGCGAGTGGATGAAGTGCGGTATGTAGCTCCAGAACGTCTCGTATCCTGGTTTGAGGTCAACCGCCGGGCCCAGGCTTTCGCGCTGTACCTCGATCCACATGTCGCCCAGCTGGTCGGACGTCAGCTCGCCCTCGCGCCGCGCTTCATGCACGTTGCGCTCAAAACAGTAGAAGGCGATCTGGCGCACGACCGTGTTGATCATGTCCTCGACCTTCTGCGCGAGCATCGCCTTGCGGCTAGACGCGCTGTCGACGCCATCGAGGAGCGCACGGAACGTCAGCATTTCCCCGAACACGCTGGCAGTCTCCGCCAACGTGAGCGGAGTAGGCGCGAGCAGCGGACCCTGATCGTTGGCGAGCACCTGATGCACGCCGTGGCCAAGCTCGTGGGCGAGCGTCATCACATCCCGTGGCTTGCCCATGTAGTTGAGCAGGATGAAGGGATGCGCACTCGGCACCGTCGGATGTGAGAACGCACCCGGCGCCTTGCCGTCGCGCACTGGCGCATCGATCCAGCCGTGCTCGAAGAATGGCTGGGCGATCTTGGCGAGGTCGGGCGAGAACGCGCCGTAGGCGTCCATCACGGTGCGCTGCGCATCGGCCCACGGAATGAGCGTGTCGGACGCTTCCGGCAGCGGCGCGTTGCGGTCGTAATGCGCGAGCTTCTCCATCCCGAGCCATTTCGCCTTCATTGCGTAGTAGCGATGGGAAAGCGCGCCGTACTTGTCGCGGACAGCCGCGACCAGCGCATCGACGACGGGGGCCTCGACCCGGTTCGCCAGATGCCGGGACGCAGCAACATCGTCGAACCCGCGCCAGCGGTCCGAGATTTCCTTGTCCTTTGCGAGCGTGTTGGTGATCAGCGTGAACAGGCGAATGTTGTCGCCGAAAACGGCCGCAAGGGCCTCGGCTGCCGCTTTGCGTTTTCCCGGCGCCGGGTCCGAGAGAAGGTTGAGCGTCGGCTCGATCGCCAGTTCCGTGCCGTCGACCTCGAACCGCAGCAGCGTCATCGTCTCATTGAACAGCCGATTGAAGGCGCCCCGCCCGGTCGTCGATTTTTCATGAAACAGCTTTTCCAGTTCGTCGCTCAGCTGGAATGGCCGCTCCTTCCGCAGATCGTTGAACCATGGCGCGTAGCGGGCGAGTTCGCCTTCACTGATCGCCGCATCGAGCACCTCGTCCGGGATGCGGTTGATTTCGAGTTCGAAGAAGATCAGCCCGCTCGAGATCGCGGTCAGTTTTTCCTGGATATCACCGTAGAACTTCGCACGATCCGGGTCCGCCGTGTTCTGCGCGTAGAGCAGCCCGGCGTACGAGCCGAGCCGACCAATCAGGTCCGATAGCGCCTCATAGTCCTTAATGGCCGGGCGTAGGCCATCCGGCTGGCGCGCGAGCAGCTCGAGCTTGCCTTCATAATTTGCCTTGAGCGCGTTCGCGGCTTGCTCGGCACGCGCGAGATCCTGCGTGACCGTTGGCGAACTGGGGCTCGCGTAAAGGTCCGAGAGCGCCCAGGTCGGCATGTCGCCGAGGTCGAGATCACCCGGTGCAAGCGCGCTCGTCGTCTCTGCAGGAGCCAGGGTTCGCCGGTCGGCGGCGGTGTCTCGGCGAAAGGTCATCGCGGCGTCCTTCGATATCGGAGAAGCGCGCCGCCTACCAAGGGGTTGCCTTGCGCACAAGGGCGCCGATCAACTGACCCGCGCTTGCGTCACCGGGCGCAGGGTCACCCTGCGTTGCGCGGCCGACGCCCTCCGCGTTTGCTAACGCCCTGAGTTTCTGCGCGAGCAACCGTGCCCGCTCGACAAATTCGCTAGCTTGGCCATCCGCCTGAAGATCATCCGCGAGCAGGGAGGCGACTTCGGCCGCATCGAATAGTCCGAGGCGCAGTTGCATTGCACCTGCGTCCGCGGAGCGTTCGCGCGAACCCAGTATACCTTGGCACTGTGCTGCCCGCGTCGCGCCCCGACTCTCAAAGCCGCACGAAAAATGCCGTCTGCCCTAGTTTTCTGCATAATTTGTCTCCCCGCAGATCGGGCAACTCCGAAACGCCAATGTCCCCTCCGTACGCTGCGCGATCCTCCGCGGCCGGTGGGGAAACTCCGGCCTCCCGACGAGGCACGCCCACGGGGTTCAATGCCGGCGAACGCTACGTGGTTGGCTCAACTGCCCAAAAAAATTCAGCGCGCAATCTGTTGTTTACCGTTCTCGCTCACAGTCCCCTCAGGTCTCAGTTGTGAGTACCGGCCGCGTACCTCCTGCCAAGGTCTGGCGTCATGGGGGAACGGCCGGGGCAGTTGCGTAAAGAGTTCGAGTACATGTCGAAGTGCGTTCTGGTCGTCGATGACGACCCGGCTCAGCGTCGTATCGTTGAAGCCACCCTTAAGCGTTCCGGATATGACGTCGCCCTCGCGGCCGGCGGCGAAGCGGCAATTTCCCTCCTCGAAGGACCGGAAGTCGCCAAGTTCGACATCGTCCTGCTTGATCTGGTGATGCCGGAAACCGACGGCCTCGCGGTCCTCGATCGATTGCGCGCCCGCGAGAATATTCCTCCCGTTATCGTCCAGACGGCGCACGGCAGCGTCGACACCGCAATCCAGGCGATGCGCGCCGGCGCGGTCGATTTCGTGGTCAAGCCGGTAAGCCCCGAGCGCCTCGAAGTTTCGCTCAAAAATGCGCTGAAGATCGACGCGCTTGCTGGCGAAATCACCCGCATCAAACGCCGCGCAACCGGCACACTGACCTTCGATGATCTCGTCATTAACGGCGATGCCATGTGCCGCGTCGTCGATCTGGGTCGCCGGTCCGCCTCATCCACGATCCCTGTGTTGATCGAAGGCGAATCCGGCGTGGGCAAAGAGCTGATCGCTCGTGCGATCCAGGGCGAGAGCGACCGCGCAGGCGCTCCGTTCGTCACCGTCAACTGCGGTGCGATCCCGGAGAACCTGGTCGAGAGCATTCTGTTCGGGCACGAAAAGGGCGCCTTCACCGGCGCGTCCGAGAAGCGCAAAGGCAAATTCGTCGAAGCCGACGGCGGGACGCTGTTCCTCGACGAAGTTGGCGAGTTACCGCTCGACATCCAGGTCAAGCTACTCCGGGCGTTGCAGGAAGGCGAAGTCGATCCCGTCGGCGGAAAAAAATCGGTGAAGGTTGACTTCCGTCTCGTCTCCGCCACGAACCGCGACATGATCCAGCTCGTGAAGGACGGAAAGTTTCGCGAGGATCTTTATTACCGGCTCAACGTCTTCCCCGTCTGGGTGCCGCCGCTGCGCGACCGGATGGACGATGTGCCGATGCTGGTGGAGCACTTTATAACGAAGTTCACCGCCGAAGAGGGCAAACGCATCGACGGCATCGCAGCGAACGCCCTCGAATTGCTGATGGCGTACAGCTGGCCGGGCAACGTTCGTCAGCTCGAGAACACCATCTTTCGCGCCGTGGTCCTCGCGGACAGCACGGAACTCCAGGTCGCCGACTTCCCGCAGATCGCTGCGCACGTGGACGGCTTTTCGCCGGAGGTTCCCGAGGCGCCCGCACCGAACAATGATGCGCCGAGTTTCGACGGCCCCGCACTGCTGGGGGTCGAGAACGCCATTCCGGAGACGGTGGAGCTAACCGGCGAAGCTGGCCGCGCCATGCTCGGTATCCCCGCCGTCAACGACAACGGTGAGATCCGTGATCTTGAAGCGATCGAGGCCGACATGATCCGCCTCGCCCTCGGCCGCTACCGCGGCCACATGACCAAGGTCGCTGAGCGTCTCGGCATCGGTCGTTCCACCCTTTATCGCAAGATGAAGGATTACGGCCTCGAAGCCCGCGCGAGCTGAGCCGCACGCGCGAATGAGATGGCTTAGATTGTCTATGTGATCCCGAGGCTCGTGTCGCTGACCGCCACACGTGAGCCGTGGTCTCGCAGCTGGGACTGGGCACGCCGCCCCAATCACGCCGCCAAACTGTGGGTCGCAGCGTAGCATCAACCGCAGATGTGCCGCGGCCTGCACCTGCAACCGGATGACGTGGGCAAATTGAACCCGTGCGCCCGCGCCACACTTCGGCCGAAAACCATCTCCGTCGACGCAATGCGTCGTGCAACGAACATGTCATACACTGGTTTTCCACAGGCCGCTCGCTTAGGTTTCGCGTCGTTCACACCCGGAGGAAGCCATGCCCCTGCTCACCCGCGCCGTCGGCGCTGTGCTGCTTGCCCACGCGTTCGTTTTGCTGGGACCATCAGCGGCCAATGCGGTCGAGCCCGGGGCGCCAGAAGAGTTGCTCTCTCCTCAGATGCTGGTCTCAGAGGCGATCGAGCAGCGGATCACGACCGCCGCTCCCGTCTCAGCGGATGAGGCGTCTGAGACGGCTCTCCGGAAGTTCTATGCCGAGCGTGATTTTCGGCCGCTCTGGGTAACGGGCGCGCGGTTGGGGCGTGCCGCCGAGCGGGCGATGGACGAAATCGCCAAGGCGGATACCTACGCTCTCGACCCGTCGGCGTTCAAACTTCCATCCCGAGGCGGTGATCGGGGCGTTGCGGCCCTCGCTGCCGATGACTTGATGCTCACCCGCGCCGTGCTGCTCTACGCCGTGCACGCACGCGGCGGCCGGATCGATCCACGAAAGCTCAGCGCCTATCTCGATCGCGGGGCGTATCCGGTCCCGCCGGCAGAGGTGCTTGAAGCTGTTTCATCGAACTCCGAGCCGGACGCCTACCTCCGCAGCCTACAGCCGCAGCATCCGGAGTTTAAACGGTTGCGCGCCCGCTATCTGGAGCTGCTGGCAGATGAGGGGCAGGCCGTCGTAAAAATTCCTCGCGGGCCGACGCTCAAGCCAGGCATGCGTCACCGGCAGGTGGCGCTTCTTCGCGAACGGCTCGGCGTCCCGGCACCGCAGCCGGCGCCTGATCTGTTTGAAGGGGTGGAGCAGGCCGCGGCGAATGTGGATGACCTTTCTGCGAGCGAAGACACGGCCAACACGTCACGTCTCAGCGACGAGGAACTGGCCGCGGAAGCCGCGCGTCGCGAGCGTCAACGCACCCGGCAGATCGCGCGCCTCCAGCAGACCTATGACGACGCCCTCGTGAGCGCCGTTCGCGCTTTCCAGAAGAAGAACAGCCTCAAGGTCGACGGCATCGTCGGTCCGGGAACCCGCAAAGCGCTGAACGGAGACGGCGTCGCGCTCAAGCAACGCCTCGCCGTGAACATGGAGCGCTGGCGCTGGATGCCCCAGGATCTCGGCGACTATTACATCTGGGCCAATGTGCCGGACTACACGTTCTACGTCGTGCGCAACGGTGAGGTGGTCCACACGGAACGCGCGATTGTCGGCAAGTACGGCGCACAAACCGCGACGTTCTCCGACGAGCTCGAGGAAATCGTCTTTAATCCCCGCTGGTACGTCCCGCCATCGATCAAGGAATTTGATCTTCGCTCCGCGAGCGCGATCCGGCGGAAGGGTCTGCGCGTGCAGCGCGGTGGTCGCTACATTGATCCGGGCTCGGTCGACTGGTCGACGGCGAACATGAGCCGCTACAACATTTACCAGCCTTCGGGCCCCGGCAATGCACTCGGCAAGCTGAAATTCCTCTTCCCGAACAAGCATGCGATCTACATGCATGACACGCCGTCGAAGGGGCTTTTCAACCGCAGCTGGCGGGCGTTCAGCGCGGGCTGCGTGCGGGTCCGCGATCCAAAGCGCTTTGCTGAAATCCTCCTCGGCTACGACCAGGGCTTCACAGCCGCTGATATCCGCCGACGGATCGCGGGCGGCAAGCGCAGCTCGGTACTTCTGAAGAACAAGGTGCCGGTGCACATCACGTACTTCACGGCCCGAGCCGATGTGAAGGTCGCGGCAAGTCCAGACGGCATTCGCACGCTTCAGGACGTCTATCGTCATGATGGCCGGATCGCTCGGGCGCTTGCCGGTAAGAAGGTGCCGTACATTGCGCAAAACGCGCTTTCCGGGAAAAAGCGCGTCCGCCGCGCGAAGGTCGTGCGCAAAAAGAAGAAGAACCCTTTCTGGTTCAACAACGTCTTCGGGCTGAACTGAGCGGCACCGGTCTTTCTCGCCGCCCGCGCCAGCCGACGGGACCTGTGCGGCGGGTGGTTTTGGGCATGCCACGCGTGGTGCTTACAGCCGGCAAAAGGCCCGGCGGTTACTGCACCGCCAACCACCATGCGCGCCGCTGTCCGGCCGGTCGACGCTGCGCATCAATCCGGCGCGTCGGGGTCACTGTGTGATCCGGTCGGTCCCTCGCCACTGTTACCCTATCCCCGACGCATTGCCGGCGCCGCCGCATCCCTGCCGTTCTTTTCCGCGAGATCGGTGTTCGGCACGGGCGCGGGTCGCAAGCGCAACGCGTTTACGCCGATACAACCGTTATCTGCCACGTATCGGCAACCGGACGTGTACCTCGATCAGGTAGCATCGCGGGAAAGCGATCCGCTTGGGATTATAACATTCCGAACGCCCGGCATCCGGCCGCAGGTCGACCATCGGGCCAACAACGGAGGAGGACGGTGCATCGCATGTCACGTCTTACCTTCCGGAAGAAATTCGCCCAACGCGCGACATACCCGGACACGAACATCGCGGGCGCCGAAACGCCTCGCCGCCCGCCGTTCGGCCGCCTGATCCAGCCACGCCATTTTGCCGGCTGCGTGGCAGCTATCCTCGCCGTCATGGCAATGACGGGCGCGATGCACGTCTCCCCGCTTGAGGCGAACAACGACCTCAATCGGGTCCTGTCGATCTACAACATCCACAACAAGGAAACGGTCACCGTCACCTACAAACGCAACGGCAAGTATCAGCCGTCGGCGATGAAAAAGCTCAACTGGGTGATGCGGGACTGGCGTCGCAACGAAGCAACGCGGATGGACCCGAAGCTGATCGACATCATCTGGAAGATGCATTCGGAGCTCGGCTCGAAGAAACCGGTGCACCTGATTTCGGGCTACCGCTCTCGCAAGACCAACAGTTCGCTGCGCCGCAAGCGGGGCGGTCAAGCGCGCAACTCGCGCCACATTCTCGGCAAAGCAGCCGACATCCACTTTCCTGACATTCCAGTCCGACAGCTCCGCTACAGCGCGCTCGTGATGGAGCGGGGCGGCGTCGGCTATTATCCGACCTCGGCGTTGCCGTTTGTTCACGTCGATACGGGCCGCGTGCGCC
>JBCBJG010000084.1:0-11352 GCA_038523655.1 Pseudomonadota bacterium | reverse complement strand
CGTGATGAGATAGTCCATTGCCCGATCCTTTACCGCCCGGCGCCGCGTGGGCTACCTGTATGGCAGTTTGAACGCATCATGCCGATAGATGGTTCACTGAGCAGGCAAAGAGCACCGATGGGGCGTGTTGCTCGGCGCTTTATCCTCCGGCAGCTAGCTGCATCGGCGAGATCCGTCGTGCCTCGGACAAAGATCGGCGTAGGGCATCGGGAACCCAAATGTCGAGATCGACGCGCGGGAGACATACGCGCAACGCGTTGCCGCGCGGCGAGGTCGCCACGAGCTGGATTTTCCCTCCAAGCGCTTTTGCAAGCCGCATCGCGGTTTGCAATCCGAGTTGCGGGCGCCCGCGGCTGTGCAGTTGTCCGGTGGGATGCGCGATCCATTTCCGGACGTGTTCGGGAAGCCCGGGCCCGGTATCCGTGATCTCCAGCAGACACCATCCCGGTTCTTCACGCACAATGAGCGAGAGAACAGGATGGGAGCGCTCACGGGTCGCCTTCAACGCGTTCGAGGCCAGGTTGAACAAGATCCGAAAAAGATGATGGGGATCGCACACGACAGCGCCTTCGAAACGCGTCTGCAGGCGTAGGGAAGAAAAATGCGTCCCGCTCGTCTCCCCGAGTTCGATCTGTTCGAAGACGTCGCGCAGAATAAGGCCGACGTGCTCGGCGGTCAGGCGATGATTTTTCGCCGGCAGGACCGAGAGATCGATCCGTTCGCTGCAGATGCCCCCGATCCGGTCCACCGCACGCAGCATTCGGGCTGTACTTCGTCGCACGGCCGGGTCGGCGTGTACTGCGAGATGTTCTGCACTGATGGAGAGGCTGGCAATCATGTTGCGGACGTCGTGGGTAAGACCGGCGGTGTCTGCTGGCGAGCGGGAGCTGCTAAGTTTCAAGGGACCATCCTTTCAAAGGACGCGGTCCGGAGGCGGCGAGGCGCGCCGGACCGGGCGTCGCGGAAGAAAAAGATGGCAAGGGCGACCGGACTTCCAGGGAGGGGAAGAAGTCCTTCCGGCGGGGGTGGGGGGTAATCCGAACGGGGCGTCGCCTTTGCCATGGGCGAACCCTAGCGCCGCACTCCCCGTCCGTCTGACACAGGGTTGCGCTCTCGTGGCCGGATCTTGCTCTGCTGGTCGAGGGGGGCAGATTTCGCCCAACAGGTGACACGCCGGCCTATGTTCGCGATCCTTACGATGTCATCGCCTTGCGGAATGCATTCGGGGTCAGGCCCGTCGCAGCCTTGAAAACGCGCCCAAAATGACTCTGCTGGCTGAAACCGCATGTCGCGGCAATCTCAGAAAGCGGAAGATCGCCCGCACCTTCGATGAGCGTTTTCGCTCGGGCGATGCGTCGTGCCGTGACGTACTGGTGGGGCGTATCGCCGATGGTCTCTTTGAACATGCGGGCGAAGTGGAAGTGAGATAGGCAGACGACTTCGGCGAGCGTTTCGATGGTCAGAGTCTGATCGACGTTGGCATCGACGAAGTCCTGCACGCGTCGCATGCGGCGGGCGTCGAGGGCGTGGCGATGATCCTGCCGCACCCGCTAAACCTGCGTGTCGTCCGCTTGAAGAAGTTCGGCGATGAGCGTCATCAGCGTGCCGTCAAGCCGGAGGCGCGTCGCCATATCCTCATGCACCGCGGTTTGCCAGACCTGGTCCATCAGCATGGCGATCCTTGGCGCGATGATTTCGTTGCCGAGCAGATTCGCCATCGGATCTGCAGCGGAATTGACGCCCGCCATGATGCTGGAGATCCGCTCCGGCGACAGGGCAATCAGTGACAGCGTGTGGTTGCCATGGGTTTCCCATGTCGCGACCGCGTCTGCCGGTGCGATATAAACTCCGTCGGGTCCGTTCGTCTGCCGTGAAGGGGATCGGATCCGGGAGCTCGTTGGGGCTTGCGTGGATGCGGAACGGAAGGCCGTGTGCCTTGATCGCGGTCGCGAGGTTCGCATCGAACTCCGACACGCTCATATCGGTGAGTGGGAAGCCGCTGGTCTCATCCGCACCGCGCCGCACGATGCAGGCGGGGTCGATCACGTCGAGGTCGACCGTCAGCGGGCCGACCGGTGTGGGGATCATCCCGGTCGTCAGACCGCGGGGCGCAACGTAGAGCGTCGCATGCCAGGAACGGTTCACCCATGGTGTGTGGGCCAGGCGGAACTTGCCGATGATCTGGCTGCAGAGATGGAGCAGTTCGCAGGTCTCGGACCACGCTGCGTAGGGGATGTCCGGCCAGGCATCATTCATGATCGCACTCGTTCGAGCCAGGTTCCGTAAACGCGGATCCTGAAACGTTTGCGGGCGCCCGGAGATGTACCCCGGACGCCCGCACCGTTCTACCCAAACGGATTTCCTTCCCCCGTCAGGCGGTGCGCGGTTTGCCGAATGACTTCGCGACCGCAAGCGCAATCAACGAAAATAGCGCAAGCAAAGCTGCCTTCATGGTGATCGCGCCGGCAGACCACGACCCGAGAAAGGTCGTGAAGGCCTGCCAGAAGGTCACGTCGTTATATTCTCCCGAAAGATAAGCCGGGAGGAACAGCGCGAGCTGCGGGAAGATAAAGATGCAGGCGAGGCCGACGACCTGGATCACCATGAACTGCATCATCCCGAGATAGATGTCCTTGAGATCCCATTCGGGAACCACGCCCTTCAGGAAGTAGGCGGAGAGCGCAACCGGCGGCGATAGCCATGCGGTTTGCAGGTTCACGGCGACGAGGATCGCGAACCACGTCAGGTTCACGTTCAGCTCGACGAGCAGCGGGATCAGGATCGGCACGATGATCAGCACGATCGGCACCCACTCCAGCGGCCAGCCGAGGAGGAAAATGAGCGCCATCACGGCAATCAGGATCATCGTCGGTGACATGTCGAGTGAGAGCAGGAGCTCGGTCAGGAATTTGGGTGTGCCGAGCGCCGAGAATACCGCGCCGAAGAAGTTCGAGGCGGCAACGAGGAACATGATCAGGACGGTGATTTCCAACGTCTTGATCAGTGCGTCGTAGAGCCCGGTTGGCGTCAACCGGAGATACATCGCCGATAGCAGGATCGACCCGGCAGCGCCGCAGGCCGCGGCTTCGGCGGGCGTTGCCCAGCCTTTCAGGATCGAGCCGAGCGCCAAGACGATCAGGATCGTCGGCGGCACGAGGCCAACGAACAATCCCTGCCAGAGATCGGCGAAATAAAATCCGCCCGGTTTGAGCGCGCGGACCACGTAGAACAGCCCTATCATGATCAGCAACCAGGCGACCGAGAGCAGGAACTGCGTGAACATGAGGTAGAAGAAGAGGATGAGCCCGAAGAGCACGAGGAACACCTCGAGCGCATAGTACGGCGAGGTATCCGGCTGTTCTTCCACCGGCAGGACCGGCCCGAGCGACGGGTTAAGCCAGCAACGCACCATCGAATATATGACGTAGAGCGTCGCAAGCAGAATGCCCGGGATGATCGCGGCCGCGAACAGATCGGTGACCGGTACTTCGAGCACTGGACCCATCACGACGAGCATGATCGAGGGCGGGATGAGAATGCCGAGCGTGCCGCCTGCCGTAATCGCACCGGCTGCAAGCCGCACGTCATACCCAGACCGGTTCATGGTCTTGGCTGCCATGATGCCGAGGATCGTCACCGAGGCGCCGACGATGCCGGTCGCGGCCGCGAAGACCGTAGAGACAAACAGGACGGCGATGAACAGCGCGCCGCGGATACGCGACATCATCAACTGGATGGAATCGAAGAGCCGCTCCATCAGGCCGGCCTTCTCCATCATGATGCCCATGAAGACGAAGAGCGGCACCGCGACGAGCTGGTCGTCGAGCATCGTCTCGTTGAACTTCAGCGTCTGGAGGAAAAAGCCGAGCTTCGGCGACATGCCCCACGATGCGAAGACGAATGCGAGGAAGATCAGCGTGAACGAGATCGGGAAGCCGACGAAGATCGCGAAGAGCATCGCGCCGATCATGTAGAGGCCGATGGTGGCACGGTCAGTGCCCGTCAGACCGAGCGTCTCCGTTAAGGACTGCCAATAGCCGCCGAGCGGGAATGTGTCCGGGTAGAACGTCGAGCAGAACACCACGGCGAGCACGACGAGGTATACCGGCAGCAGGCGGAGGAAAATGCGCTCACGCTGCTTGCCCATGTCGTTAAAGGCGCGGAACAGTTCGGGGATGCCCTGAAGGAGCAACAGGATTGCGCCAATCGGCATGGCGGCACGGGCCGGGCCGACGATCGGCGCCCAGGTCGAATCACTCGCGCGCTCCCAGCCGGAAAACGCGAAGCCGCCGCGCATGTTGAACGCTTTGAGCGCGTATTCGGACGCGACGTAGCTGAAGAACAGCATCGCCGGAAAATAAAAGAGCAGGTAGAGGACCGCATCGATCGTCGCCTGGTTCTTCGTCGACCAGTTCCGGTAGAGGAAGTCGGCGCGGATATGGACGCCGCGGAGCAGGGCGTAGCCGGCGCCGAGCATAAAGATCACGCCGGCAAGCATACGGCTGGTGTCGTAGACCCAGAGCGTCGGCGCCGTGAACATCTTGGCTGCGACAACCTCGTAAACCATCACGAAGATGACCGGGAGAAGCAGCAGACAGACGACGCGACCGACCCAGAGATTGAGCAGATCGATCGCGGATGTGATCGGGCGCTGCCACGAGGTCATCGTCTCGGGTGTCTGGCCCGGTTCCTCGGCGCGGCGTTCGGCGATCAGTTCATCGGCGATCTCGAGCTCGTTGGGATCCACCTCGAGCGTTTCGTTGCTGGACATCCGTTCCTCCCCTCGGTGCCCCGGCGCCCGAAGACGCCGTTATGTCAGGTCGTCAGGACATGCGGCGGTGCCGCTCCTCGCTGGGCCAACGCGTCATGGCAACATCTCGCACAATAGAGACGCGCGGCGCTTTGGTCGCGATATCCGGACGAAAAAGAGCGGGCCCCGTAGAGCCCGCTCTCGATGTGTTTGGCTGAGTGCCACGTCGACTACTTCACGCTGTCGGCGAAAGCCTTGCCGAGCGCTGCGTTCGACGCCTGCGCGCCGGCCCAGAACGGAACCGCGATCGCAGCGAACTCTTTCTGGCTGTCCCAGACTTTCTTGAAGAACGCGTTCTCGGCCGCATTCTTCTCGAGCGACGCTTTCGCGGCGTTCATGTAGGCCGGGAAGTAGTCCGCCGGCGTGTCGTGCAACTGGACGCCGTGGTTCTCCGTCAGGTCTTTGAGCGCCTTGCCGTTCTCGTAGATCCGGTAGGACATCGACTTCGACAGCGACGCGTTCGCTGCGACTTCGATCGCCTTTTTCTGGAAATCCGTGAGCGAGTTGTAGACGTCGCCGTTGATGTACAGGTCGGCGTTCACGACAACCTGGTGCAGCCCCTGAAGGTAGTAGTGCTTCAGGACTTTCTGGAAGCCGAACACGCTGTCAGGCTTCGGGCAGCACCATTCGGCAGCGTCGATCTTACCGGACTGCAGTGCCGGGAGGATATCACCACCACCCATGGCAACCGACGCAACGCCGATGTCCTTGTAGGTCTGGCCCGGGATGCCCGGAGGCGTGCGGAAACGGTATTTGCGGAAGTCTGCCATCGACTTGATCGGCTCTTTGAACCAGCCGAGCGCTTCCGGCCCAACAGGCTGCAGCATGAAGCCTTTGACGTTGACGCCCATTTCCTTCCACAGCTCGTCGTACAGCTCTTTGCCGCCGCCGAACTGGAACCAGGAGAGAAATGCGATGTTGTCGATGCCGACACCAGCGCCGGCTACCGGCGAGCCGAAGAGCATCGCTGCCGGATGTTTGCCCGACCAGTAGTGCGTCCAGGCGAAACCGCCTTCGACGAGACCCTGGTCAACCGCGTCGAGCACTTCCTTCACACCGACGACTGCGCCGGCGGGAAGCACCTCGAACGTCACTTCGCCGTTCGTCAGATCGCTGACGTCCTGTGCGAAGTTTTTCAACATCGTCACTTCGTCGGCTTTCGCGGAGATCACCGACTGGATGCGAATGTTCACTTTCTTCGCTTCCGCCGTGTCGACGACGGCGCCCGTGAGCGTCGTCATGGCGAAAGCGGCCGCGCCTGCGAGCAGGCCCTTGACCAACTTCATGCGGAATTTCCTCCCGTTGGGCCGCGGCCTGCACACGTGCCGCGGCGGATTGCTGTGGACGGTGTCTGCTCTTTCGAGGCGTCGTCCAATCGCACCGTTTTCCCGGTTGCGAGACATGAGCTTCCCATTTCTGAGGTTCAGCCGCAAGCGACGAATGCCGCTCAGCGACCTCAAGCGTGCACAAACAGTCGCGTCAAAACCCGTGGACACGCGTTTGATGCACTCGCGTGCTCACGAGGAGGCCCCAGGGATACCACCCGTCATCCCGAGGTAGGCGAGAACGCCCCGGTTCGGATCGAAAATGCCTTTGTAGAGCATCTCGGCGGAGACATAGACGAGCACCGCAAGCCCGAGCCACGAGATCCAGGGATAGCTGGTCAGCAGCTTCATGATCAGCGTGGCGAAGAAGGCCATAGCGATGATCGCGATGGCGAGGCCGACCACGAGCTTGGTGGAATCCCCATCGGCGATGGCGGCGACGGCGAGCACATTGTCGATCGACATCGACACGTCGGCAAGAGTGATGGTCCACAACGCGGAGGCGAGCGAGCGCCGAGGGGGACCGGTATAGCCGGCTGCCTCGTTCTCCGCGATCTGCTCAGCCGTCAGTGCGTCGGCCGGCTGATGCGCGCGGATCTCCTGGTAAAGTTTCCAGCATACCCAGAAGAGTAGCAGCGAGCCGATCAACAGCAGGCCGGGAATATTGAGCAAGTAGGTCGCGACCAGCGCGAACACGATGCGCAGCCCGGCTGCAACGACCATTCCGAACAGGATGGCCTTCTTGCGTAACTCGGGTGCAAGCCCGGCCGCAGCCATGCCGATGATGAGCGCGTTATCGCCCGACAGCACAAGGTCGGCGATGATGATCTTCGTGTAGTCGGCGATCGAATCCAGTGACAGGCCAGCCCATTCCATAAGCGGCGGTCCCCCCTCCTATATACCAGCGCCCGCCTGATCTGCGGCAGGCGCGGTCTCCTCCCTCGACGGCACCCCCCCGGTACCGCCGTCGTCATATCGTCGCTCGCCGTCCCGTGCTCCGTGGCGCAAACCGAGGCCCGCAGGCCTGGCCGTCAGCGCGTCGCTGATACGGTCTCGGCGAGCTCCTCTTCGTCCATGGCCAGGGCCAGCCGTTTGGCAGCGTCACGCAGCGCGGGGAGAAACTGCATCATCTCGTCCGCGGTCAGGCGCTGCTTCGGGCCATGGGTTGCAAGCGCGGCAACAAATCTGCCCGCGTCGTCGACGATCGGCACGGCGACCGCGATCATCTCTTCGATGAACTCGTTGTCATCGCGCGAGAAACCCTGGCTGGCGATCTGATCCAGTTCTGCAACCAATGCTTCGGGCGAAGTGATCGTGTTGGCGGTGAATGGCGCCAGTTCGAGCTCGTCGATCAGCTGTCGGCGCCGGCTTGGCGGCAGGGAGGCCAGAAAAAGTTTGCCGGACGCCGTCGCGTGGAACGGCACGGATGTCCCGACAGGAAGCTGAAGGCGCAGGGGCCATTCCGTCTCAACGCGGTCGAGATACGTCATGCCGAGGCGGGCTGGGATCACGAGGTTGCAGGTCTCGCCGACCTTGCGGGCGATCCGCATCAGGATCGCGTGGCGCGCTGCACTTTGGAGGTGGTTGGCCTGCACGAGGTTCGCGAGATCGCGCAACGCAGGCCCGCATACGAAGCCGCGACCCGATACCTGGCGCCGCAGCATTCCGGTTTCGAGAAGCTGATCACACAGACGATAGACGGTCGCTTTTGGAAGACCGGTGCGATCTGCCAGTTCATTCGCCGTCACGGCGCCGGATGCGCGTGCGACTTCTTCGAGCACCGCCAGCGCCCGGATCGACCGTCCCTTCTCCACTTCGCTCGTTTCCTCCGCGTTGCAGCGCGCTCCATCTCACGGACGGCATATCGTCCCGTCGTCAGCGTGCGCTTGACAGTTGACCCCGCCCCCGAAAACCGTTGTTGTTCTCAAAAATGAAACGCTACCGTTCAGGTATTGCGACAGAGCTAGGTGTTGGCAAGAGGAGAATGCGGTGCATCTCGCGAGGGAGGAAGCGAGCGCGCCACAACTTTCGACGACAATGACGTGGGCAGAGATGCGCACGGGTGATCGGCGGAAGGTGACGCGTCATGGGTAAGCGACATGCCGGTGAAAGCCACGGAAACACCGCCGTCGAGGTCGCGGATTTCGTTGTCGTCGGGGCAGGATCAGCGGGCTGCGTACTCGCCAACCGGCTCAGTCAGAACGGGCGCCACAAGGTCGTGCTGCTCGAGGCGGGCGGACGCGATCTCAATCCGTGGATCCATGTGCCGGTCGGCTACTTCAAGACGATGCACAATCCCGGCACGGACTGGTGTTACCGCACCGAGCCGGACCCTGGGCTGAACGGACGCTCGCTCGACTGGCCACGCGGCAAAACGCTCGGCGGCTCCTCGTCGATCAATGGCTTGCTGTACATCCGCGGTCATCGCTCGGACTACGACCACTGGCGCCAACTTGGCAACGTCGGGTGGTCGTTCGAGGATGTGCTTCCCTATTTCAAGAAATCCGAAGACCAGGAGCGCGGCGGCGACGATTTTCACGGATCGGGCGGGCCACTATCTGTCTCCAACATCCGCATTCATCGCGAGCTCTGCGACCGGTTCATCGACGGAGGTGTCGAACTCGGTCTACCGCGCACAGATGACTTCAACGGCGCAAAGCAGGAGGGCGTCGGGTACTTCCAGCTCACCACACGCAACGGCCGGCGCTGCTCTTCTGCGGTCGCATTCCTCAACCCAGCGCGCAGGCGGGCCAACCTCGAGATCGTGACGAAAGCCCATGCGCAGCGCCTGCTGATCGAAGATGGCCGCGTGGTTGGCATCGTCTATCGTCGCGGCGGGCGCGCTGACGGAGAGGAAAAAGTCATTCGCGTGCGCGGTGAGGTCGTGCTCGCGTCAGGCGCGATCGGCTCACCGCACATTCTGATGCTGTCGGGAATCGGACCGGGTGCTCATCTCCGCGACCATGGTATCGCCGTCAGCCACAACCTCCCCGGTGTTGGTCAAAACATGCAGGACCATCTGCAGACGCGGATGGTGTTCAAGACGAAAAAGCCGATCACGCTGAACGACCAGGTCAACAACCCTGTCCGCAAAGTGATGATGGGGCTCGAATATATTCTCCGGCGGACGGGCCCGCTGACGATGGGGGCGAGCCAGGTGTGTGCGTTCGTGCGCACGCGGCCCGAACTCGTCGCACCTGACATCCAGTTCCATGTCCAGCCGCTGTCTGCGGACAAGCCCGGCGAGGGGACGCACCGGTTCTCCGCGTTCACGTCATCGACATGTCAGCTTCGTCCGGAAAGCCGGGGAGAAATCCTCCTCAACTCGCCGGACCCGACTGTCTATCCGAAACTGATCCCGAACTACATGTCGACCGAGCTCGATTGTCGGACGCAGGTCGAGGGCATGAAATGGTCACGCAAGCTGGCGGCGACGCAGGCGCTTGCGCCACTCATATCCGAGGAGCATCTGCCGGGATCGCACGTGCAGAGCGACGATGAGATGCTCGATGCCGCGCGCAACATTTCGCAGACGATTTATCATCCCACCTCGACCTGCAAGATGGGTGATGGTGATGACGCCGTCGTGGATGCGCGCCTGCGTGTGCACGGGATCGGCGGGTTGCGTGTCGTCGATGCGTCGATCATGCCGACCATCGTCTCGGGGAATACCAACGCGCCGACCATTATGATCGGCGAGAAGGCGAGCGACATGATCCTGGAGGATGCGACCGCCTGACGGTGGTCTGTTTCAGCGTTCGCCATCTCCCATCATCGCGCTTTGCGCCGGCCGGGGTGGCTCTGCGAGGCGGAATGATAATGAGGCCGAGTATATCTGCGCGTCCTCGGCAGACGCCGTACCGAGGGCGCGTGCGTCGGCGTTCACTTTGAAAACCGTGCCGGTCTAGACGGTTTGGTCATCTGTCCGTGCTATCTGTCAGTCTCATCTAAGCACGCCCTGCGCTCAGGGAATTAATTGCGACGGTGCTCGGTTTACTTAGCGCCTTGGTGGCGTGGCCTCGCAAAGGCTCTGGAGCATCGACCGCCGCCCGCTCGGCGTTGTGCCACTCCTCTCGCCTGTCGTCGCGTTAATCCACCGCGTGCGCCTGATGTGCACAGCGCAAATCGCGCAAGGCAGCATGCGGAGGCTCGGTGAATGAACAAAGTGCTCGGCATGCTGGCCGGCCCGACTTGCGGGTTTTTAATCCTCGCAGTGGGCTGGCAGTTCAGTGCTCCCGGAATCTTGATCGGGTTCCTGATCGCGATCGCCATGCTTGTCATGCAATTTGTCACGCGGGGCGTCGCTGCGCTGGTCGGCTTACGCGGCGTGATCGTCGAAGCGTTGGTCGCCAACGGGATTTTTTACGCGTGGATGTACTCGACCTGCTCGACGACAGGATGCCCGAACTACACGCAAGAGATGGCGTGCGTCTGGCACGGCAGTATCACGGCGTGTGTCGCGCTCAACTACGGGTTGCGACGGTTCGTCGAGCGGCGGTTCGCATAGGCCGCCCGCCGACCCGGAGATTGCCGCATCCCATTTGTCTTACCTCACGCCCGTCCGGGGAGATTAAAGCTCGAGCTTGAGCTGTTTCGCTTCCTGGCCAGCTGTCTCTCGAGCCAGTTGTTCGATCTTGTCGAACGGCACCTGCTCCGCATTGATCAAGGCGCGCTTCGCCTTTATCGGATGGACGACCGCTTCCTGGATTAGGTGGAACTCGCCGACGGTCTGGTTCGGCAGCACACGCGCCGGATCGAGGCCGCTCTCCGAGCCGAACGCGGCGCGGAGTTTTTTGAGCGCGGTGTCCTCACGCACACGACCGATGAACCAAGATGTGATCTGATCGCGGGACTTATAGTCCAGATCGCCGGGGCTCTGGGTCGCGAGCAGCATGCCAATACCGGCCGAACGCGCGCGTTTCAGCAGGCTCTGTAGTGGCTCCGACGTCGCGGGTTTCGCATTGGCGGGGATATAGAGATCCGCCTCGTCGAACATGATGACGGCCTGCAATTCCTCGTTCGGGTTCCGCTGGCTGAAGCGCAGCGCTTCGGAGAGAAATTGCGATACCCAGAAGAGGATGTTTTCATTGTCGCCGAGAAAGCCGGTGTAGACGATCGAGAGCCGGGTTCGACCAGGGCGGGCGAACTTGCCGAGGCCGAGCAGAGATTCCATCCGCAATTGCTCGCCGCCACCTTCAAACAGCGCCCAGTTGCGGT
>JBCBJG010000083.1:0-11442 GCA_038523655.1 Pseudomonadota bacterium | reverse complement strand
CGCGTCCGCCGAACCTGACCCGACCGGCCGGCGCTTGATCGTGTCGATCGCGGGCCAGGATGCGGTCGGCGCATTCCACCTGAAGCGCACCTACCCGATCGAAGACGAAGATCTGCTGTATTCGGCTGAACTCGCCACCATCATTGGGCTCGGCATTCTGGAGGGACGGTGGAAAGCAGTCGCCGCCGACAGCAATTCCTTGGTCGCCGCCGCAGGTCCTGCCGAAGATATCGTGTTCTATGTGCGCTACGCTGGCTTCGGGCAGTGGCAGGGGCTTCGTCAACGCCTGGCAAATCTGCCGGGGGTCGAGACCTTTGATACGGGCACGGTCTCCGCGCGTGGGGCCGAGGTACGCATGCGGTACGCCGGCGGGCTTACCGCGCTGCGCCAGCGTCTCGCCCGCGATGGGCTGCCGATGGGGCAGGAAGGAAACGCCTGGGTCGTGAACGCCAACTGACCTCGGCGTACGGCTGCCCACGCCGGGAGCGCCGACACCCCACGGGCATATCCGACCCCGCCCGGCGACAGCCAACCCCGCCCGGCGACGGCCGGCCCCGCCCGGCGACAGCCGACCCCGCCCGGCGACAGCCGACCTCATGAGGCCACACTCGAAGCGGCACGCGCCCTCGCTGACGGTATCGACACGCGACAAGGCCGCGTGCGCTGGCTATAGCGGGCGCTCGGGTGATCGGACGCGGTCTTCCCGCTAAACGCAGCCCGGTGTCCGGAGGAAGCCGGTGAACATTCCGAACGCCGTGACGCTGTTTCGTGTCGGGCTGGTGCCCGTCGCGATGTGGCTCATCATCCACGACATGCCCATGGCGGCATTCATCGTCTTCATGATCGCCGGCCTGAGCGACGCGGTGGACGGTTACGTCGCCAAGCGGTTCGGCCTTGAGACACGCCTAGGGCGCTACCTCGATCCAATGGCCGACAAGCTCCTGCTCGTGAGCATTTTCATCACGCTCGGGGTGCTCGAGCAGATTCCGCTCTGGCTGGTGCTCTGCGTGGTCTTCCGCGATCTGATCATGCTCGCGTCGATTCTGCTTGCCTGGATGCTCGACAACCCGGTCGAGATTTCTCCGATCCCGGTATCCAAACTGAACACTGCGCTGCAGATCATGCTCGTCGCCTGCGTGCTGGGTGACGAGGCATTCGCGCTCGGCTTCGCAGACTTGCGGTTGATCCTCGGCTGGTGCACGGGGGTGGCGACGATCGTCTCGGGCGTGCTCTATTTTCGGATCTGGCTGCGCCACATGGCGACGGGTTCGGAACGGCCTGGCGCGATCTGATCTGCCGCTTGCGCATCCTCGGCGCGCGCTTGTCGGCGCGGGCGGCAGGCTAGACGACAAGGCCGGCCGATAAGGGCGGACGACAAGGTTCGACGACAGGCCAGACGACACGGTTCGGCGACGGGCCGAACGGCGATGTGACGGTAAGCGGGGCGGCGGACGTGACCTATCAGCAGAAAGCCGTCGCCTGGCTGGTGATCTTTGCCCTGATCACCGCTTTTATTTGGCTGTTCAGCGAAATCCTGCTGCCCTTCATCGCCGCGTTGATCCTCGCCTACCTGCTCGATCCGGTAGCGGACCGACTGACCGGGCTCGGAATTCCACGGGTGATCGCGACCACGTTGATCGTCGCCGGACTGATCGTGTTCCTGCTATTTCTGATCCTGTTCCTCGCACCTTTGGTGGTGAACGAGGTGCGCCAACTCGCGGCCGCGATCCCGGACCAGCTCGCCGCTTTGCGAACGGCACTGGAAGATGTTGCCCGCCGCGGCCTCGGCGACCGGTTCCCGGAATTTCAGGCAGAGCTCGAGCGCTCGATTTCCGAACTCTCCGTCGACTGGTCGCAGTACGCGACCGGCGTCCTTCAGTCGGTATGGTCCGGCTCGCTCGCGGTCGTGAACTTCTTCTCGATCATTCTGATCACCCCCGTCGTCGCTTTTTATCTGCTGCTCGATTGGGACCAGATGGTCGCGCGGATCGATAGCTGGCTTCCGCGGGACAACGCGCCGACCGTTCGCCGCCTCGCCGCCGAGATGAACCAGGTGATCTCCGGCTTCCTGCGCGGGCAGGGGACCGTCGCATTGCTCCTCGGGGCGGGTTACGCGCTGTCGCTCTCCATTCTCGGTCTCAAGTACGGGCTGCTCATTGGCCTGATCGCGGGGCTGCTCAACTTCGTGCCGTTCATCGGCTCCATCGTCGGCCTGCTGCTGTCCGTCGGGGTCGCGCTATCGCAGTTCTGGCCGGAGTGGATCCCGATCGTCGCGGTCATCGTGATCTTTTTCGCCGGGCAGTTTCTGGAGGGGAATATCCTCCAGCCGAAGATCGTCGGCGACAGCATCCGCCTCCACCCGGTCTGGATCATCTTCGCGATCTTCGCCTTCAGCTATCTGTTCGGGCTCGTCGGCGTACTGATTGCCGTGCCGGCGGCGGCGATCGTCGGGGTTCTGGCGCGCTTTGCCCTCAAGGAATACCGCCAGAGCACGCTCTATCGTCCCTCCGGCGACGGCGACGTGCTGGCCGACGGTGGCCGCTCGGGTCGTAATGCGCCATGAGCGGCGAGCAGAACGCGCGCCCGCATCAGCTTGTCCTCGACCTGCCGCATCGCCCGGCGCTCGGTGCCGACGATTTCATCGTGAGCGAGTCGAACGCCGCCGCCGATGCATGGATCGCGCGCTGGCCAGCCTGGCCATCCCATGCGCTTGTGCTCGTCGGCCCGCACGGCAGCGGCAAGACGCACCTTGCCAACGTCTGGCAATTGGCAAGCAACGCCGCACGGATCCCCGCGCGCGAGATCACCGGCGGCGCATCGGGCGAGCTCGCTGCCGCAAACCCGGCCGGCATCACCGTCGAAGACATAGACCGCGAGACGGTGGACGAGCGCGCGCTGTTTCACCTGCTCAATCTCGCGCGCGAACAGAAATTCCACGTGCTGCTCACGGCGCGCACGCCGCCCGGCAGCTGGTCGATCGATTTGCCGGACCTGCGTTCGCGCGTGCGCTCGTTTCCGGTCGCGACGATCGACCCGCCGGACGACGCCTTGCTCGGAGCGCTGCTGGTCAAACTCTTCGCGGACCGCCAGCTTCCCGCGACTCCGGCGGCCGTGCGCCATCTGGCCCGACATATGGAGCGCTCGATGGCGTGCGCGCTGGCACTCGTCGAACGCATCGACGACCGCGTCTGGGTCGAGCGCCGCGAGGTGACGCGAGACCTTGCGCGCCTCGTGCTAGCGGAGCTGTCGCTTTCGCCAGTGGATGGAGAGGGCTGAGGTACGCACGCCGCTGGACAGCAGGGGATGGCTCGGGGCATCACCGCGCTGCCGGGGATGATAATCGCGCGCCCGCCGGTCGACGCGCGCCATTGACGGGCAGTGAGCGAGTGGCGGCGAAGCGCGGAGAGAGTGACGGCCCGGGCGACGGTAGGCGCCGTGCCTCCGCTCGCACGGCGGGCGAACCGCTCCCGGCGCAGACCATCCCGCTCGAGGAACCTGACGACCGTCCTTTCGCAGTCATCGACATTGGCTCGAACTCCGTCCGGCTTGTCGTATTCGAAGGCCTGATCCTCAACCCCGCCCCGATTTACAACGAGCGCGTTACATGCGGCCTCGGCCGGGGAGTCTCGGCGAACGGTGAGATGGGTATGCAGACCATCGAGCGCGCCGCACGGGCGCTCACGCGTTTTGCGGTCGCTGCCGAACGCCTTGGCGTGGGGCAGCTTCGCGCGATCGCAACCGCGGCGGTGCGCGAGGCATCAGACGGACCGGTATTTATCGAAACCGCCGAGCGCATCCTCGGCCAGCCAATCGAAGTTTTGACAGGCCGTGAGGAAGCTCGCCTTGCCGCGCTCGGCGTACGCGCCGGGATCCACCGCCCGAACGGGATTGCCGGCGATCTCGGTGGCGGCAGCCTCGAACTCGCCGACATCCGCGCGAAATCGCTCGGCGAAACCGTGACGCTCCCGCTCGGGGGACTGCGGCTTGCGGAAACCGTCGGCACTGACCTGCAGGCGGCAAAAAAGCTGATAGACCGTCATCTCGCCGAGCATGAATGGATCAAGGCGGGGCAGGGGCGTCCGTTCTTCGCGATCGGCGGGACCTGGCGTGCCTTCGCGCGGTTGCACATGACCTACCGCGGCTATCCGCTGAAGATCCTGCACCAGTATCGCCTGTCAGCAGCCGAGACGATGCGCTTCGCCTCGGTCCTGCTCGACCGGCCTGCGCCCATGCTGGAGGAAGCGCAGCAACTGTCGAAAACGCGCCTTGAAACGCTCCCCTTCGGCGCGCTTCTCCTGCAGCGGATCGTGAAACGCGTTCGCCCGAGCAACATCGTGATCTGCGCGACGGGCATCCGCGAGGGAGCACTTTTCGAGCGCCTTCCGAAGACGGTGCGCAAGCACGATGCTTTCCTTGAGACTTGCCGTGCGCTGAACGCGCGCCGCGCACGCCTGCCGGCTTACGCCGAGGACCTCTGCGCCTGGACCGATCATGTCATGGCCGTCTCTGAGATCGAGGAGACTGACGAACTGCGCCGCCTGCGCCATGCCGCCTGTTACATGTCGGAGCTCGGCTGGCGCGCCCACCCCGACTACCGCAGTGAGCAAAGCGCGGCGATGCTGGAAAACGCCGCCTCGACGAGTATCGACCACCGCGGGATCGCATTTCTCTCCCTCGTGGTTTACTACCGGCACGAAGGTGCGGTGCAGGAGGGCGAGGCCAGCATTTATCGCGCGTTGACGTCGCAATCCATCGAGCGGCGGGCGCAGGTCATAGGCGCCGCACTCCGCGTCGCCCATGCGCTGAGCTTCGGTCAGCCCGGATCACTGCGGAAGAAAAAGCTTGTCCGCGATGGCCGTTACCTCGAGCTGCATTTGACTGCACGCGATGCCCGTGTCTCGGGTGAACGCATCGAGCGGCGCCACCGTGCGCTCGCCCGCGCACTCGGCAAGGATGCGCGCGTGATCACCGCCGGCTGAGCAGCGGTCTGCTGGCAGCGGGAAACAAGCAGAGACGTATGCGCTATGCGGCGACGGTCCCGATCGTGCCATCGCGGACGATCAGCGCAAGGTCTCCGCGCTTGATCGCCAGGGCATCGGCGCCGAACAGCTCATGCCGCCAGCCTTTGAGTGCAGGCACATCCGCGCCGTCGTCGACGGCGATCCGCTCGAGATCATCAACGGTCGCAATCAGCTTCGCCGCGACATCGTTGTTCGCGGACACCGCTTTGAGGTGTACCCGCAACAGATCGACGATCGCTGCGGTCTGCGGTAGCGGCGGGCCCGTGCGTCGCTGGTACGGAATAGTCTCCGGATCACGCGCGAGGCCGCGCTCGACGGCGGCAAGAATTTCCTTCCCGACGCGGGAGCGCGCAAATCCCTCCGAGACCGTACGCAACTTCGAGAGTTGCGCTTCCGTTGTCGGGGCCTGGTTCGCAACGTCGTAGATCACCTCGTCACGCAACACGCGGTTGCGCGGCACGTCGCGTCGTTGGGTTTCCTCCTCGCGCCAGGCCGCCACCTCCATAAGGACGCCCATGGCCTTGCGCGATTTGACCTTCTGTTTGAGCCGCCGCCACGCATCTGTTGGTTCGGTCTCGTAGGTGGCGGGGTCGGTTAGCGTGTGCATTTCCTCCGCCAGCCAGTGCCGGCGACCGGACGCTACGAGTTTTTCCTCCAACGTCTTGTAGATCTCGCGCAGGTGCGTGACGTCGGCGAGCGCGTAATGGAGCTGCTTCTCCGACAGGGGCCGGCGCGCCCAATCCGTGTATCGCGAAGACTTGTCGATGTCGACGTTGCAGATCTGCTTGGCGAGGTTGGCGTAGCCGATGCTGTCACCAAAGCCGCAGACCATCGCCGCGACCTGCGTATCGACCAGCGGCGCCGGGATCACCCCCGCCATGTGGTGGATAATCTCGATGTCCTGCCGCGCGGCGTGAAAAACCTTGGTGATGTCCGGGTTGCCCATCAGCGCAAAGAACGGTGCGAGGTCGAGCCCTTCGGCAAGCGGGTCGATCACATACTCATCCGCATCGCTCGCAATCTGGATGAGGCAGAGCACCGGCCAGAAGGTGCTCTCGCGCATGAATTCCGTATCGACGGTGACGAAAGATGCTTGGGCCAGTCTGTCGCATGCGTCCTGCAGCGCTGGCGTCGTCGTAAGTACGTTCATGACGCGGCTATAGCGCGCGTTTTGGCAGCCTGTCGCGCGACAAAGGTGCATGCTCCCCAGCGGCGTGTCTGGTCCACAGACTTGCTCGCCGGGGGTTTGTTCACCACTCGCCAACCGGTCGGCGCTGGTCCGGGCAGCGTCAGGTCCCGGGTGTCCTGCCCGATGCTGTCTCGGACCGGACCGCCTCGGCTTCAGCCGCCTCGAGATCGCCTTGCGTCTCCGTCAGCCGGCGTTTTGCGAGCTTGAAGAACCCACGAGATGTCCGCAGCAGCGGGGTGTACCGCACCCGCTCATCATCCGGCACCGTGTCGCGCGCCCGCATCCGGCTGATGGCAAAGAGCAGCAGCGAGGCGTGCGCGAGACAGATGAAGCCGAAGAAACCGGGCGGGCCGAACCAGTCCATCGCCCCGGCCGAGATGAGCGGCCCGAACGTCGCGCTCACCCCGTAGGTGAACAGCATGCCCGCGGAGATCGTCGCGAACTGGCCGGACCGGGCAAAGTCGTTCGCATGGGCCGCCGCGATCGAATACAGCGGCATCGCGAACGCGCCGAACAGGAACGACCCGACATAGAACCACTCGGGTTCGAGGCCGGTGAGATAGACACTCGTGCCCGGCGCATGAATTTCCTCCCCCTGCGACAGCAACGCGAGGATGACGCCTGCCGCGACCGCACAGATCGTCGAGAACGCAAGTACCTTGCGTCGGTCGATGCGGTCCGACGCCCACCCGAGCGGTAGCTGCAACACAGCGCCGCCGATGATTCCCGCCGTCATGAAGAAGGCGATGCCCGCGGTATCGAGCCCGACGTTCGTTGCGAAGATCGGACCGACCGCGCGGTACGAACTGTTGGTCAGCCCGATCACGAAGCAGGTGGCGAAAGCGAGCGGCGATATTTTCCACACATCGCGCAGCTTGATCTTTACCGGCTCGTGGGCGCGCGGTGCATCCTGCGGCGAGAGGGTGACCGGCAGCATCGAGAGGCAGAACAGCATCGCCGTGATGAGGAACAGCATCGTGCCCTCGGTTCCAACGACCGGGAGTAGCAGCTGTGACGCTGTCACCGCCCCGAGATCGGTCAGCGAGTAGACGCTGAGCATCCGGCCGCGGTCCGCATTATCGACAGCACCGTTGATCCAGCTTTCGATGACCGTAAACAGTCCGGCGATACAAAACCCCGCGAGCCCGCGCGAGATGAGCCAGACCGGGATATCCTCGACCATCACCAGCATAATCGCCGAGATGGCGGAGAGCGATGCGAGTGCCGCGAAGACCCGCGCATGCCCCAGCACTTCGATCAGCCGCGGCGTGTAGACCGAGCTGACCAGAAAGCCGAGGAAATAGACGGTCCCGAGCGCGCCGACGATCGAGGTCGACCAACCGGCGTCGTTCGCCTTGAGCGCGATGAGCGTGAGCAACACCCCGTTGCCGCACAACAAGATCGCCACCGCGACCAGGAGAGGGATCAGAAGCGGGAGCGATTTCATGCGGCGCATCCTCATCCGAACGCCGGGTGTGAAACTTCCCTAGATTCCTGTTTCCAGCTGCGCGCAAGCGAAAATTCGAGGAGGTCGCAACGGGCAGTTTCCGGGCTCAGATGCGCCCGGTAACAGCTCCACCAGACGCGCCGACGGTTGACATCGGCGGGTCTGCGCGGGAAGTGGCGCGCCGAACCTCCTGCGTTCCTAAATGTCCCGCCCGCGTTCACACCAGCCGCGGCGGTCGCCTGCGCGGCCCGAGAGAAAGCATCATGTCCAAACCCGATCTGTCGTCTCCTTATCGCAGCCACACCTGCGGCGCGCTTCGGCCGGATGACGTCGGCAAGACCGTGACGCTTTCCGGCTGGGTTCATCGGGTGCGTGACCACGGCGGACTGCTGTTCATTGACCTGCGCGATCACTACGGCCTGACCCAGTGTGTGGTTGATCCGGATTCCGCGGCCTTCAGCGCAGCCGAGACCGTCCGCTCAGAATGGGTGATCTGCATCGAAGGCGAGGTGAAGGAGCGCAGCACCGAAACGGTTAATCCGGATCTGCCCACCGGCGCGGTGGAGATATTCATCCGCGCGCTCGATGTGCTGGCGGAGGCAAAAGAGCTGCCGCTGCCGGTGTTCGGTGAGCCGGACTACCCGGAAGAACGTCGCCTGCAGTATCGCTTCCTCGATCTGCGCCGTGAGACGCTGCACGCCAACATCATGAAGCGCTCGACGATCATCGCGGATCTGCGCCGGCGCATGACCGAGGCCGGGTTCTTCGAATTTCAGACGCCCATCCTGACCGCCTCGAGCCCCGAAGGCGCGCGCGATTTCCTCGTCCCATCGCGCATGCATCCGGGCAAATTCTACGCACTTCCGCAGGCGCCGCAGCAGTTCAAGCAGCTCATCATGATGGCGGGCTTTGATCGCTATTTTCAGATCGCGCCATGTTTCCGCGATGAGGATGCCCGCGCCGATCGCTCACCGGGCGAGTTCTATCAGCTCGACATCGAGATGAGTTTTGTCACGCAGGATGACGTGTTCGCCGCGGTCGAGCCGGTGCTGCGCGATCTCTTCGTGGCCCATGGCGGAGAAAAACGCGTCACGGAGACGTTCCCACGCATTCCGTTCGCCGAGGCCATGGCGAAATACGGCTCCGACAAACCGGACCTCAGAAACCCGATCGAGATGCAGGATGTGTCCGAGCATTTCCGCGGCTCCGGCTTCAAGATTTTTGCCGGCATGCTGGACAAAGACCCGAGCAATCGCGTCTGGGCAATCCCGGCGCCATCGGGCGGCTCGCGCGCGTTCTGCGACCGGATGAATTCGTGGGCGCAGGGCGAAGGCCAGCCGGGCCTCGGCTACATCTTCTTCAAGGACGGGGCGGGCTCCGGACCGATCGCAAAAAACATTGGTGAAGACCGCACGGCTGCCATCCGCGAGCAACTCGGCTTGAAGGATGGTGATGCCGTGTTTTTTGCAGCCGGCGATCCGAAGAAGTTCGTCGATTTCGCAGGCGCGGCACGCACCCGCGTCGGCACCGAACTAGAGCTTCTCGACGAAGATCAGTTCGCCTTTTGCTGGATCGTCGACTTCCCGATGTACGAATGGGATGCGGAGAAAAAAGCCTGGGATTTCTCGCACAACCCCTTCTCGATGCCCCAGGGCGAGATGGAGGCGCTCGAGACGAAAGACCCGGGCGACATCCTCGGCTACCAGTATGACATCGTGTGCAACGGCGTGGAGTTGTCATCCGGCGCGATCCGGAACCACAAGCCCGAGATCATGATGAAGGCGTTCGAGATCGCCGGGTACGGCCCCGAGGTCGTGGAGGAAAAGTTCGGCGGCATGCTGCGCGCGCTCCAGTATGGCGCACCGCCGCACGGCGGCATCGCCCCGGGTGTGGATCGGATCGTCATGCTGCTATGCGGCGAGCCGAACATCCGTGAAGTGACGATGTTCCCGATGAACCAGCAGGCCGAAGATCTTCTCATGGGCGCCCCCGGCGACGTCAGCGACGCCCAACTGAAAGAACTCCACATTCGCAAGGACCTGCCGAAGGCGAAGGGGTAGGCTTGGGGGTACGCTGGGGGGCGGGCAGTTCGGCTCCTTCGCGCGCGATGCGTGTCGCGTTCGCTTCATCGGACAGCTTTTCTGCAATCGACCGGTCGCTCGCAGCAGCCGCCACGCCCGCTTTGCGCTCGCCTGCGGCGATTGTCATCCGAAGTGTCGAGTTGCTGAAGTGAATGGTCTGGTCAAAGTGATTGCCGTATCCGCGTTGGGCGTCGTCCTCGCGGGCTGCATGGCGAAGAAACTATCGCCGACAGAACTAGCGGCGCTTCGCGGTGGCACGACCACGGTGATTGCGTACGAGCGGTGTCCACCCGTCGCGTATCTGACTGGAAAAAAGCTCTACAACGTGAACTACCGGATCCTTGTCGAAGGCAAGATTGTTGCCCGGCTGCCGCATTGTGGCGTCGCGAGATTTACCCTGCCGAGTGGCCAGAGATCACTGTCTGTCGGCGATCCGTCAGGCACACTGTTTGCCACCAACGGCCTCTCGCGCCCGATGATTTTTAGGCCGGGCGCAAAGCAGTACCTGGAAGTCAGCGCCCAGAACTATTCTCGGAATGTCTCTTTCGTAAGCAGCGAACGGGCGTTGCCGGTCATCGCGCAGAACAGGAAAGTCCAGGCGCTGTTCTAAGGCAACAGGCCCGCACGCTTTCCCCGCTTCAGCTTTCCTGCGGGCGGGGCGTAAGGTCAGGGCGTGCGGTTGGGGCGGGCGTTGGAGGCGTTTCGGGAACGGCGCCGGTTGGCAGTGCCTGCGTGTCGCGCAGCCCCATTGGCGGGGTGACGCCCATCGAGACATAGACGCTCATGAGGTGGTCGACACCGCCTTCCGTCTCCTTGATCCACGCGGCCGGTACATAGATCAGCGCCCCGCCGATCGGCACAGGTGCCGACGGTACGATGATGCCGAGATAATCGCCGGAGCCGATCCGCACCAGGTCGCTGGTCGGCAACAGCGCGAGCACCGCAGCGCTCTGCTCGTTCCCGCCGAAGAAGCACCAGACCGGGCTCATGCTTTTCATGCGATCGTTATCGGACAAGTCGACGATCGAGACGAAACGCTTCACCGTCGAATAGACCGTCGAGACGATCGGGATCCGCAGCACCACGCTTTCCAAAAGCATTGCGAACCACGGCCCAAGCCGGGTCTCGACCAGCAACCCGACCATGCAGACGAACAGCACGACCAGCGCGAGGCCGGCCAGATAGGGAAAAAAGTTATTCTGGTCGAGGCTTAGCCCAAGGGTCGTCAGGAACGAGCCGATCGTGCTTTGCGGGCCGATATACGAATTCGCGTAACGTACCAGCCAGACGGTCGCTGCGACGGTAATCAGCAGCGGTGCGAGCGCAAGCAGCCCCCCGAGGAAAATCCTGAAAAAGCGCTTCATGGCGTCCCTCCCGTGCTGCCGGCCAGACTGTGGCGCCGCCCACCTCCGCCAATCTCCACCTAGGTGGCCACGGAAACCGGAGCCTTCGCTCGGCGTTGTGTTCGCAGCCTCAGCCGATCCGGCCCACGAACACCCTGCGTCCACGCGACCCTGCGGCCGCACGGCGCAGTGAGCAATCCGCTTTCGCGCTGCGGCATTGTCGCTGACGGGTGTAAAGGAAGCGTGCGCGCGTGGTATGTCGCGTTTGCAGCGCACAACGTTGGCCGCAGCTCACGGCTGTTGTCGGGCGCCGCGGCGATCGAGGTGAGAACGGACGATGAACACGCTTCTGATGGACTAT
>JBCBJG010000082.1:0-11499 GCA_038523655.1 Pseudomonadota bacterium | reverse complement strand
TCGCCCGCTACAATTTCCGTCCCCGAAGCATTGCCTTCAACGCCCGCCGCCGGGATGGGCGCACGAAACGCGTCCAGATCGACCGCTGCACGGGTGAGATCATTCACGTGAGCGCCGCCTACTCCAACTGACCGGCCGACTGCTCGACACACTGAGCGACGAGCAGTCTCACACGCACGCCGATTGCGCGACGCTGCGACCTGCGCCAAGACGAAGGCGTTGTGGCAGCCGCCTGCAAAACCGTGATCGCGATGGAACTGGTCAACCTCGTCAAGAACCCGGTGCCCGCCGGTGCATCCGCCGGCCACTTCAAAAGCTTCGATGGTGCGCCGATCCGCTTCGCCACTTGGAAAGCCACCCGGCGGCCCTCTCTCGGAACCATCTGCCTATTTGGCGGGCGCACCGAATTCATCGAAAAATACTTCGAGGTAATCGCCGACCTGCGTCGCCGCGGCTTCTCCGTCGCGACCATGGACTGGCGCGGCCAGGGCGGCTCCGTTCGCGAGCTTGCAAACCGCCGGAAGGGCCACATCACCACGTTCGCTGACTACGACCGCGATCTCGTTCGCTTCATGAAAGAGATCGTGCTGCCGGACTGTCCGCCGCCGTACATTGCTCTCGCCCATTCGATGGGCGGCAACATCATGCTGCGCGCCGCGAGGATGCGGGACAGCTGGTTCGAGCGAATGATCCTGACCGCGCCGATGGTCCAGCTCACGCCCGAAATGCTGGGAACGCCCGAGTGGGTGGCACGGGCCTATGCGCAATCGATAACGCTTTTGCGCAACGGCTCACGGTATGTTCGCGGCGGCCGTGACGACGTGATCGAAGCGATGCCATACGAAGATAATCCCCTGACCTCCGATCGTGAACGGTTCGACCGGGCGAAAGCCGTGCTCGCGGCCGCGCCCGAACTCAGCATCGGCGCGCCGACAGTCGCCTGGCTCAACGCTGCGTTCCGGTCGATGGCGGAAATCACCAGCCCGCGCTACCCGCTCGACGTGCGTGTACCCATCCTGTTCTTCGCGGCCGCGGAGGATAAAATCGTCTCACCGCGTGCGATCGAGGATTTATCGGTCCGTCTGAAGGTCGGCGCGCACGTTGTCCTGCCGCATGCCGAGCACGAAATCCTGATGGAGCGCGACAGCATCCGCCAGCAGTTCTGGGCCGCGTTCGATGCGCATCTCGGCTGCGGCTCCCATGCGGAGGATAAAGCTGCGGGCGCCTGAGCCTGCGCAGTCTCGCTCGATTATTTCTGCGCAGCCCCGCTCAACAGAGCCCGCGCAGCGTCGGCAAGTGCCTCGCTTGCCGCGGCAATGACTTGCCCGCCACCCGCCGCCGCACCGCCGGACCACGAGGTGACGACCCCGCCCGCCGCTTCGATGATCGGCACCAGCGGTGCGATATCGTACGCCTGCAGTCCGCTTTCGATAATGAGATCGATATGCCCCGCTGCCAGCAGGCAGTAGCTGTAGCAATCCCCGCCAAACCGAATCATCCGGCAGCGCGCGAGGCACGCGTCGAAAGCCCTGCGTTCATCCGCGCTGAAGAGGTACGGATCCGTCGTCGCGAGCATCGCCGCCTCGAGGTCACGCACACCGCTGACACGGAGCGGGCTTTTTTCTCCTGAACGCGATACATACTGCGCAAGTGCAGACGAGGAAGGGCTGTCGGCCCGCGTCCCGTCCCCACCCGATCTGCCGACGTCACCGCCAACGAACCGCTCCGCAAGGATCGGCTGGCTCATCGCGCCAAACCGCGGCACCCCGTCCTCGAGCAGACCGAGCAACGTACCGAAGGTTGGAAGACCGGCAACGAAGGCGCGCGTGCCGTCGATCGGATCGATGATCCACGTGCGCGAAGTGGCGCCATCCGACCGCCCGGATTCTTCCCCCACGATGGCGTCGTCTGGGAACGCATCGCGGATCACCTCGATGATCGCCTGCTCCGCAGCGCGGTCGGCCTCGGTGACGGGATCGAACGCAGGTGCGTCGCTGGCATGGTCGCCCGAACCCGGGGCACCGCTCGGGGCACCGCCCGTCTTGTCGTCAACCTGATCGAGCGCGCGGAAATACGGCCGGATCACCGCATCGGACGCATCGAGCGCGCGGTGCATCACATCGATGATCGGTGTCTTAGTCATCTTGTAAAACCCGCTTCGTGCCCGTGTACGCGGCCCGCGCCTCACGCTTTGCCCGCACGGTCTGCAAGTTGGTGCATGCCGCGCGACCACCTGAGGAGCCAGTCAGTAGCGATCCGGCGACCGCACCCGATGCCGATAAACTACACTGTGGCGGATCAACACCGCGCGGCGCGATAAATCCGCATGCCACTCAGATCGGCCTGTTGTTCCCTCGCGAGTCAGCGCTGGGTGGGTGAGCGCACTTCGTTGCGCGTGCCCGTGAGGGCAGTTCCTCCCTTGACTTGGGGCCGCAACACTTCTTGCGGCCTCTTTTTTTGACCGCCAAGCCGGTCTGCGTCGAGGGCGCCGACACCTGATGGCCGGGCGATCGCCTTATTCTTCTACGCCTGCTTGCTTTTGCATTGCAGCATTCGTAATGTTGCACCGCGGCATTCGTGTCGCCGCCCGTTCGGGCGTTTCCTCCCTAGACTTGGGTCACCTGGACACCGTCCTCGTGACCTTTTTTTTGCGCTGCATCAGAGCGGGCGGATGCGGCCTCGGAAATCGGCACGTACGGCGACGGCGCTATTCAGCAGCCTGCGCGAAGTTCGGTGCGCCGCGCGCGTGGATCACCTCGTCGAGCGCTGCGGTGAGCCGCGCCTGCACGGCGTCGAACGCATTGGTGCGCGTGTAGCGGTGCTCGTTCATGTAGAGCGCCCGGTTGACTTCGATCTGGATCGCTTCGACGTGATGGGCCGGGCGTCCGTAATGCTCGGTGATGTAGCCACCCGCGTACGGACGATTGAGCGCAACATCAAAGCCCTGCCGCTGCAGCGCATCTTTCATCGCGCACGTCAGCGCGGCCGTGCAGGCAATACCGAACCGGTCACCGAGAATAATATCCGCGCGCCGACCATCATCGCGAAAGGTCGACCGTTCTGTCGGCGCCGCGGTCTGCGACGGCATCGAATGGCAGTCGACCAGCACGGCCGCACCAAAGTGCCGCCGTCGATCTTCGAGAAGCGCTGCAAGGGCGCGGTGAAACGGTCGGTAAAGCCGCTCGATCCGCTCATAGGCGACGGCCACGGGGAGCGCGCCCCGATAGATCGGCTCGTTGTCCGCCACGATCCGGGCAACCGTACCGAGACCACTCATCACCCGGACCGAGCGCGTGTTCGCGTAGGAGGGCAGCGCATCGCGGAACAAGAGCGGATCCAGCTCGTACGGCTCGCGGTTCAGATCGAGATAGGCTCGCGGAAACTGTGCGGCGATGAGCGGCGCGCCGAGCGCACCGACGGGGCGAAACAGATCGTCGACGAAGCTGTCTTCGGATTTGCGGATCGCCACGGCATCCAGCCGCGACGCTTCCAGAAATGCCGGCGGATAAACGCGCCCGGAGTGCGGCGAGCAGAACACGAAGGGCGACGCCATCGCCGCCCCGTCGTGCACGCTGAAACCCGGACTAAAATACCGTGCGATGGTCTGGCGCTCTTTTTCAACGACTGCCCCCGTCATCATTCCTCGCCTGTCGTCCGGGTCTCGCCGCTCGCCCGCCTCGGGAACGCGCGAACCGCCGCAGAGGTCCGACACGCGGTGCAGCGCGCCATCTGCTCATGCACGCATCTTGCTCCAGCACTCAGCCGACCAAGGTTGCCGCCTGCACACCTGATCACTTGCTATCGTTGGCGCCGTCCATCGTCCACCGGTACGGCGCACACTCCGCCGCCTACACCATATCTCACCCAAGACATCGGGGCGGTTCACCGCTCCTTTACGCAAATCACGCGAATTCGGTGCACTGCCATTCCCGCTGGCCTCACCGGGCCCGCCCGACTAGAACCAAGTCATGACCGTTTCGAGCCTCGACCACCGGCCTCTTCAACGCATTCTCCTCGCCGAGGACGATACCTCGATGCGCGGCTTTCTCGAACGGGCACTGACCCGTGCCGGGTATGATGTCGTGGCGTTTGCCAACGGAGCGGAAGCGCTCGCGCGCGTCCACGAAGAGCCCTTCACGCTGCTCCTCACCGATATCGTCATGCCGGAAATGGACGGCATCGAGTTGGCGCGCAGGGCAAGCGAGATCGACCCTGACCTGAAAATCATGTTCATCACCGGCTTCGCCGCCGTGACGCTTACCGCGTCCGACGGGACGCCCAACGATGCCAAGGTCCTCTCCAAGCCGTTCCACCTGCGCACGCTCGTTGAGGAAGTCGACGCGCTGCTGGCGCTCTAGCGCCGCTTTCGTCTCTCGCGACGGCTCCGGAAGGCTCCCAACGGCGGAGAATAAGTCGCGTCAGCCGTTACGCAGGCGCCTGACGCCGCAACCGGAACGATCCCGCCTCCCCGCCTGTCGCATTTGAACGCGCACCCCGCGCCGATCGGCGTAAGCCCTCCTCGGACACATCACGGCCTCCGCTCGAGGGGAACTGCGCCATGAAACCCGAAGACATCCGTCAGGTAAAAAATGTGATGGGCCCCGTCACCACGGCGCGCGGGCTGCCCAACGCATTTTATGGCGATCCGGACGTGCATGCCCGGGAGCAGCAGCTCGTCTTCCATGAGAACTGGGCCTGCATCGGCTTTGGCAAAGACGTCATGGAAGCCGGCGACGCGATGCCCGTCACCCACCTCGGCATTCCGCTCCTCATCGTTCGCGATCGTGACGACACGATCCGCGTGTTCCAGAACGTGTGTCGCCACCGCGGCATGATCCTCGTCGACAAACCAACGAAGATAAAAGGCGTGATCGCCTGTCCCTATCACGCGTGGTGCTACGAACTGAACGGCAAGCTCCGCGCAACGCCGCACGTAGGCGGGCCGGGCCGCAATGTCGACGATCACATTGACCGCGCGACCCTCGGCCTCATCGAGGTCCGCAGTCGCGTTTGGATGGACATTGTATTCGTCAACATGGCGGGTGATGCGCCGACGTTTGAAGAGCACATGGCGCCATTGCTCGAGCGTTGGGGAGACTTCGCGGGCAAGCCGGTTTTCCACGGTGGCGCCGACTCGTCGTTCACCCTGCGCGTGCAAACCAACTGGAAGCTGGCCGTTGAGAACTACTGCGAGAGCTATCACCTGCCGTGGGTGCATCCGGGTCTCAACAGCTACTCGCGGCTCGAGGACCATTATCACATCACCGAGCCGGGCCTGTATTCAGGCCAGGGTACGCTCGTCTACGACCCGAAGCTCGATGACACCGGCCGCGCCTTCACCAACTTCGCGGATCTGCCTGCGAAGTGGGACCGTGGCGCGGAGTACATTTCGCTGTTCCCAAACGTTCTGCTCGGCATCCACCGCGATCATTTCTATGCCATCCGCCTCGAGCCGATCTCCCAGTCCGAGACCGTCGAGCATGTGGAGATTTATTACACGGATCCGGAAATGCTCGGCGACGACTATGCTGATCTGCGCGCGAAGAACGCCGCACTCTGGAAAGGCATCTTCATCGAGGACATCGGTGTGGTCGAAGGCATGCAGGCTGGCCGCGCCGCACCCGGGTTCGATGGGGGTAAATTCTCTCCGGCCATGGATGAGCCGACCCACACGTTCCATCATTGGGTCGCAAGCCAGTTCGCGGGGCACCTCGAAGGCGCCTCGATAAGCCCGGCGACGTGAGCGTGACGGACGTCGCCACGACACTGGGCGATGCGCCCCAAGCCCAATCGAGCTCGCGCGCGCGCGATGCGGAAGAATCGCCGCCGAGCGCTGCCGCAACCGGGCCCGCAGACCTCGCAGCGCTGGATCGAGCGATCCTCGACGCTCACGCGCGCGAAGCACACCAGGACCTTGCCCACCTCTACCAGCAAGCCGGCGAACATGCGGCATTCCGCGGCGATGTGGAGGCGAGCGGTTTCCTGTTCACTCATGCGTACATTTTTGCGCTAAAAGCGGGATTGCGCGCGCAGGCCGAGCTTCTGCATGCGCGCCTCGCTGCAACCGGGCGCGAGGCATGAGGCGGGACGGTTGACGGCATGGGCTCATCGGCGCTTCGCGGAAATCGCGCCGTAACGCCACGCATCACATCGACCAAGCCGGGCGAAGGAGATATCGCGTGAAATATTCAGGCTTCGCACTCGCCCGTCAGGCGTTAACCGGAGACAAAGGCTGGCCCCGTGTCTGGCGTCACGTCGAGCCGCGTGATCGATACGACGCCATCGTGATCGGCGGCGGCGGTCACGGCCTCGCGACAGCCTACTATCTCGCGCGCAACCACGGCATGAAGCGCGTCGCGTTGCTGGAAAAAGGCTGGCTCGGCAGCGGCAACATCGGCCGCAACACCACGATCGTTCGCTCGAACTACATGCTTGAAGGCAACCAGCCTTTCTACGAGCACTCCGTCAAACTCTGGGAAGGGCTCTCCCAGGAGCTCAACTATAACGTGATGTTCTCGCAGCGCGGGATCCTCAACCTCTTCCACACCGATGCGCAGCGCGACATGTACGTGCGGCGCGGCAACTCCATGGTGCTGCACGGTTCGGACGCGATCCTGCTCGACCAGGATGGTGTGCGCAAACTCGCGCCAATGCTCGATTTCGAGAACGGTCGGTTCCCGATCCAGGGCGCGCTCTACCAACCACGCGCCGGCACCGCCCGCCATGATGCGGTGGCCTGGGGGTTCGCCCGCGGCGCTGACCGGCTAGGCGTCGACCTCATCCAGAATTGTGAGGTCACGGGGCTGAACATCACCGACGGCGCGATCGTGGGTGTCGAGACGACGCGTGGATATATCTCCGCCGAACGCGTCGGTGTGGCTGTGGCCGGAAACACCTCCGTGCTTGGGCGCATGGCCGGGCTAAAACTCCCGATTGAGAGCCACGTACTCCAGGCGTTCGTCAGCGAAGGGCTCAAGCCGTTCATCGACACGGTTGTGACCTACGGCGCCGGCCATTTCTACATCTCGCAATCGGACAAAGGCGGCCTCGTCTTCGGCGGCGATATCGACAGCTATATGAGCTACGCCCAACGCGGAAATCTGCCAACGGTCGAACACGTCGTGGAAGGCGGCTGCACCATTATCCCCCGCATGAAGCGCGCGCGCATGCTGCGTTCATGGGGCGGCATCATGGACATGACGCCGGACGGAAGCCCGATCATTGACCGGACCCCAGTCGAGGGCCTCTATTTCAATTGCGGCTGGTGCTACGGCGGCTTCAAAGCGACGCCGGCATCCGGCTGGTGCTTCGCGCATTTGATGGCCAACGACACATCACACGAAGTGGCCACGGCCATGACCTTCGACCGGTTCGAAAAAGGCTACGCGCTCGACGAGGGCGGTCGCGGGCCTCAGCCGAACCTGCACTGACGAGCGAACGGGCAAACCAAGACATCGCGCCAACATCAGGACCTGGCCAGATTGCGGCGGATGAAGTTCACGGGGCGCACGAAGAGCGACACGACGCAGAAAGAAGCGAATGCGTATTAAATGTCCCTATTGCGGCTGGCGCTCGATCGAGGAGTTCACCGTCCGCGGCGAAGTCCCGCCACCGCGTCCGGCGGAAGATGCCGACACCGGCGAGTTCGTGGATTACGTCTACATTGACCAGAACACCCGCGGCCGCACGCGTGAACACTGGCAGCACACCGGCGGCTGCCGCATGTGGCTGATCGTCGAGCGAGACACGGTCAGCCACGAGATATTCTCCGTAATCGACGCGCGCGAGGTCGCCTGACGTGCCGCAACTCTATCGCAACTCGTCCGGTGGACAGATTGACCGGGCCGACCTGCTCCGCTTCAGCTTCGACGGAAAGAAATACACCGGCTACACGGGCGACACGCTGGCATCTGCATTGCTTGCCAACGGCGTGCGTCTCGTCGGTCGCTCCTTCAAGTACCACCGCCCGCGCGGCATCCTGACCGCCGGTGTCGAAGAGCCGAACGCACTCGTCGAAATGCGTCCGGGCCCGCGCCGCGAACCCAACACGCGCGCAACCGTGGTGGAGCTTTATGACGGCCTCGAAGCGAAGAGCCAAAACCGGTGGCCTTCGCTCAAGTTCGACGTCATGTCGGTCAACCAGATGCTGGCCCCGTTTCTGACCGCCGGCTTCTACTACAAGACCTTCATGTGGCCCCCGTCCTTCTGGGAGCCGGTCTACGAGAGCATCATCCGGCGCGCGGCAGGCCTTGGACGGGTCTCGGAAGCGGCTGATCCGGACCACTACGAAAAATCCAACGCGCACTGCGATCTGCTGGTCATCGGCGCCGGCCCGACCGGTCTCGCCGCCGCGCTCACGGCAGCTCGTGCCGGCGCGCGGGTGATCATCGCTGACGAGGGAGCAAAACTCGGCGGCGCGTTGCTGAGCGAACGCCTCGCGGTCGATGATATGGCCGGTGACGCATGGGTGCGCTCCGCGATCGAAGAACTCGAGAGCATGCCGCATGTGAGAATGTTCGCGCGCACAACGGTGTTTGGTCGCTACGACGCGGGAACGTACGGGCTCGTCGAGCGCGTTGCCGACCACCTCCCCGAGCCGCCGCCGAACACCCCGCGCCAGACGCTCTGGCGGGTGTTTGCAAAGCGCTCGATCCTCGCGTCGGGTGCGATCGAGCGTCCCATCGTCTTCGGCGACAACGACCGGCCGGGCGTCATGCTCGCCGGCGCCGCGCGGACCTACGCAAACCGCTATGCCGTCCAGCCGGGCAAGAAGGTCGTCGTCTGCGGCAACAGTGATGACATCGCGCGCACCGTCGCCGATCTCGGCGCCGCCGGATGCCAGGTCGTCGCCGTCGTCGACACCCGGCCGCAATCGAACGGCGTCGACCTCGGCCGCCCGATCTATCGCAACTCGGTCGTCCGCCGCGCGCTCGGCGGGCAGTATGTGCAGGCAGCGGAAATCGGCGAAGTCGACAGCGGCATTTCCACCGAAAAAGTAGACTGCGACGCGATCGTCGTCACCGGCGGTTGGAGCCCGAACATCAACGTGGCGACCCACCTCGGCGCCCGCCCATCGTATGACCCGGACATTGTCGGATTTACCCTCCCCGAGCATCAGGGAGAGATGACCGTGGCCGGCAGCGCAATGGGCGACTTTGGGACCATGGATTGCTTCAGCGCAGGTGAGCGAGCAGCAAATGCTTGCCTCGGCGCGCTCGGCATAGCGCCTCGGAACGCCCCGGTCGTGAACGATGTGGACGAAGCGCCCTTCGGCAACATGCAGGCGTTCTTTTATGTCCGCAACGCGAAGGGCAAATCGTTCGTCGACTTCCAGAACGACGTCATCGCCAAGGACCTTCGCCAGGCGGTGCAGGAAGGCTACGACAGCGCCGAGCACGCCAAGCGATACACGACCTTCGGCATGGCGACGGATCAGGGCAAGACCGGCAGCCTCAACGGCGCAGCAATTCTCGCTGACGCGATGGGCCGAACGATTGGTGAAGTCGGCGTCACCACGGCCCGCCCGCCATACACACCGGTCTCCCTCGGCGCGTGGTCCGGCCATGCCGCGGGCGCTGAATTCATGCCGACCCGGCGCACCCCGATGCACGGCTGGCACGAAGCAAATGGCGCAGAGTTCGTGGAGGCGGGCCTCTGGTATCGCCCGGCATATTATCTCCGCAAGGGCGAGCAGACCTGGCTCGAGGCGTCTGACCGGGAGGTCGAGGCCACACGCAGCTCCGTCGGCATCTCCGACGTCTCCACGCTCGGCAAGATCGACATCCAGGGTCCAGACGCCGGCCGCTTCCTCAACAAGCTCTATATCAACGGCTGGACCAAACTCGCGGTCGGCAAGGCGCGCTACGGCCTGATGCTGCGTGAAGACGGCATGGTGATGGACGACGGCACCACCTCCCGGCTTGGCGAGGAGCATTATTTGATGACGACGACCACGGCGAACGCCGCCGGGGTGATGGCGCATATCGAGTACTGCCATCAGGTCATCTGGCCGGAGTTCGACGTGCAATATGTCTCCGTCACGGAGCAGTGGGCGCAAATGGCGATCGCTGGACCTCGTGCGCGCGACGTGCTCACCCGTGTCGTTGACGACGTCGACCTGTCGAACGAGGCGTTTCCCTTCATGGCCGCGCGCGATCTCACGATCCTCGGCGGCATGCCGGCCCGCCTGTTCCGCATCAGCTTCTCCGGTGAACTCGCCTATGAGCTTGCTGTGCCGGCGGACTACGGCACCGCGGCATGGAAGGCTGTCATGGCTGCCGGCGCGCCGTACGGCATCACGCCCTACGGCCTCGAAGCGCTTGGCGCGATGCGGATCGAAAAAGGCCATGCCGCGGGCCAGGAGCTCGATGGACGGACCACGGCGGACGATCTCGGCCTCGGCGGCATGATGTCGAAGGCCAAGGACTTCGTTGGCAAACCACTTTCACAACGGCCGGGGCTGGTGGCGGAGGATCGCCCGAAACTCGTCGGCCTGCGCCCGACCACGCCTGGGGAGCGCGTGAGTGCCGGCGCGCATCTGCTGCCGAAAGGCGCGGAGCCGGTGATCGCCAACGACCAGGGCTGGATCAGCTCAGCCGCCCACTCGCCGACCCTCGATAGCTGGATCGGGCTTGGTTTCGTGAAGAATGGCCGCAACCGGATGGGCGAGCGCCTGATCGCGAAGGACTTCGTGCGCGAACGCGAATACGAGGTTGAGATCGTCTCTCCGCACATGGTCGATCCCAAGGGAGAGAAACTCCATGCCTGAGGCTGCGGCAGCATCGCCCACCGCCGGGCGCATTTCGGGGTATGCATTTAGCGACCTCGCGCGTACGTCGGTCTGGGATCCGCTCTTCGAACCCGGCACATATGGCAATCGGGGCGCCGGCGCGGGCGCGACGATCAAGCCGATCCGGGGGCTCAGTGCCGCCAGCGTGATCGCACGGAACCCCTCAGGCAGCGCCGGTTCGCGCGCACCTCGCCAGATTGGCGGTCTCGAGACACCCGACGTCGGCCGCTTGATTGCGTCTGACGACCTGCGCGTCGCCGCCGACGGCCCAGGCCGTTGGCGCGTCACCTCGCATGACCGGCCGGAAGGCGCGCTGGTTCGCGAGCTGCGCAATGCGTTGGCTGGCGAAGCGAGCGTGACCGACCAGAGCCATGGCTGGTCGATGCTGGAGATCAGCGGTCCCGCGGTGCCGGACATTCTCGCGAAGGGCTCGTCGATTGATTTCCATATGGATGTGTTCGGCCCCGGCACTGCGATGCCAACGTCGATCCACCACATGGCGGTGCACCTAAGCTGCCTCGACGACCGACCGGGCTACGCCATCCAGCTTTTCCGCAGCATGGCCGGCTCGTTCGCCACCTGGCTCAAGGACGCAAGTGCCAACTTCGGCTACGATGTCGTTCAGGATTGATGTGCGCCCACCGGGGCTGGTCGCGAGCCCTTTCAAACGCAGGACCGCACGGCGCACCACCTACGCGCGCCGGTCCTAT
>JBCBJG010000081.1:0-11514 GCA_038523655.1 Pseudomonadota bacterium | reverse complement strand
GTCGCTTCGCCCCCAATAGATCGCCGCATTTTCCTCCGCAAGCACATCAAGTTCGACCTGCTTTTGCGGCGTACCACTTTCGGCGAGCAGCTGACCGAGCGAGCCGAGCCCGCCGTTGCGCGCATAGAGTTCGACCACTTCTGTATCGGCGAGCATAACCCGCCCATCATCGAGGCTGACATTCTGCTCACGAAAGAATATTTCGCTCGCCCGCAAACGGATCGGGTCGCTGCAGGTGCGCAGCACATGCCGCAGGATCACGTGGACGAGCTGATCTAGAAAGATCGCGGGCATCGCCGGCGCACCGGCACTGGTCAGCGCGACATAGGCAGCCTCTACGGTACGCGCTGCAGTAAGATGGTCTCGAAAAGCAAGAAAAACCCGGAAATTGTCGACCGCATCGGCGTCGGACACATGCGCGAGTTCCGCGTCGGATACATCGCGCAGCGGATCAGCTTTGAGCTGCTCGAGCAGCGCGATCTCCGCGTCGCACGACGTCTCGATGGGCTGCATCTCCGGTCGATGAAGCCACGCGGAGACAAATTCGGGCGTAACCGCGAGGCGACCGGCATCATCTTCGGCGAGCAGGCTGTATCCACTCGCCGCCCAGAACGTCTCGCGCCCCTCCTGCGACGTCGCCTCACCCGTCATCATCGACCACTGCCCAGATACGCGCGTGCCGCGGGCCGTCGCTTGGCGGCTGGATCGTACGATATTCTTCCTTGAAGGCCCCATCGTCGGTGACGGTGCGGCGGATCGTGAAAACCGTGTTGATCGGCACGTCGGCGCAAAGCGAGTCCACGGCGGCCATTTCCTCTCCCGCAACCTGTTCGGCTACCGCCGCGTCGGGTGCACCGAATTCGTCGAGCAGCAAACGTATCAGTGCAAGACGCGCAGCCTCACGATCCGTCTCGCTCATGTGGGCGACCTGCGCAAACGTGGCACGCCCACCTGACGCGACGCCGAGGAACCCGTTTGCAAACGCCTGGCGGAGCTTGCCGACCATCGTATCTCTGGCGATGCCGGCAAATGCTCCACCGCCGGAGACCGCCCAGTCGTCCGCGGGCGCGGCATGCGCAAAGACATGATCATCCGAATGATCGAAGCGCACGGTGCAGAGAAACTTCACGCGCCGGCCGCTCCATTCCCGGCTCCCGCGGCGCGCGTGCCGCCAGCCGCATCGCCGCGGAACACGTCGATAAGCGACGTCGTCGTCATCGCACCGTCCGGTCCTTTGCGCAAAAGACCACCGTCTTCATCGAGCCCGATGAATTCACCTCCCTCGGAATAGCTGGCGTCATCTGCCGGGAGCAGATCTCCTGCGCGCGGACCATGCCGCATCCACGCGCCATGCACAGGCTTGAACCCATCGGTTCGCCACGTGTCCAGCCAGCTCATCACATGCCGAGAGTAGGACTCGATAAGTTCGGTTCGGGTAAGATCGGGGCAGCCCTCCTCCGCCAGGACCGTTTCGTCCGGCTGGTCACCTGGCTCACTCCGCCCGTCATGGCGCAATCGTAAGAACGCGTGGACCACGAGCCAATCCGGCACCACATCGTCACCAACGGAGGGAAAAGCTGCGCCAATAAAACCCGCACGGCCCGCGTTCACGAGGATCGTGCCAGGCCAGGTGAAAGCCAGTGCAACCTTTGGCGGGGTCAGTGCGCCGATACAGTCGCCGGCAGCGACCATCGCAAGCGGCACCATTTGCAACGCCTCGCGCAACGGCACCTCCGGCTCCAGAACGATGGCCCAGTCGAGGACCTGCGTATTGCGGGCCCACAGAACATCTCCGGCGCCAAACCGTCCCGCATTAGCACCACGCACCGCCACATCGATGACCGCATCTGGCGCCGAGACGGCAAACCCCGACAACATTGGCGGAAACGTCGGGTCGCCCGCTTTTCCATCCCCCTGTGACATCACGCGGCTCACATCATTTGATGTCGATGACGCCTTCGACTACGTGCTCGAGCGCACCGTCTTCGGACGTGAGGACCGCCTTGACCTTGAGCGTATCGCCGGACACCTGACCGCCGCGGACGACCTTCTCGATTTCCTGTTGCGCGGTCACGCCGACCTGTTTGAGAAACTTACGCATCGACAGGTTGAATTTCTCGTCGTCCATTTTTCTACTCCTTTGGCGGTGTCTCGCGAGCCTGCGGATCGGCGGGCGCGCTATCGGTCTGCGCGCCGACTTGCCCACCGACTTGTTCAGGCGCTCGCGGCTGCGCCACGTCCGTAGCCCGGATCTGCAACACCGGCGACAGTTTTCGTGTTCCGCGCATAACCTTGAGCGGCAGGGCGAAAGGCGGCGGCGTGAGGTTCATCACCCGGCGAAAATCTGCGGGTTTGCGCACGCGATCGCCACCGGCCCCGTAGATCGCATCACCGGGGCGCAACCCGGCGAGCGCACCGGGCGATCCCGCGCGCACCCGCACCACCCGCGCCGCCATCTGACCGGTGCCGAGCCGCCCGATGGCACGCCCGAGCTGCAGCCCGCTGAGCGCCCGTGCATATCGACCATTCATGTGCAGCTCCGTCACAACCCGTCGCGTGAGCGCGGTGGATACCGCGAAGTTGACCCCGATGTTCGCGTCGGACTGCTTCGTGAAAATCGCGGAGAGAATACCGACCAACCGGCCATCCTGCGTCACCAGAGCACCGCCTGAGGCTCCGGGGTTAACCGGCGCATCGGTCTGCACAAAGTCTTCGATCGCGTTGAAACCGACCCCAGCCCGCCCGCGCGCCGACACCACGCCGCAGGTCACCGACAGGTCGAGCCCGAACGCATTGCCGATCGCACATACCCGATCACCGATCTCGACCGGCGCGGGTGCGAGCGTAAACCCGCTTGGCCGCTCAAGGAATTGCGTCGCAATCAGCGCGATGTCCGTCTGACGATCCTGCGCAACGATCCACGCCGGAGAAATACTCCCGTCGGCCGTGCGAACGCGGAGATCCCGCGCGCCGGCAACGACATGCGCAGCCGTCACGACCCGAACTGTACCATCCGCGAAGCGGACGATAACACCGCTGCCCTCCGGAGCTTCGGTGCGACCGGCAGCAGTCCGCGGGGTGCGGGCCGCGCGCCGCCCGATCGGTAGAATGCTCACGACCTGGGCGCGGGCATCACGCAGGTTACGGATGGCGTCGTCGTCCGCCAGGCTGACCCGCATCGCTGAGGGATGAAATACCACCCCGCCGACAACGATAAGCGCGAGCGTTACGGAGCGCAAAACGACCAAGCAGTACTCCTCCGCTCCGCCAATTACAGCGAACCGCCCCGCGACAACGCCGACCTTCTGTCTCTACAGACGGACGTTACCGGACGACGTGCTGTTGATGGTTGCCGACGACATATCGACCGTGTCGAGCACGATCTTCGCGATCAACGTAATGCCGACGAGCATGACGATCGCTGCAACAAACGCTTTCATTCAATCTTCTCCCTGTGTCTGCCCGTCCGCAGGTGTTTTGGTCGCCGTCTGTCCTGCCGCATCACCAGCGCTCGCCGACCGTTCGGGGGCGGTGGCCACCTCGAGATAGGCGATCAATGCCGTGATTTTCTCCGGGTCGGTGATCCGCTGCAAGGGCATTTTGGTCCCGGGGGTCACATGTTCCGGGCCAAGTGTGAACAGCTCCCGAAGCGTCTTCGGGCTCCAGACGAGCGTGCCGTTCGCCAGCGCCGGCGAATACGGATAGCCGGAGACCGTCCCGATCTTTCGCCCGAACAATTTATGAAGCGTCGGGCCCGCGCGATTGCGGCCATCCTCACCGAGCGTGTGGCAGACGCTGCATTTCCGCGCGAATTGCCGCTCACCGAGGGACACTTCGGCGCCGACCTGAAACCGCCGCGGAAAGGGTGCCGTTCGTGGTCGCGGCCTGTCACGCGGGGCGAACTGCCAGCGGTGCACCACATCATCGAGCCCGGCATGGTAGAGCGCGCCTGCGTTGTGGAATGCGAGCGCCCACACGGGACCGTACGGATTGCGCATTGCGTCGAGCACGGCGCCGTCGCCTGCCCGCATCACCCGCACCATGCCGTCGCCGCTGCCGCTTGCGATCATCCCGGGCTTATCAAGGACAGCGAGGGCGAGGACGGGGCGCTCATGCGCAGCGAAGCGATGCGTGATCTCCCCGCTTTCCGCATCGAGCGCGGCGACCACCCCGTCGATCGCGCCGATGATAATGTCGGCAGAGCCCGGCCGACGCGCGAGCACGTTCACACCCCAACCATGGCGGTAAATAACGCGGTCCACGCTGCCATCACCGGCGTGCCAACGCGCAACCCGCCCATCACTCGACGCTGTGATGACCGCGCTGCCGTCAGCCGTGAAGACCGCCGCATTCACCGGTTTCGCCGACACCTCCATGTGGGCACCGGGCGCGAGTGCGCCAAAGGTCGGGTCGAGAGAAAATGTGTGCGCACTGCCATCCCAGCTCGCCGAGACGAACCGCCGACCATCGGGCGCGACATCGATGGACAGAACCTTGCCGGTATGCGGTTTTTCGCGGGCGAGACGCGCGCCGCTCTCGAGATCCCAGAGTGTAATGCTGCCGTCGTCGGCGCCCGTCACGGCGCGCCGGCCATCGGCAAGCAAGGCCACCGCATTGACCGGCCCATCATGGTCGTCGAAGCGGCCTTTGAGTGCTGGCGCTTTTCCAGCGATTTGCCAGTGGATCATCGCGTAATCGAAGCCACCGGTCAGCACCGCGTCGCCGGCAACGACGACGGCTTTCACCGGCCCACCGTGTCCGGCGAGATCGCCGAGCGGTTTTTCCGCCAGCTCGGTGGTCACCTCAGACGCGTGTAACGCACCTGAGACGAGCGCCATGGTAGCTCCGACGCTGATCGCGACCAACAGCGACCGCGCCAGGTCACCTACGCCACGACCTATCGCCACAAAACGCGCGCGAGCAGGCGCGCCACCTCGCGAGCGAGCGCGCTGCAACGCCGTCGGCTGTAACGGGGAAAAAATGTTATTCCGCCGGCGCCGGTGCAGCTCCATCAGCCTCGGGCGATCTGGTCTCGCGGGCCTTCGCGACTTCCTCTTCATACCAGATCGAATGGTGTTCCCGCGCCCAGTTCGCGTCGACCTCACCCGAGCCCATCGCATCGAACGCGCCTTCCATGCCGAGCGAACCGATGTAGATGTGCGCAAGAATGACCGCGATCAGGAAAATCGCCATCGCCGCATGCCAGAGCGACGCAAGCTGCTGCTCCTGGATCAGGCTGAGGTTCGTCGCGAGTTCCAGCCCTGTGACCGAATTGATGAACGCGAACGTCTGCGAGAACATCGCGGTCTGATACGGGAACATCAGCGCGATCCCGGACATGGAGATCGAGACGCCCCCGAGCAGCACCAACCAGAAAATGATCTTCTGGCCGAAGTTGAAGCGCTTCGCCGGCGGGTGCACGCCCTTCTTGAAGATCCCACCGCCCTTCGCGATCCAGACGAGATCCGTCCGGCTCGGCAGATTGTCCTTGATCCAGAGGACGAAAATCATCGCGAGCGCGACCATGAAGGCGAAGGCCACATAATTGTGCAGCCACTTCCCGCCGACCGCGATGGCCGCGAACAGCTCCTTCCCAAGGACCGGCGAAATGTAATCCTTGCCGTAGGTGATAAAGAGCCCACTGATCGCAAGGATGATGAACGACGACGCGAGCAGCCAGTGAGACATCCGCTCGATCGAGATGAACCGGGTGATCGTCTGCCCGCTCAAGCCGTGCTCCACGCGAATCCGCCCGCGCAGGAGATAAAACAGCGAGAGCAGAAAGATCATCCCACCCACCGCGTAGGCGCCGAAGAGCGGCAGAGGACCGTTACGGATAGCCCGCCAGCCGTCGCCGGAAATGTTCGGGCTCGTCACCCGTGACAGCGCTCCACCATCCTCGACGGCACGACGGATGTCAGCTTCCGTGCTCAGCCGGCCGGATGGCCCGCGGATCGCCTGTCCCGACGCGGCGCCCGGCACCTGCGTCACACCGCTGCCGCCGTTTCGAAGCTGTTCCCAGAACTCGCTGTCCGAGCTCTCGCCAAGCGCATTCGAAAGGTTTCCCGACGCTGCATCGCGACCAGCACCTGATGCAGACCCGGGCGCCGGCCTCTGAACTGCCGAGGGCGTTGATGAGGACCCTTGTCCCGCATCGCTCCCGATCGGCGCCGGTGGGCGCACGTTACTCTGCGCGTCACTCGGCGACACGGTCGCGAGCAACAACGCAACCGCGCCGACGAAGGCGGCAAACAGCGACGCCGCACGCGCGGAGAAAAATGTCTTGCTTGAGCGGTGATCGTCATGAAGTCGGGTCATCGCACGCAACCTCGAAAGTGAGCGGGATTAAGACGGGCCGAGCCCTGTCTGATGCATGTCATAGGAGACCGTCAGGCCTTAAGATCGACGGTCGTGCGCAGTGCGAACGGACAAGTAGGCCCTGCCGCAAAGACGCTGTGTTTCGTCTGCGATCTTCCCCGTGCCCGGCGCATTCAGCGGGGCAAGCAAGTGGGTGCGCGGTGCCGCGACACGCCGCAGACGTAGAACGAAGGGACGAAAGGGCAGCCCGCATCAGCGCGCTGCCCTCCGTATCGTCAGAGCTAGCCGGACTGACCGGGGTAAGCTTTGCCCCAGCCCCAGGCGCCAGAACCGAAACCGCGCCCGACGACGCGCTCACGGTAAATGTCGGAGACGATGTCCCCATCACCCGCGAGCAGCGCTTTCGTTGCGCACATCTCGGCACAGAGCGGCAGTTTGCCCTCCGCGAGACGGTTGCGGCCGTACTTCTGGAACTCCGCATTGGAGTGATCGTCCTCCGGTCCACCGGCGCAGAAGGTACATTTGTCCATCTTGCCGCGTGAGCCGAAGTTGCCGACCTGCGGATACTGCGGCGCGCCGAACGGGCATGCGTAGAAGCAGTACCCGCACCCGATGCACAGATCCTTCGAGTGCAGCACGACCCCTTCGTCCGTTTGGTAGAAGCAGTCGACCGGGCAGACCGCCATACACGGCGCGTCCGAGCAGTGCATGCAGGCGACCGAGATCGACCGCTCGCCCGGCTTACCGTCGTTGATCGTCACGACGCGCCGGCGGTTCACACCCCACGGAACTTCGTGCTCGTTCTTACAGGCAGTGACACAGGCGTTGCATTCGATGCAGCGCTCGGCGTCACACAGGAATTTCATCCGTGCCATCTGTGTGTCTCCTCCCTTAGACCGCGGTGATCTTGCAGAGAGACGCTTTTGTCTCCTGCATGTTCGTCACCGAGTCATAACCGTAAGTCATGGCCGTGTTTGCACCCTCACCGAGCACGTACGGGTCTGCACCATCGGGATATTTCTCCCTCAGGTCCTTGCCCTGATACATCCCGCCGAAGTGGAAGGGCATGAACGCGACGCCGGGCGCCACGCGCTCGGTCACCATCGCCATCACCTTCACACGGGCTTTCTCAGGTCCTTCGACCCAGACCATCTTGCCGTCACGCACACCGAGCGTGTTCGCATCGACCGGATTGATCTCCACGAACATGTCCTGCTGCAGTTCGGCCAGCCACTTGTTCGAGCGGGTTTCGTCGCCCCCGCCCTCGTACTCGACGAGGCGGCCCGAGGTGAGCACCATCGGGTAATCCGTCGAGTGATCGACCTCCTGGATCGACGCATAGCGCGTCGGCAGGCGGTACATCTTGCGGTCCGAGTACGTCGCGTACTTGTCGAGCAGGTCGCGGCGGTTCGTGTAGAGCGGCTCGCGGTGCAGCGGCACCGGATCCGGGAATGGCCACACGACGGTCCGGGCCTTGGCGTTCCCGAATGGCGCACAACCGTGCTTGATCGCGACCCGCTGGATGCCGCCCGAGAGGTCGGTCTTCCAGTTCACCTTGCCGGCCTTCTTCTGGTCCTCCGACATGCCACTCATCGCAGCCTCGCCGATTTCGAGGAGAATATCCTCGGTCATACCGGCGACCTTTTTGATCGACGCGACCTCTTCGGCGGTCAGGTCCTTCGCCCAGCCCAGCTTCTGAAGCATCGCCATCGTGAACTCGGGATGGCCACCCTTCAGCTCGTTGCCGACCGGATATGAAGCCCCTTCGACGTCGCCTTCCGCAAGGAGATTTCCTCCGCCCCATTCGTCCGGTGCCTTGACACCGAAGCGGGCCCGGAAGTTCAGACCGCCCTCGGCCACAGGCTTGGACGGATCATAAAGGTTCGGCGTACCCGGGTGCTTCATGTCCGCGGTGCCCCAGCACGGCCAGGGAAGACCGTAATACTCCCCGTCGAGCGGACCGCCGCGCGCCTGCAGCGTCGTTTTGTCGAAGGTGTGCTGGTACTTCATGTGGGCCTTGATCCGCTCGGGCGAGTGCCCGGTGTAGCCGATCGTCCACATGCCCTTGTTGAACTCGCGCGTGACGTCTTCGATCACGGGCTCATCGTGGCCCTGCGCATTCTTCGCGACCTTGATATTCTTGAAGTACTCGGCGTCGAAACCGAATTTCTTCGCGAACTTCGCCATGATCACGTGGTCTGGCAGCGACTCGAAGAGCGGCTCCACGACCTTCTCACGCCACTGCAGCGAGCGGTTCGATGCGGTGACCGAACCGTATGTCTCGAACTGCGTCGAGGCCGGCAGGAGATAAACACCATCTGTCCGGTCATGGTACACCGCCGAGACCGTCGGATATGGGTCGATGACAACCAGCAGATCGAGTTTCTCGAACGCCTTTTTCATCTCGGCCCCGCGGGTCTGCGAGTTCGGCGCATGGCCCCAGAAAACCATCGCCCGCAGGTTATCCGTCTGGTCGATTTCGGCTTTGTCCTCGAGGACACCGTCGACCCAGCGCGAAACCGGGATGCCCTTCGATTCCATCATCTTCTGGGATTCGAAGCGGCCCTTGACCCACTCGTAGTCGACGTCCCAGACGCGGGACCAGTGTTTCCACGAGCCCGCCTTCAGGCCGTAGTAGCCCGGCAGCGAGTGCGAGAGGACGCACATGTCCGTCGCGCCCTGGACGTTGTCGTGACCGCGGAAGATATTCGCGCCGCCACCAGTCCGTCCGATGTTGCCGAGCGCGAGCTGCAGGATGCAGTACGCTCGCGTGTTGTTGTTACCATTGGTGTGCTGCGTGCCACCCATGCACCAGATCAGCGTGCCCGGCTTGTTGGTGACGAGCGTGCGCGCGACCCGGCGAAGCTGCGAGCCCGGGATTCCGGTGACCCGCTCGGTCTCTTCCGGACCCCACTTCGCGACTTCTTCACGGATGTACTCGAGACCCCAGACGCGCTGGTCGATGTACTGTTTATCCTCCCATCCATTCTCGAAGATGTGCCAGAGGATACCCCAGATCATCGCGACGTCCGTGCCCGGACGCATCCGCACATACTCGGTCGCGTGTGCTGCCGTCCGCGTGAACCGCGGATCACAGACGATAAACGCCGCGTTGTTCTGCTCTTTCGCCTTCATCAGGTGCAGGAGCGAAACCGGATGCGCCTCGGTCGGGTTCGACCCGATCAGGATCATCGACCGCGAATTGTGGATGTCGTTGTACGAGTTTGTCATCGCCCCGTAGCCCCAGGTGTTCGCGACACCTGCGACTGTGGTCGAGTGACAGATCCGGGCCTGGTGGTCACCGTTGTTGGTGCCCCAGAATGCGTAGAACTTGCGGAAGAGGTAGGCCTGCTCGTTGTTGAATTTCGCCGAGCCGAGCCAGTAGACCGAATCCGGTCCGCTCGCCTTGCGGATCTGCAGCATCTTGTCACCGATCTCGTCGATCGCCTGATCCCAGCTGATCCGCTTCCATTTTCCTCCAACGAGCTTCGTCGGGTACTTCAACCGCCGTTCGCCGTGCGCGTGTTCACGAACCGCTGCACCTTTGGCGCAATGCGCACCGAGGTTGAACGGGCTGTCGGTCCCGGGCTCCTGCCCAACCCAGACGCCGTCCTGCACTTCGGCGACGACCGTGCAGCCGACCGAACAGTGTGTGCAAACCGATTTTTTGATCTCGATCTTGCCGCCGGCAGACGCTGCAGCCTCGGCAGGTGCGACCCGACCGGACGCCATCGTCCCGACCGCCGCCAGACCGCCGATCGCAAGACCGGAATTTTTCAGGAAGGCACGACGATCGACCGTCTTGCCCGCGAGCTCTCCGAGAGCGGACGAGAGCCGGGGGCCATTCGCAACCCCGTTCGTCTTCTTCTTGAGCATGGTTTCCTCCGCGGGATGGGAGAGAAAGGTCCCCGTGGTACGCGCTCATCCCGGGCGCTGCGTACGGACCAAAAAGTTCGCCGGTGACGTCGCACTGCCGACGTCATCGAGGTCGCAGATCGCTAGAACCGCGCGAGGTCGTAGACCTGCTTGACGTGCGCGGTCTCACGGTAAAGCCCGCCTTTTTCATCCATCTCGGGCGCATTCGCTGCAACGGCTTGCGGCGACGCCGCGACGGCTGCCCCGGCAGCCACGGCACCTGCACCTGCGAACGACAGAAACTTCCGCCTGTCGGTATCGACCGGTCGATCACTGTCCGTCATCTTTTCCTCCTCGTTTTCCGCGGGGCCGAACGCAACCCACGGTTCGTCTAAGCCGCCGGCACCATCGAAAACGCAGTCTCCTCAATCTCGAGGAAAACGCGGCCGACCGTGCCGAGGGCGGCGTAGAGAACGGATGCTTTCGCGCCTTCGAGATCGCGAAAGAAATAGGGAGCCCAACTCTGGATGTGGGCGTCGAAAAATTCACGCTGCTGGCCGAGCGAGGCCTGCGCCTCCAGCCGGCCGTCGATCAGCCCGGCGAACGTCTCGAAAATCGCCGCGATGTGGTCTTCGGGCTCGCCGCCCTTGGCCTGCGCGGCGACGCCCAGCGCCTGCATGTCATTGCGCAGCCGCGCCAGCGGCTTCTCGTTGAGAAATCCGGTCAGATAGTACGACGCGAAAGGCAGAAGTTCTCCGCGCCCGATGCCGATGAACAACGCTTGATATTCATCGGCGACGTCTTCGGCGCTCTGCCGCTTGCAGAGATGCGCGAAGGTTCCGACCGCCTGACCGAGCGGTGTGTCGTCACCGGTCAGCGCGGCGCCGCGGGCAAGCATCTCATCCGATGGAGCAGCCGAAAGAAAAGCGGCGATAAACCCGTACATCTGGGCTCGCAGCGCGTCTTCTTCACTAATCGGCAGGACGCCGGCTGGCTGGTCCATGCGAGCGCTTCCTCCCAGAGCAGCACGCCAAGATGTCGCAACATGGCACCTGACAGCCGGGGATGGCAAGCAATGATGACGTCAATCAATCGATACAGTTTGAATTGCACATACTGTGCAACGGTCACCGCTCGAAAGTGGAGCTATAATGCGAAGGGTGCGCTGCACACGTGTTCTACCGCAGTGCAGCGCAGGCCGAGAGCCGCCATTCAGCCGGCCGCATCGTCCGTGTCGGTCGCCGCTTCGGCCCGCTCAGCGAGGTAATCAGCGGTCGTGCGCACACTCGGCCGTGCTCCGACGGCAAGCGGCGTTTCCATCTCGCTCATGGCGATGACCCG